>DCKY01000194.1 GCA_002320775.1 Planctomycetes bacterium UBA1662
CCTTTCACCGTGAGCGATGAACGCGACGCCATGCCTTCAGACAAAATATATAAATACACCGTCCCGATCGGTATCGATTTTGGGCCCGGAGCCATCGCGGGCCTGGCGAAGACCCTGTCCCGCCTCGGAGCCAACCGCCCCTTGTTCGTTTGCGACAAGGGGATAAGGGAATGCGGCCTGCTGGACATTGCAACGCAGACTCTTGATTCAGATATCGCGGAGTATTCCATCTTCGATGGAATTGCTTCCAATCCAAGAGAAGAAAACGTGTTGGCGGCACTGGGGGTCTACCAGAGTGAAACCTGCAACGGCATTGTAGCCATTGGAGGCGGAAGCGTCATCGATGCGGCAAAAGGAGTTGGCCTCCTCGCCTCTAACGAGGGCGACCTTGATACTTTTGACATTCTCGCCGGGGGGGCCACCAAAATTGGCAACAAGCCTCCGCCGCTCGTCGCGATCCCAACTACAGCAGGAACAGGAAGCGAGGTCTCGCGCGGCGCGCTCATCATCACAAAGAGGGAGGGCGTCACACGAAAAATGATCGCTGCAAGCCCTCTTCTTGTCCCTCAGCACGCCATCCTTGACCCAAACCTCACGTTAAGTCTTCCGCCTCTCCTGACGGCAGGTAGCGGCATGGACGCCCTCTGCCATACGATCGAAGAATTTCTGTCTCCCAGAAAGCACCCTCTCGTGGAGTCCATCGCGCTGGGAGCTCTTGAGCTGATAGCCCGGCATCTCCCTGCTGTCATGAAAGACCCTGGAGATATCGAAGGCCGATCCCAGACATTGATGGCCGCCATGATGGCCGGGATCGGGTTCGAGAAAGGACTTGGAGTCAGCCACTCCCTGTCTCACGCTATTGGTGCTCTGCATGACATCCATCACGGGACTCTCAACGCAGTCCTCCTCCCGATTTCTTTCGAATTCAATCGAGAAGCGATCACGGAAGAGGCTGCGACCCGGCTCGCTGGAGCGGCAGGCGCCCATCTCTCCAGCCCGGGAAACCCCTTAGATGGCATCATCTCGTGGGCCAGGGGCCTCAACGAGGAATTCTCGATCCCCCCGCGCCTCAGAGACCTTGGCGTCCCAGGCGAAGATCGTGAAGTCCTCGTCGAGCTGGCTATGGCTGATCACTGCCACAGAACCAACCCGCGCCGCTGCGAAAAAGCAGACATGGAAGAGTTCTGGGAGCGAGCCTGGTAGGTCAGGCAGCCACGCGTTTTCTGATCAGAATCAACGCAGCTCCAATTCCACCCAGCACAAGGAACAGGACGGACGCTGTATTCGACCGACCTCCGCGGGCCGGAACCGCTCCGAGATTATTACTCGTAAGTGTCTCGGCTGCCGGAGGTTCCGGGGTTGGGGTTGCCACTGATTCAGGCGGCGATTCAACCCTGGCTACCTCAGCCTCGGCTGTCTCTGCCTCCTCACGCGCTGGAGTCTCCTCTGCGGGCTCGGGAATAGCTTCTGCGACATTCGCCTCAGCAACCTCTTCCGTCACAGCTGATTCCTGGGCCTCATCTCCAGCAGAAGCGGGCGTTTCGATACCCTCTGCCTCGACTTCAGTTGCCGCGTCTCCCGCGGTTTGCGACGAAACAGAGTCCTGGGCTCCGGAATCAACTTCAGCCTCAGCTGGTTCGTCTAATTTAATAGAAGATGCAGGGGGGCCGGCTCCAACGGGGGTACTCAAGCTTGCAAAAACTGCCCCACGGGTCTGTTGAAGTATCGCAGCAACTTCACTGCCCGTCCTGTCGGAAACCGTTTCCACCTCAGCCGCCGTTTCAGCCTCAGCCGCCGTTTCCGCCTCAGCCGGCTGCTCAATTTCGTCGGCTACAACCTCAGCGCGATCATCTGCTGTTTCTGCTATAGCCTCGGCCACAATCGCGGCGGGGGCTTCCGGTTCAACCAGCCGACTCTTGCGAACCTGTGCCGAGTTTGTGCAACCCGAGCTGAAAAGCATGAGCCCTACTGTCGCCAGACAAAATGACAACTTGAACGCCCTACCCAACAAATCCGTTCCGTTTATACCCGTCCAAAACATGTGCTTCACTCCTCACTTTCTCTCAGGTTGATACCCGTCAACTCAACTCATGAATAACTACCGAAACCACATTCCAACAATCCGTCCTCAGATCTTCCCAACCGTATTCTTAAAAACAGCCAAGGCGAGACACACAACAAGCACAATCAAGTACCCTTTGGGGAAGGGGGCCTCTGCCGTGGCGTCTCCACCACCGCCATCGCCTGCAGCCTCCTCCTCGGTTTTCGCCTCAGGGGCGGAATCTTTCACCTCTGCTGCCGCCTCAGAGGCGGAACTCTCTTCTCCCGCCCGTCCAGCGGGTTTTTCAGCAGCCGGCTTGCCCGTTGCGGCCTCATCTTGACTTTTTTCAGCTTGGGTTTCCGGGGAAACACCCACCGTGACCGCAGAGGTAAGCACAGCAACGCTGGGCTCTGACTCTGTATGAGCAGGAACCTTCTCCTTCACCTCAACCTCTTCGGCGCCAATGCCTCCTGCCGCCGTAGCCAGGGCCGGCCCTGTCGCCTCGCCCTCCCCTTCCTCTTCCGGGCCAGGTCGCGACTCCTCAATAACTGAGTCGGCAGCAACCTCCGCCTGCCCCTGCTCTGCTGGTGAGCCCGAAAGGTCTGGGAGTTCACCTGCCCCATCAGGGTCAGGGGGCGATTCGGTTGATGTCGACGCAGACTCCGGTTCTTTGCCAGCGGAACCTTCAGCGGACGGTAAATTGGAAACCTTTGTCTCGCCTGCCGGCGTTGTCAGGCTCGCAAGGACCGGCCGTGTATCCACATCGTTATCCCAGAGAGTGGAGTTCCTTAGACGAAAAAGGCTTAAAGGCAAGGAAGCGAACTTAGCCGGCGACTCCTCAATCGAAGCCGGAGCGGCCTTGATCTGGGATGGCGAATCTTCTTTCGCCTCCTCCTCATCAGGCTCATCGGACAAAATCTGCTCCGGCTCGGAAACTTTCAGCCCATCTTTCGGCCCGGCAGGTTCACCCCGGAGCCCCTGCTCCGCAATATGCGCCTTGGCAACATCTTCTGTACCTGCACCTTCAATGCTCACCACCGCTTTACTGGAAGCGGCTTGAGAATCTTCAGAGTGAACTGTTTCCACGATCACAGCTGGTATTTTCCGTAGCCCAGCTCTCTCGGTTTGACGAACCTGCAAATTACAACCTGCTCCAACAAGCAGAACCAGGGCTACAACAGCAAATTTGGCGGCCACAACCCCAAAAATCCTCTGAAGTCCCTGAAAGAGTGCGTTTTTGCAGATATTTCCTATTAAGGACATATCTCGATCTCCTCTAAGAGGCTAAATTAGCCCAAAACTCAACACTTCAAACCGCGAAGAAAAATGGCGTTAAAAGCAAGTTTCAGCCAACCACATATCCCGCAAACCCTTTTTGTCACTAAACTTAAGTCACAATGAAGGTTTAAAGCGTCACAACCGGCATTGCTCTCGGCAAGCCGGCAAATAGCGAGTTCTGAAAGGCGGCCTGCTAACGATCCAGGAAACCCGGGAGGTTCCTTCGGCTCGATAAAAGCACCATTCCAGACGGGGATGCGGAAACCAAAGGCCAATCGGGCCGAATCGGTCCAAATCTGCATACCCTTGCAGTTATTAAACTTGCGAGTCATCTCCACTTGACTACGCACTCCTCTAAAGCCCACGACGGGGCACGAAACAATGCTACGGGGAAACCCCCAGTAACTGGATCACTTCTTCAATAGTCTCTATTCACTTGCTTTAGACGCCGGAAAGCCGAGGAAAACAGGTGGTTCTCCGACGGTCGGAAGGTTAGCACGATCCCCTAACAAACACCCGATAAAAATATTAATTTTATCGGGTGTTTGTCGGGGAGGGGTTGCATTCTGGGCCCAGGCTCTCTTAAAACCTCAAATCCAACCCCTAAGGTAATTTAAATGAACTACTTACGTGGCTCAGCCCTGGAATCATCAATGGCCATAGCAGGTGTGCCAAAAATAATGAACTTCAACCGCCCCCCATTTTGAGATGTTGCCTCCAGCGAATGCGGAACCCCTCGCGGAATGACAGCAACGGCTCCCGGCCGCAGCGAATAAATCTCCCCGCCGATGTTCAGCGTCCCCCTGCCTTCCAATACGTAGTAGACCTCATCGTATTCTTCGTGATAGTGAGTCGTCCCCATGCTGACCTCGACAACATGCACATTGGCCACCCCTCCGGCGCCCCCCGTAACCACCCTTCGAACATCCCCATACGGACAAGAGAGAGCTGGGGTCTCATCGAGATACCCAACTACAGGATTCCTTTCCACCATACCGGCTCCTTTGGAAGCAATTATCTATTCAAGACTTATGACTGGGCCGCCCGCAAAAGTAAGAGCCCTGAATCGATCGAGACGACTGCTCGATTCAGTTGTCTGAATCTAAATCTTCAGGCTTGATCGGGTCTTCATCCTGGCGAACAAAATTCAGGTATCCGATCATCATCTCCTCCCATGTCTGATCGCCCCAGCGGACCAATTGGCTGGGGTCAGGGTTGGCGGGGTTGCCGGCCGAATTATCAAAATAGGCCGTGCATTCGACCCGCGAGCCGGCCGGTATGCTGAGAGGTTTCTCGAGAAGGTAGTGAGTCTGCCAATTGAAATCCCAGGCTGGCACATTCAAAAGAGTCTGCTTCTTCTCTCCTGGGCGGTAAAGGTCAAAGCGGAAGCTTTTTCCGCGCAGGTGCATGTGTGCCATCAGGGAGACAAGCCAGATGTCTTGACGGAAAATATGTTTAGAGCTGACCTTATGGCTTTTTTCTCCTGGGGGAATCTTAAACCATGAATTCAAGGCAGCCCGTGTATAAACCCGGCGCACGGGTTTTTCGGCAAAGACAAAGCCGACCTTTGACCGATCTCTTGCCGGTTTTCCATTGGGAGTGTAGTGACATTGGAAGATGAGATCAGACCCCGCCTTGACCAGCTTGGCAGACCCGGGAGGGAAGAAATCAGGTCCCTCTCCTGGCGCGGTCCCGCAAAGCAGGTTCGAAAAGAACAAACCCCTCGCCCTCGCCTCGGGCGTTGCCGTAACACCTTTCTTTCTACGGTCTTCCGGCTCAGAGACAAAAACTATCACATGATGCACGACATCTCTTACTCCCGGCCTTACCTCGGCAGCTCTAATCCACCGGTCTTTCTTGAAGCCTGTTGGAACCACAAAATATTTATAGGGAACCGTCCCCCTGGCAGGCACCTCGAAGGCTTCGGCCATGCTGAAAACTGCATCAGGCTTGCCAATAACCCAGCCAGGAGTGAATTTTCGCGGGGCTGGGAGATCCTTGGAGTCACCCTCAATTGCACCGTCATCTATCCATTTTATGATTTTGTTAATTTCTTCTCTTGAAAGACTTACGTCATTTTTAAACTTCCCGTACCTGGGGTCGGCTCCCCATGGAGGCATCTGGGCCGTTCTCACTGCTTTGCGAATGGATCGCACCCATGGCCGAACCTCCTTATAGCTCATCAGCGACATCTCCCCGATCTCCCCCTGCCTGTGACATCCCTGGCAATGGGCCTGGAAAATAGGCGCGATGTCTCTACTGTAGGTCAGGGCAGCTTTTTGGGGCTGCGGCTCCTCTCCAGGAAACGAGAGGGAAAGCATGGAAAGAAGTACGACTTGAGGTAAATGCATGGGCTAAGCAACTCTGTTTACTACCAGGTGATTTCTACTAAAAATACCGTCCATTGGCACCAATATCCAGTCCCCCAAGCTTCATCTGCCATCCTTAAGGAGAACTTGGCCCTCGCTATGTGGCACGGACTACAACTTTATGTTGACACCACAGTGCTTATGTAAAAACATGGGGGAATAGAAAAACTGCGCTCAAAACAATGGCCTGAGCGGACGGTTGCGTTGCACGCTACCGATCTTGGCCTTCCGGTGTTCAAAACAATCGATTGAAAGGTCGCTCATGAAGTTCTCTCTTGTTTCTGTGTTCCTGCTCATTGCGAGCTTTGGTTTCAGCCCGCGCGCCATCAAGGCGACCGAGGGCTCCAGGGAAACCATTCAATGGCATCTCGACTATTTCATCGACACCGATGTGTTCACCACCGCCGACTACCAGACCATCGGCGGCCCCTGGACCAGAATTCTCGATCCTGCCAGGGCGCGAATCGACAACCGGCTGAACAGAGTTCTGCAGACAACGACCGAGGACGGCCCCGGCTCGGTGGCCTACACCCTCCCAAAGACTCTGCTCCCCGGCGAGTACCCGCTGGAAATCGTCTTTGATATCGGCAAAGCTGGAATTGATCCGGGGCCGGGCGGCTTCCCCCCCGGCGGCAAACTCCACGCCTTCCGTGCGGCGGGACTGGTCCTCCCTGAACACCAGATTATTCTTCAAAATGGAGACTCGGTCATCGCCTGGGCCGAGGTCACGCCGGATGGCTCCGCTGTGCACCTCGGAGGAGAACTTGATGAGTTCGGCTCCGCCATCAACCCGACCGCCTCCGTACAGGGGGATGGAATCACCCTCGACCAGTTGGAAGAAGGAACCTTTACCCGGCTGATACTCAGAATAACAGAAGGCTCCGTAGCCCTCGCTTATCATTCCGGCCAGCCGAGAGAGGTTTTCGGGCCGGCCTACGAGACCACCAACTTTGACGGCCTCGACTCGGACTACATCGAGCTCGCCCGCATCGAGCAGGCCATGAACTCCGCAATTGACTCGATTCGATTCGCCACCAATGGAGGCAGGACCGGGCTCGTAGGAATCAATACCATCGCAGTCTTCGGACGCGAGCTCCCTGCGGGCGTCGGCCCCTTTATCCGGGGCGATGTCAATGGAGACGGGTCACTCGATATCGCAGATGCTTCCTTTGTCTTCAATTACCTCTTCCTGGGAGGCGAAGGTCCCACCTGCGTTTCTGCCATGAACAGCAACGCTGAAGATGGCCCGCCGAACCTGACTGCTGGAGTCTTCCTGCTGAACTTCCTCTTCATGGGAGGCTCGGCACCGCCAGCCCCCTACCCGGAATGCGGTTCGTCATCTCTGCCGATCGACTTGAATCTCGGCTGTGAGTCCAGCAGCGCCTGTAATTAAGGCCCGACCGATCCAACCAATGCGCGGCCGCCCGATTAACTGGCGGCCGTTTTTATACCCGCTAACTCCCACACAGCCGCCACCTCACTTCAGCAGAGCCTCATCACATGAAAAAACTGGACGCGCCGAACTTCACCCCTAACCGCACAGCTGTCTTTTTCTGGCTCGCCGTGATGTTCCTAGCCATCGGCCTGCGCGCTGAGACTCGCCCCTTTACGCTTGTCGTTCTTCCGGACACCCAATGCTACTGTGATACCCGACACGCCCAATCCGCAAAGAAATGGGGTGGAGACTTGAGGCGCTACTTCTTTGACCAGACCCGCTGGATTCGCCAGAACGCAAAGAGACTCAACATCGCATTCGTGCTCCACGAAGGCGACATCACCCAGACTGACCACCCGGATGAGTGGGAAATAGCGGCCAAGGCCATGTCCGTCCTCGACGGAAAGGTGCCTTATGTCCTGTGCCTTGGCAACCACGACATGGGCTACCGGAAAACAGGGAACTCTCCCGACAGCTACTCCACAGCCCATGACAGGAAGACCCTGTTCAACAAATACTTCCCTTATTCCAAATACCAAAAGCTCGATCAATTCGGCGGAACCTTCACGGCAGGACGGATGGACAACTCATACTGGCGATTCGAAGCTTCCGGGATGAAGTTTCTTATCCTCTCCCTCGAGTTCAAGCCTCGCGACGAGGTTCTTGAGTGGGCATCGATGGTTACAGAGAAGCATCCTGGCCACAGGACTATCGCCTTAACCCACAGCTATCTCGACTCCCAGAACAAGCTCACAAAATCAGGCTATCCTGTTCAAGGCAACCTTGGAGAAGGGATATGGAAAAAGTTCGTCTCGCAACATCCCAACATTTTCATGGTCCTCTGCGGCCACGTACTTGGTGAAGGACGCCTCACGTCCAAAGGGAAAGCCGGCAATCCTGTTCACCAGCTTCTCTGCGACTACCAGGGGATGAAAAATGGGGGCGAATCCTGGCTTCGCTACATGACCTTCTATCCGAAGAAAAATAAAATAGAGGTCTTCACCTACAACCCATCCCTGGACACCTTTATGAAGGGGCCGAAAAGCCGGTTCGCGCTTCAGTACCAGATGAGCAAGCCCTCTGCGAGCACAGCAGACAAGTAGCCCCAGGCAGCTAATTCAATCCCCCCGCCTGCTTAGTCGGTCCAAATACAGAAACCAGGGCGGATCCCTGTGGGTCTCCGAAGGACCGGTATTTTTTTCCCAGGCAAGAACTGGGTTCCGAATATATGCCCTCCCATCGCACCTGTATTGTGTTCCTGCCTTGGCAAAAACATGTACACATCATTAAGGTGCAGAGGCAACTTAACTTGCAATCGACCTGAAAGGCCCCATCTCTAAGGGGAAGCCTTGCCCTGAGCAATGTGTTGGCCGATAAACCCACCCCATAAGGCGTGCAAGCGAAGTTGACGCTCCAATTCCTTGCATAATGTAGACTTACAATGCAGGCCTTTTTCCAGGTTAGCCGTTCCTGGTCATCGCGGAGCCTCGAAATCCGCCATCCAAACGGTTGAGACCGATCCCTCTTCGCAGGAGGCTTCCTGCCAAAAGGTAGTTCTGAAAAATCCGGGGAAATACATCCTAATAATTCCTCGGGGCAAAACGACTTATTAAGTGATGTATACGTGGCTGCGAAAGAAACAATGACAGACAGGACGCTCCTCGAGGCCTACGCCGACACAGGTGACTCTGAGTGCCTGGGGATCTTCCTGAAACGCTACGAAACATCACTCATACGTTTTGTTTCAAACTTCCTGGGAGATGAAGGGATCGCGCAGGACATTGTCCAGGAAACCTTCCTGAAGGTGGCCCGCAGGCCTGGAAAACTTCTTGGAGTAAAGAGCTTTCATAACTGGCTTCTCAAAGTCGCCCGCAACCAGAGCATCGACCATCTCAGGAGGGTGATACGGCAGCGCAGGCACAGCTCGAGGCTTCAGCAGGAAGCCGCAAGCCAGGTGACCCAGGCCGACACCGTCATTGAAGCGTTCGAGCATTCTGAAAGAAGCGCGAGGGTCAGAATGGAAATAGATCGCCTTCGGCCGAAGCTCAAAGAGGTCATGCTTCTGAAAGTCCAGGAATCAAAAAGCTACAGGGAGATCGCTGAAATCACGGGACTGACCGTAACCAACGTCGGCTACCTGATCCACCAGGGAATGCAGGCCCTCAGATCAAGTCTGCGAGATCTTCGAGAGGACACATGATGACCAACAAAGAAAACCGAAAGCCCAATCTCGACACCAAGGCGCCTCCCCAGGCAGACTCAGATCTCCGCTACCTTCTGAGCGCCTACCTGTTCGACAGTCTCTCCGAAGAAGGCCGGACAGAGGTGGAGCAGCAACTCGAAAAGAGCGAGGCCTGCCGCAGGGAACTCGATGAGCTCAGGGAAACACTCTCCCTGGTGTCCGAGGCTCTCTCAGATGATGCAGAGCAACCATCGACATACTCTTTCGACCAACGTCGCATGGACAGGGTTCTCTCAGCAAAGAGAAGGGCGTCTATTCTTCGGATCCGCCTCCCCTCCAGAAAAATCACCGCCGCTGCCGCCGCCCTGCTCTTGACCTCCCTGGCAGGGATCCTTGGCCTCATGACATACAGCAGCTTCGAGATGTCCGCCCCCCAAGACAGCTCATTCGCGGGCGAGGTGCTCACGTTCGATTCAGAGGGCCGAACAGGCGGGCTCGAACCTCTTTCTGGAGAAAGCTCCCCAGCCAGCAAGCCCCAGTCCCGGCAGGACGCGGACAGGGCCGTGCGTTCAGCCGGGCGCAAGCTTGCTCCGAAAACCATTTCTCAGCCCGAGATCATGCGAAAATTAGGCGAGTCGCGTGTCCCCCCTCCTGCCAAAGCAGCCGTGAGCAAAAACGCCGAGAG
>DCKY01000017.1:0-3222 GCA_002320775.1 Planctomycetes bacterium UBA1662
GGGTTGTGGAGCTCGATCCAGTCGGGGCGCTCTCCCCTCGAATCCAGCAGACCCTCTTCGTTGTCAGCAAGAAACTCGCTGATAAGAGTCGACCTCTCCTTCTGCGCGGCAACCTGGGGAGGGCTGCCGAGATGGGCGAAAGTGAACAGGAGTAGAATGAGGGCCGCTGGGTGGGCCCGGTTGCCGGGATACATGATCGGACTATTTTATCATCTCTATACGCTGCGTACATCCCGATTGGCGATGGTTCCCCTGCTGAGCGAAAAGCCCCCTGTTCAGGGTTTCTTCTGGACTGCTTCGCTGTCGAAGCGATAGGCTTCGGAGCGCGAGGCTGGAAACAGGCCGGGATGGCGGAACTGGCAGACGCGGGGGACTTAAAATCCCCTGGCCGCAAGGCTGTGTGGGTTCAAGTCCCACTCCCGGCACCATCTCTTTCTTCGAAGGACTCGGGGGGGTAACATGGCCTCTTCAGAGTCCCTTCACTGTAAACACAATCTATCGATCAGAATCATTCTCATGAACAGATCACCTGAGACCAGGGCCGGAAAGGTCCGCTTCCTGAGTGTCTTTCTCCAGCTCAGCCTTGTTTTCAGCATCCTTCCCGCCGCGGTGGTTGAGGGCGGACAGGAGCGCTGGTGGGGAGAGCCTGTGGAGCAGGCGCTCGGTAAAGCGGGAGATAACCGCGGCGAGCTTTTGCGCTTCCTGGGCAAGGTCTCGAACGAGCGGCGTGCGGCTGCCGCCTTCCTGGTAGAGAACATGCCCCAGCGGGATCTCAGCAACCTGAAGGCCAGCTACCTGGCCGAGAATCTCAGGCTGGCCTTCGAGGCGAGGGCCGCTGCCGCCTGGGGCGAAAAGCTGCCCGAGGGTGTTTTCCTCAATGATGTCCTTCCCTATGTGAACGCCAACGAGGCCAGGGAGTCCTGGCGGCCGGGGCTGCGGCAGAAGTGCCTGCCGCTGGTGAAGGAATGCAAGAGCCCGGGTGAGGCGGCGCATGAGCTGAACAAGAAGATCTTCAAGCTCTTCGGTGTGCGCTATTCAACGAAGCGCAACCGGGCGGACCAGGCGCCGGCCGAAACGATCGAGACAGGGCTGGCCTCCTGCACCGGGCTTTCCATCCTGCTCGTCGATGCCTGTCGCTCTGTCGGCGTGCCGGCCAGGCTCGCAGGAACCCCGAACTGGGTCAACAAGAGCGGCAACCATACCTGGGTAGAGGTCTGGGATGATGGCTGGCACTTCGCTGGCGCCGCGGAGCCTGATTCGCGTGGCCTTGATCACGGCTGGTTCCAGGGCCGCGCCGCGCAGGCTATCGAAGATTCTCCCGAGCATGCGATCTACGCCACGAGCTTCCGGAAAACGGACACCTCGTTTCCGCTGGTCTGGGCCCCGGGGGTTGACTATGTCAGCGCCGTAAATGTTACCAGCCGTTATGTTCCCGCCGGCGCCAGGCCGGCTGAGAAGCCCCGCCTGCTGGTGCGGGTGCTCGAAGGGGAAGGGGGAGGGCGCGTCGTCAGGTCGGTCGAGCTCATCGACCGGGCCGATCTCGAGAAAGTTCTGCGCGGAAAAAGCCGGGACGAATCCAACGACACCAACGATATTCTCACCTTCAAGGTCGACAAGGGAAGGGCCTATGAATTGCGCGTGCTCGATGGTGACAGGGTCCTGAGCCGGGAGTACCGCTGCGGCGGTGAGCGCCAGGACGTCATCTCGATTTTTCTTACCAAGCCCTCACCGCGCAAGCTGAAGAAGGCCGAGGAGGAGAAGCTGGCCAGGGCGCTGAAGGGGTATTTCAGCGCCGATGAGAAAAAACGCGCCGGGTGGAAATTCAGCAGGTCGCTCGACAAACTGCTTGCCGGCAACGAGGCCGCCGTAAGGGCCGCCGCCTGGAAGGCCTATCTCGAGGCGCCGCTGCATTCGGCTCGGAAGGAAGACTTCGACAAGCGCCAGGTTCGCTTCAAGACCCACCTCAGCCCCTACACCTTGAAGAACGTCGGCAAGCGTCCCGAGGGCGGCTGGCCGCTCTTCATCGCAATGCATGGCGGCGGCGGGGTTCCCAAGCGGATCAATGACAGCCAGTGGCGTCATATGCAGATCTATTACCGTGACCAGCCCTCTGTCACAGGCTACCGTTATCTCGCCCTGCGGGCGCCCAACGACACCTGGAACGGTTTCTATGCTGATTACGTCTACCCGCTCATCGAGAACCTCGTGCGCCAGTTCCTGGTCTTTGGCGATGTGAATCCCGACAAGGTGTTCATCATGGGTTATTCCCATGGCGGCTACGGCGCCTTCTCGATCGGGCCGAAGATTCCCTACCGCTTCGCCGCCATCCACAGCTCGGCGGCGGCGCCGACCGATGGACAGAGCTCCGCGAAGACGCTCAGGAATACGATCTTCACCTTCATGATCGGCGAGAAGGATAACGCCTACGGTCGACTGAAGCGCTGCCAGGGTTTTAACGCGAAGATTCTCAAGCTCCGCGGCGACCGCAAGGACATCTACCCGGTGAAGATGGAATACAAGGCCGGCTACGGTCACGGAGGACTTCCGGATCGCGACAAGATCAAGAGCATGTATCCCGCGGTACGCGACCCGGCGCCGACGGAGCTGACCTGGGAGATGACCGATGGCGTGGTGAAGGACTTCTTCTGGCTGAGTTCGCCGGAGGCCTACAGAGGCCGGGAGCTCAACGCCTCCTGCGCTGACAACAAGCTGGTCATCACGACCCGGGACGTCAATAAATTCAGCGTCCTGCTTGATGAGAGACTGGTCGATTTCTCAAAGCCGGTGACCATTGAGCTCAACGGAAAGAAGGTCTCCGGAGGAAAGCTGAGGCCCTCCCTCAAGACGCTTGTCGAGACCCTCAGTCATCGTGGGGACATCAGGCTCGCCGCCACGGCGGCCTGGTCGCCCGGGTCCTGAAGCGGTGAGGGCTTTCTCACGGCCTGTTTTTTCTCTTTTGTTCTGCCTCTCAATGAGCGCCGCGGGGATCGTTCACGGGCAATGGGAGGAGGCCTCGATTCCATCCTCCTGGAAGTCGCCGCCCACCGCGGAGTTCAAAAAATCCGGCGGCTTTGCCTGGTTCCGGTGCGGGGTGAAGATCCCGGCAAGCTGGACCGGCCGGGCTGTGAGCCTCTTTGTCGAGCCGGTCGATGATGCCCGGCAGACCTTCGTCAACGGGCGGCAGGTTGGGGCTACCGGGACGTTTCCGCCGCGCTACCGCAG
>DCKY01000017.1:3552-4079 GCA_002320775.1 Planctomycetes bacterium UBA1662
GGCCTGGGTGAAAGCGGCCGCTTCAAGTTGCCGGCCGGCGTCCTGCGCCCCGGCGAGGTCAACATCGTGGCGGTGCGGGTTTACTCCAGCGGCAGCCGGACGAATTTCTCCATAGCGCCGCCGACCTTTCTCGCGGGCGGGGAGGGGATTCGCCTCGATGGACGGTGGCAGCGCCGTTTCGGAGATGACCCGGCCTGGGCCTCGGCGAAGGCCGAAGAGATTTCGCGAGAAAAGCTTTTTTCGAAGGTCGACAAGGTCAAGGATGCCGACAGCTACCTGCTGCGGCGCAAAGGCGACAACGAATCGGTGTCTCCCCGCGAGTCGCTGAGCCGTTTCGAGCTTCCCGATGATCTTCGCCTGGAGCTCGTCGTCGCCGAGCCTGACATCGCCCAGCCGCTGTGCTTCCATTTCGATGAGCGCGGCCGCCTCTGGGTCCTGCAGTATCGCCAGTACCCCGACCCGGCCGGTCTCAAGCCGCTGAGCCGTGACAAGTTCCTGCGCACGGTCTACGACAAGGTGCCGCCCGC
>DCKY01000216.1:0-17009 GCA_002320775.1 Planctomycetes bacterium UBA1662
CCTCGAGGTCAACATCCTCTCGGAAGAAGAGTTCTTTGCCCTGCTGGAAACTTAAACGCCTTCTTGCCAGGGGGCTTTAACGCTTATAATCTTCGCTTCCGCTCCGCTCGTCGGAAATGATACCGGACGGACGTGAAAGCCATACCAGGGAGAAGCCGAGATGAGATATTCCACCGCCTTAGTGATTCTGCTGCTGTTGACCTCCCCGGCCAGCGCCGGCGATGAACAATATGTCCTCGGAGCAGATTCCAAACGCAAAGAGGGAACACCTGTCGGCGAAGTCACCAGGCACAGCCACAAGAGCGAGATCTTTCCCGGCACCGAGCGCGACTACTGGATCTACGTTCCGGCCCAATACGATGGCTCGGCCCCGGCCGCTGTGATGGTCTTCCAGGACGGCAAGTGGTACGTCAATGAAAAGGGCCAGTTTCGCGCCACGGTGGTCTTCGATAACCTGATCCACTCCGGCGAGATGCCCATCACCATCGGAATCTTCATCAACCCCGGAGTGGTCCCAGCCGCGAAAAAAGGCGCCAAGGCCCGGCGCAACCGCAGCTTTGAATACGACACCCTCAGTAATCAATATGTTCGCTTCCTCGTCGAGGAGCTCATCCCTGCGGTCGCAAAGGACTACAAGCTGACCAGGGATCCGAAGATGCGAGCCATCGCAGGCATCAGCTCCGGCGGGATCTGCGCCTTCACGGCGGCCTGGGAGAGACCGGACTATTTTCATAAGGTCGTCAGCCACGTGGGGAGCTTCACCAACATTCGCGGCGGACATGTCTACCCCAGCATCATCCGTAAGACCGAGCGAAAAGATATCCGCGTCTTCCTGCAGGACGGGGCGAACGACCTCGACAATCTCCACGGTAACTGGCCCCTGGCCAACAACCAGATGGCCGCCGCCTTGAAGTTCAGCAAATACGACTTCGGCTTCGTCTTCGGCGAGGGAGGACACAACGGCCGGCACGGCGGCGCCATCCTGCCTGACACCCTGCGCTGGCTCTGGCGGGACTGGAAACCGCAATCCGGAAAAGAAGAGGCCGGGAAAGGCGGAAAGAAACCATGAACAAGACCCTGGTGAGAAACCTCCTGACCATCCAGACCCTGTCGTGGATCATCGGCGGGAGTCTTCCTGCCCAGGACATGCCGCTGGAGGAGGTCCTGATCGAAGGCCAGGGGTGGGAACTGGTGGGCGAAGGCTACAAGTTTACCGAGGGGCCCGCCTGCGATCCTTCCGGGCGGTTGTACTTTACCGACCCCCCGGGCGATACCATTTATCGTCTCGGCGAAGATGGCAAACCGGAGGTGTTCGCAAAAGATGCCGGACGCCCTGGCGGAATGATGTTCGGACCCGGCGGACGGCTCTACTGTACCCAGGGCGCAAAACGCAGGATCGTAGCCTACGATGCTGCCGGACAGATCGAGGTCATCGCCTCCGATGTCCGCTCCAACGACCTGGTCGTCACCGGCAGGGGAGGCGTCTACTTCACCGACCCGCGCGCGAAGCGAATCTGGTTCGTCGATCCGGAAGGCAAGAAGAAGGTGGTCGACGAGGGGATCGAGCGCCCCAACGGCATCATCCTCTGGCCGGACCAGGGCACCCTGGTGGTCGCCGACACCAACACGGCGAACCTCTGGACCTTCCGGATCGAAAATGATGGCCGCCTGTCCCACAAGCAGCCCTACTACACCCTGCGCCTCACCCGGAGCCATGCCCCGAAGAGCGGAGCCGATGGCATGACCGTTGACCGTGACGGACGGCTCTATGTTGCCACGCATGCCGGCGTGCAGGTCTTCGATACCCAGGGTCGCATCAGCGGAGTCATCGCAAGGCCGCAGACGACCTTTCTCTCCAATCTCGTCTTTGCCGGAAACGGCATGCAGACGCTCTACGCAACATCGAGCGACAAGGTCTTCCGCCGTAAAACAAAGGTCAGGGGCCTGCTTTTCACCTCTCCCGGGAAGCCGCCCTCGAAGCCCTGATTCAGCGAACCGGAAGCTCCTGCCGGCGCCCGAGGTGATAATAAGCTCCCGCCCCGAGCCTGGTTCGTCTGTCGCGGTAGTAGAAGTGCGCCTTGTGTTTCCCGAGAACCTCCGCAACCGAACCGGCGACGATGATGGCGGTGGCCTCATCGAGACCGATACCCAGCAGCTGCGGAAAACGGGCAACCAGGCCTTCCATGTCGGGCAGGCGGTTGCGCTGGCTGAAATGCTGGTCAACCGCCGCGCCGGGAAGAAAGCCGAAACCTTTCTCGTAGCCCTCCGCCATGGCATCGATATTTCCCAGTGGATTACCTCGAACCATATAGGATGACTGGATCGACGCTCCGGCTGAGCTCCCTCCAATGACCCCGCCTCGCTTCAGGACACCATGGAAGAGCCGCTCCACCTTCGTGTCGGCATAGGCATCCACGAGCCGCCACTGGCGGCCGCCGCAGAACCAGACTCCCCGTGCCTTGCTGAGGACCTCCTCGAATCGCGCCGCCTTGATATCCTCAAGCGTGCGGCCATGCAGCACGACCAGCTTCCTGGCGCCCATGCGGCTGAACATTCTCTCTTCCCCGGGATTGCGGGGGACGGGATCCGCCATGGCGGAAGGAACAATGGCGATGAGGGCTCCTGGGCCCCCCGCGAGCTCGATGAATCGGCGCACGATCTCCGGCGGCATCCCCCCGCCGCCGCCAAGGACAAGAGCTCCCCTGGGAACCCGGGGCGCCACCTCGTCGGGCGAAGGGTATCTTCCACCCGCGCGGGCCGCCGCGCTGCGGCGCAGAGCAGTGAGATCGGCCACCGAGCCCTGGCGCAAGAGCTGCTCCTTCAGCGGCCGGAGGCCGGGGCCGCCCTTTCCCTCCGGGGCGAGGAGTACGCTGACAGTCGATGTCCCCACGACCTCCAGTTTTCTGCCGCTGGCTATGAGGGCTGTCCCTTCATCGATCCCGTATCCGACCAGGCCCGGTTGAGCTGCAAGAACCCCGACCAGCCTCTGGCGGCGCTGGCGCGCGATGAAATGCTGATCGATCACGGCGTCCGGCAACAGGCCGAATCCCTTGCCAATGTTCGCCTTCTCCTTTCCGCCGGCAATCATCACCCGGGACATGATGGCCGCCCCGGCGCTCGTCCCTCCGATCACGCCCCCCCGGGCGAGCAGCTGGTAGAGCGCCTTCTCCACCGCTGTATCGAGATAGGCCGCCGCGATTCTTGACTGGTTTCCACCGCTGACCCAGACTCCTGTCGCCTCGAGAAGCGGCTTTACGAACGCTTCCGTCCCTGCCTGCTCCCTGGAGCGTGTGTGCAGCAGAACGACCGAGGCCGGCTTTCGCTTCCTCCAGGAAGCGAGAAAGCTCTCGCCTTTCCCCTGGTCTGCCTCAGCGCTGGCAGTAGGAATGACAACCAGGCGCGCAGACTCACCGCCGGCAAGCTTCATGAAACGCCGGGCAGCCTCCTCTGGCAGCTTGCCGCCGCCGCAGATAACCAGCGCGCCGGTGATCCCGGACGCAACGATCCGCCCTGGAGGGGTAGCCAGCGGGCCGGAAGCCGCCGTCTGCGAACAGACGCCCAACAGCAGGATGAAGAGCGTCGCGCGCCTCAACCCGGGCCTGCTCCCGTCGAGTCGTCACTGGAGCTGAACGGCCGGGCCGAGTAGGACTGCTCCCGAACCTCGTCGCTCCACTTCTCCTTCTCGAATCTCCTGGCAAGCTTCCTGATCAACGCCGTCAGGCCTCCCACGAGAACGACCGCGGCAAGCACCATCAGGATCGGGGTATACCAGTAGATCGTCGGTTTCCAGCGACCAAAAGAATTTGTCGGCTTCGGCTGAAGGGTGACGATTTCATTCGTCTGGGCCTTCTCAGCAGGTACGCCGCCGGAATTTCTAATCGTGTTCTGCATGATAGCCGCGAGACCTTACCAGAGAGAGAAAAGGCCGGGGCTGACCTCAGCCCGGCATGTCAGGGTGACCTCTTTTATGTGCCCTGAGAAGCCAAAACTCAATGGCCAGACGAACAAAACCGGAGAAGTTTCTCAGTCGCCGGGAGGAGGCGCAGGGGGCGGCGGCGGAACCTTCTTCTCAGGCTTGAGCTTGAGTTCCCCGGGCGGCCCGGGAGATTCCTTCGCGGGCTCCCCGGAAGCTTCCTTCTCGGGAACCACGGCCACCAGATCCCGCGGCTGCACAGAGTGACCCGCGAGCACTTCGATGACCTCGGCCCCGCTGTACTCATCCCAGACCCTGACAACCTTCACGAAGGCGATGTGCCCACCATCGCGCGCAACCGAGAAGAGGGTCCCCGGCTTGATCCCGGCCTTGGAGCCGCGGCTCAGGACCACCATGCCCGTCTTCACATCGGAGGCGCGAACCTCGAAAACGGGCGGCGGCTCTTCGGAACCCCGCGTCAGGGCCGCGAGTCCGTCCTCAGCTCCATCGGGCGAATCATCAACCGGAGCCTTCTTGATTTCATCCAGAGCGCCTGAGATCTCTTTACGAACCTCATCAACAGCCAGGCGAAGATTGGCGGAGGTCTTCTCGGACTGCTCACGAACCTCGGCCAGCTCACCCTTGAGATCCGTAACTTCCCGGGTGGAGACCATCTCCGCCTCCTGGATCTTGCGAAGCTCGGCAAGCTGCTCGAGAATCCTCGCCTGCGCCGTGTCGGATGCCTCGGCACGGCCGACGCTATCCTGCCTCAATGTCGTCACAACCTGGGAGACCGTTCCAAGCCCGCCCTCGAGCGAATCCAGGCGATCCGCGATCGAGCCGGGTTTGCTGGTCTGCTCCTCGCTGCCGAGCTTTGCGCTGACAGATTCGATGTTCTTATCCAGATCGGAGAGCCTCGTTCCAAGCAGGGTGAGGCGCCCTTCAGTCAGCTCCAGCTTATTCTCCAGCTTCTGGGTCTCCAGCTCCAGGCGGGCCTCCCCGCGGGAGGCGGAGCGCTCCATCGCTCCAAGCCGCAGCTCAAGCGCCGCCATCTTTGTATCGAGGACCACCAACGTTGAAAGCCGGGCCTCGACTACAGCGTAAAAAAGGGCCGCCACGACAAGCACCGCCGCGAATGGTAACCAATTGTTTCTGCTGAGCATCTGTTCTCCTCTACCGTGCCCAGGTCTTCACTTCAATATTCTTCAACTCTTGAAAGGATTTAACTACAGGCGGATGAAAATTTCATCATAGTTCTGCCATGCCGGGAGAAAACACAAGGGCCGCGGCCCCCAGGGCCGCCGAGGCGGGAGCCTCCGCGCTCGGAACGATCTTCAGCTGCTCAGCGGCGGACGGGGCGATGTATTCGCCGATTCGCTCCACCAGAAGCGCCCCGAAACAATCGAAGGCGGCGGCAACCGAGCCTCCAAGAACAATGATGTGCGGATCGACAACGGCCGCGAGAAGACCAAGACCGCGGGCAAGCTCACCGGCGAAAAAATCGAAGACATCTCTCGCGCCCGCATCGCCAGCCCTTGCCAGCGCGGTGATCTCGAGACCGGTCTTCTCCGCTTCACAACGCTCCAGGTAGAGTCTCTCAAGCCCGGGGCCGGAAAGCGTCTCATCAAAAGTCTTCTCCCCGCAAAGGGCCCTGTAGACCTCTCCCGCGTTACAGGTGGCGCCCGCGTGGATTCTTCCATCCACCACGACACCCACTCCGCAGCCTGTCCCGAGGGTCACTCCGAGAACGATACCGGCCCCCCGGGCCGCTCCAAAGAGACCCTCCCCAAGCGCAAAGCAATTGCCATCGTTGTTCACCTCGACCCGGACTTCGTAGCGCTGGAGCAAGGTTCCGCGCAGTGGAAAATAGTGCAATTGCGGGAGAGTCGGAACCTCCAACAGATTGCCGGCCGCCGGGTCCAGGGGCCCCGGCGCGCCAACACCGATCCCCTCAAGTTCTTCCGCGCGGACCGAGGCGCCGGCGAGCGCCTGGTCGATGGAGCCCAGGAGAGCCTCGCTGGTTCCCTCCGCCGGACCGGCCGCCAGGCTGGGCCTCACCACGAGCTCCCCCCGCAGGCGTCCGCTGGAATCGAAAACCCCCACGGCGATCTTCGTGCCGCCAAGATCCACTCCGACTGCCAGCTTCTTTGCGCCCATGGTTCAGCCGGTGGCCGGGGCCGCATCGCTGAGCATCAGCAGGACAAAGAGAAGGAAGATAAAAGAAGAGGAGATGTCCACCGTGATCGTTACGAAGGGGCCGGAGGCGATCGCCGGGTCGATGCCAAATCTCCGGCAGAAGACCGGAACAAGGGCGCCGATGACCGCCGCCCAGGCGATCGAGGCAAAGAGACCGAAGACCACCACAAGGATGGTATCCAACCCGTACTTTTCCTGGAAGAAAAGCGACAGCACCAGGCCGACGAGGACGGCAATCACCATGCCGATCAACAGGCCGATGAGTAACTCCTGCCACACCGCTCGGGATATTCGACCCGGGTAGATCTCTCCGGTGGCGAGGCCCCGGACGAAGACTGTGGAGGTGACCACGGCGACATTTCCGGAGAGTCCGCTGATAAGATGGACGATCGGAAGCACCATCAACATGAGGCCGGGCAGGGTGATCAGCTCCTTGAAGCGTTCCTGTACCAACAGCACCCCGATACAACCGGTAAGAGTCACCAGCAGGAAAGGAAGGCGCTTCGCCACACCCACATAGATCGGTTCGTAGTAAGGATGGATGGCGGTCGTTCCGGCCATGCGGAGCATGTCCTCGCTATGCTCGTCCTGGACCGCGTCCAGCACATCGTCAAAGGTGACGATTCCGCGAATGCTGCCGCTTGAATCAACCACCGGGATAACAGACAGGTTGTACTTATCGACAACGGCGGCAACCTCTTCCCTGTCGGTTTCGACCTTGACCTTGACGATGTCGGTCTCCATGTATTCCTCGACGGCGGTTTCCGGGCGCGCCTTGAGAAGGTTCCTGATCGAGACCACGCCCTTGAGCTGACCCTCTCCCGAGATGACGTAAACATAGCTGATCACCTCAGCATTGAGATTGCCCTGGATGGTCGCCAGGGCCTCTCCGCTCGTGGCGCCGAGGGGAGCGGCCAGGAAATCCGAGGTCATCATCCCGCCGGCGCTGTCAGGTTCGTACCGCCGGAGCTCTCGTACATCCTCGGCCTCCTCCTCCTCGAGGTCGGAGATAATCCGCTCCTGCTCCGCTTCGGAAAGCTCGTCGAGGGCATCAACGAGATCGTCAACCGGCATCTCCCCGATGACCTCGCTACGCTCCTCTTCACTCAAACCTTCCAGCAAATCCGAACGAGTCTGTTGATCGGTTTCTTCAAGAACCGTGGCACGACTCTCAACCGAGGGCAGAGCCTTGAAGATGGCCAGCCGCTCCTCGGTATCCAGATCACCCAGCACCACCGCGACATCTTCAGGCGCAACCCGATTCAGGCAGCCCTTCAAGGCGGCGAGATCTTCTTCGCCGAGTATGCTGAGGGAAACCAGCGTCTCCCTGAGCGCCACGGCGCGATCCTGTGTAGAGCTTTCGTATTGGGCCATTGGACTGTCCGCTTCAAAGTGCCAGAGAGACCTTTTTTTCCCCGACAGGAATAAAGATCAAGCTAATTCCAACTCAGGGCAGGAGATCCCCTCCCCGTCCACGGCGGATAAGTTTGAAGAAGCCCCCTCTCACCGGAGTATAGTTATATATAGAGGCAAATCAATCGCCCGCCAAAAGAGGCTGCGGAATGACTGACGGGAAAGAAAACAACCCTGACGAAGAATGGCTGGACAGCGGCAAGCTGCCCCGCTTCATCTCCCAGGCCATCCCTGGTGTCCTGCTGATAGAACCCCGGGTCCATCGCGACGAACGCGGCTTCTTTTTCGAATCATATAACTCGGCAGCCTGGAAAGATGCCGGAATAAAAGACGACCTGGGTCAGGACAATCACTCCTTCTCCACCGCCGGAGTCCTGCGGGGCCTTCATGCCCAGGTTGAGCGGCCACAGGCAAAACTGGTTCGCGTCATCGAAGGGGAGATTTACGACGTCGCTGTTGATATCCGGCCGGGATCACCGAGCTTCGGGCAATGGGTGGCTGCTGTCCTCTCGGCGGAAAACTTCCGCCAGCTCTACATCCCGCCGGGATTCGCCCATGGTTTCTGCGTCCAGAGCCCGCGGGCCCAGGTGATCTACAAGGTCAGCGGATCGTGGGACCCCGCGGATGAAATCACCATCGCCTGGGACGACCCCCAGCTCGCGATCGACTGGCCGGTGGAGAAACCTGTCATCTCTGAAAAAGACCGCTGCGGAGTCAGCCTTGCCGAGGCGAACGACCGTCTCGGGCCCTCGGACGGGGGGACGGAATCTTGAAGATCCTCATCGCCGGGGCGGCGGGGCGACTGGGAAGAGCCCTGGCCGACCCCCTGGAGAAACGATGGCAGGTTGTCTCGCTCACCAGGGACGAGCTCGACATCACCTCAGAGAGCGCCGTCAGGGCGGCGCTGGACAACCACCAGCCGGGGCTCGTCATCAACGCCGCAGCCTTTACCGATGTCGATGGGGCGGAGTCTCGGCCGGAGGCCGCCCGCGAAGCCAACGCGCTCGGACCGCGAAACCTGGCCAGGGAGACACTGCGGCGGAAGGCCGCGCTGCTGAGCTTCTCGACCGACTACGTCTTCGATGGAGCCAAGGAGACCGCCTATGATGAGAACGATGCCCCGGCCCCTCTCTCGGTGTACGGAGAGAGCAAGCTTGCGGGAGAGGAGGAGATCCGCAGGCACAATCCCCGCCACTTCATCGTTCGAACCGCCTGGCTCTACGACAACCGGGGAGAGAGCTTCGCAAAGAAGGCCATCGAGCTCGCCGCGAATCATGCCGAGGTGCGAATCGTCGATGACCAGCGCGGCTCGCCAACCTTCGTCCCCCACCTTGCCGGCGCGGTCGCTCGGCTCGCGGCGACCGACGCCTTCGGCACCCATCACATCGCCGGAAGCGGGGGATGCAGCCGGCTGGAGTTCGCAGGTGAGCTCTATGACCGCCTGGGAATCTCCACCCGCCTGGTCGCCGCGAAGACCGCTGATTTTCCCGCCGCGGCTCGAAGGCCATCCAACTCTGAGCTCACCACTTCGCGCCAGCGCACCATCGAGCTGCCGCCCTGGCGCGAAGGAGTAGCCGAGTTCGCCAGCCGGGCAAGAGACTAATCCCCCTGCGGGGCTCCCCAGCCGCCGCCGCCCGGCGTTTCAATCCTCAGCCTGTCTCCCACCCTCGCGCTGAAGGTCGTCACCGCGGGAAGCTCCTCCCACTCCTTCGCGCCCGGGCGCAGCAGAAGATTCTTCCCGGGCTCCCCGGGGGATCCTCCCGCCGCCCCATAGGGCCCCCGTGCTCGCCGCTGACTCAGGATCGACACCTCAACCTCCTCGAGAAACTCAAGCTCGCGGATGACTCCATCCCCGCCCGGGAAGCTGCCCACGCCGCCTGAGCCCGCCCGCAGGCTGAATTGATGCAGCCGGACCGGGTAACGACGCTCAAGAACCTCCGGGTCGGTGATCCGGGTATTGGTCATATGAGTGTGAACTCCAGCAGCGCCCGGGAAGCCCTCTCCGGCTCCGGCGCCCCCGGCGATGGTCTCGTAATACCCGAAGCTTTCATTGCCGAACAGCAGGTTGTTCATCGTCCCCTGGCTGGCCGCCGCGACCCCGAGAGCGCCCAGCACCACGTCGACAAGCCTCTGCGAGGTCTCGACGTTGCCCGCCGCCACCGCCGCGCATTCGGCCGGGTCGGACGCCGGCGGGGGGTTGAGGAAGCTCTCCGGAAGGATAAGCTCAAGGGGCTCCAGGACCCCGGCATTGAGCGGTATGTCATTATCGATGAGGCAACGAAAACAGTACAGAACAGCGCTCGAAACGATGGCCGGGGTGGCGTTGAAGTTGTTGTCGAGAACGCCCGCCGTGCCGGTGAAATCAAGCAGCGCCCGGCTCTCGCCCACCTCCATCCTGAGAGCGATTTTCGTCCCGTCATCGAGCTCATCCTCAAAGGTTCGAGTGCCCCGAGACAGCCGGTCGAGGTGAGATTCCATCAGGCGGCGGGCGGCAGCCTGTATGTGGGCCATATATCCCAGGACGGTTGCCCGGCCGCGGACGGTGATGAGCTCTTCGAGCCGCCGCGCGCCGGCCCTGTTCGCCGCGACCTGGGCCTCGATATCGGCCAGGTTCTCCCGTGGACATCGAGATGGCCATGGCCCGGCAAGAAGAATCTTCTCGAGCTCGTCAAACCTGGGAACCCCGGCCTCGATGACCTTGAAACTCCTCAGCAGCACCCCCTCCTCTGAGAGGTTCTTCGAATCGGGAGCCATCGAGCCCGGACGGCGGCCGCCGATCTCCGCATGATGCGCCCTGCTGGCGGTATAGAAGAGAAGCTCAGCGGTCTCAGCATCAAAAACGGGCGTTACAACCGTGACATCAGGAAGATGGGAGCCGCCAAGAAATGGATCGTTGGTAACGATCACATCGCCGGGAGCGAGGTCGGAAACCCGCCGGGAGACCTGGCGGACACACTCTCCCATGGCGCCGAGGTGAACGGGTATATGGGGAGCGTTGGCTACGAGGCCGCCGTCTGAGTCAAAAACGGCGCAGGAAAAATCAAGCCGCTCCCTCACATTCGTCGATACGGCGGAATTCTCGAGGGCCACCCCCATCTCCTCGGCAATCGAAGCGAAATGCAGATGAAAGATCTCCAGCTGGACAGGATCGGGCTCTTCCGCGGCGTCGCAGGCGGAGGAGACCCTCGGCTTGTCCATTCTCTCGAGCACCAGGTGACCCGATGGATGCCTGGCCGCAGTCCAGCCGGGCGCCACGACGATGGTGTGATAGGCCGAAGCGATGATCGCCGGACCGGCTACGGACGCGCCCTGCTCGAGAGAGGCCTCATCGAATACGGCGACATCCACCCAGGCTCCCGCGAAGAAAGCCCGGCGAGAACCGGGAGTCTCGGTCGCGGACGAAGGTGCCGGCCCTTCCTCGAAACGCTCCTCGCCGATACCCGCGGAGCAGGTAACTCTCGCGGTCACCAGCTCCAGCTCTCGACCTGGATGGGTGAAGCCGTAGCGTCTCTCGTGAGCTTTCTCGAAGGCTTCCCTGCAATGGTCCAGCGTGGTCTCCACCTCGATGGTCGAGTCCTGGCCACTGTAGCGCAGGTCGAAGGCACGACGCGGCGCGGCCAGGAGTTGTTCGTCCATGCCATCCAGAAGCAGCTCGCTCCTCGCGTTCTCCTCAAGATCGCTCATAAGCTCTTCAAGACAAGAGGGTGAAATGTTTTCGACCAGCTCGAGAACCGGCCGCTCGACGATCCGCGTAACATCCGCCTGCGAAGCTCCCCGGGCGCTCAAGACTCCGGCCAGGGCGGGAACGAGCACCTTCACGATGCCCAGCTCGTCGGCGACGGCGCAGGCGTGCTGCGCGCCGGCCCCCCCAAAGGCTACCAGCGGGTATTCCCGCACATCGTAGCCCCGCGCGAGGCTGATCCTGCGAATAGCCGCGGCCATACGCTGGTTGGCGATATCAAGATAGCCGGCGGCGATCTCCTCCAGGCTCTTCTCGTACCCCCGCCCATGGAGACTCGAGGCCATCGCGTCAAGACAGCGGCTGACCGCGGCCTCATCGAGAGGAAAAGGAAACCGGTCGGCGGGAATTCTCCCGAGAAAGAAATTCAGATCGGTGATCGCCAGCTCACCTCCCGCCCCATAGCAGGCCGGCCCCGGCATCGAACCTGCGCTGCGCGGCCCAACGGTCAACTTCTCTCCGTCAAACCCGCAGATGGAGCCGCCGCCGGCGGCAACGGTCTCGATCGCGAGCAGCGGAGCGGCTATCCTCACGCCCGCCTTGACCGCCTCGTATTCCATTTCAAAGCCGCCATCCCAGCGGCTCACATCGGTGCTGGTTCCACCCATGTCGAAGGCGATCGCGCAGGAGCAACCGGCCTCCCTCGCCACCTGCGCGGAACCCACCACCCCGCCCGCCGGTCCGCTGAGAACAGCGTCCTTGCCGCGGAAGAGGCGAGGCGAGCAGAGCCCCCCGGCGCTGGTGAGCAGCCGCAGCGAGGCGGAGGGAGCCGCCTCGGCAATCGAATCGACATAGCCCCTGATGACCGGCCCCAGGTAGGCATCGACCAGCGAGGTGTCTCCGCGTGAGACCATCCTCGGGGACGAGGATGAGGCACTGGAGCGCACCACCTCGGAGAAATTGAATCCAAGAGCCAGCTCCGCAAGCGCCTCCTCATGCGCCGGGTTGGACGCCGAGTGGAGCAGGCAGATGGAGATCGCCTCCGTACCCGCGGCCTCGAGCTCAGCCAGCACGGCCGCCGCCCGGTCGAGATCCAGCGGCTCGAGCTCGTCCCCGTTGGCGCTGATGCGGCCGGGGATCTCACGCGCCGCGTTAAAAAGCGGCTGGGGCTTCCTGATCTCGAGATCGAAGATTCGCGGACGGTCCTGGTTACCGATCAGCAGCAGGTCTCCGAAGCCCGGGGTGGTAAGAACGGCAGTCCGGGCGCCGTCTCTCTCGAGCAGAGCGTTGGTTCCGCGCGTGGTCCCCAGCCGCAGGTCAACCTCGCCGAGGTCCTCATCCAGGCGAAGGCACATCAGCATGCGCATACACAATAGCGGCGCTTCCTCCGGGGAACGAAGCTCCCAGGAGTGGGCCTCAGCCGGGGTAAGCAGCTTTTCTGAGGTGACAATGGCCCCGTCTGCCCCGCTGGAACCCGACACCTCCGCACGCTCCAGCTCGGAGCCATCGGCGGCCAGGAGCCGCAGCTCGAAGCCCCGGAAAAAGTCATTCGGTTCGCAACGCAGGCTCTTATCGCGAAGGCCGTCGGCCCCGGCCGTCTCCACATTGCCCTTGAGGGCCGCCGAGCTCAGAACCTTCAGGATACGAAGCTCTCCCCCGGGAGTCCGTGCGACGCAATCGGTGAAGGTGCCTCCTACATCGATGGAAAAACACCAGCCTGGGCTTGTCTTGCTCATCAGGAGACGAAGTCTACCCCCACCACCGCCCGCTCGGCAATCAGCATCCGAGGGCGGAGCCGAGCTCAGGCTTCACAGCCGCTGCCCTCACAGGCTCCCAGCTCGTCAGGAGTGGGGTCTTCACCGCAGCTGAACGCGGGCGGAGGCAACGGCTCGGCCCCGCTGAAGAGATAGCCAAGCAAGCGCACCGCGTCGGTGACAAGGAGCCTTCCATCATCATCTACATCCGCGGCATCCGGACAGGGCAGCTCAACCCCTCCCGCAAAAAGGGAGAGCAGTATCTTGACCGCATCGGTAATGTCGAGCCCTCCCTCCGCGGTCACATCTCCGCGCCGAAAAAGAACCGGACGCCCAACCGGCTCTTCTTCACAGGCCGGGCGCGAAACCAGGGACGGAGCTAGCGTCAGCATGAAGGAGAGGTCGGAGCTGTCGCGGCTGGAGTTGTGAACACTCACCGCGAGAACATTCTCCCCCTGCCGAAGAAGCCCGCCATCGATATCGAGAGAGGCGACAGCGCTCTCTACCGATCTTGACGCCGTGGTGTTACGCGAGACTGAGCCCCCGGGCATATTGGCCCGGCCCAGCTCTTCTCCATTGAGATAGACAACGAGGCCGTCATCGTAGACCGCTGTCAGAACAGCCAGGCTCAGCTCGGCAGGGCAGTCGACCCAGAACGATTTCCTGCAGAAAACGCTGACGTAGCGGTTCCGCATGTCGGCCAGCTCGGTCAGGTCATCTCCGTCTCCATAGCCGATTCCCGCGAGACCGCGGGGCCAGGCGGAATCATCGAAACCGGGCTCGCTCCAATCCCCGGGGGGCTGCTCTTCTCCCGGCAGGTAGCTCCAGCCCGCGTTTCCTCCGATCAGCATATAGGATGCCTCCAGCCGGGGAATCATCGAGAGATCGCCGGAGCCGGAGCCGTTGTTGTGGACCTCGATCGCCAACACGTTGACGCCGGCGCGCAGCAGTTCCGGAGACAGCTCGAACACCTCGGGCTCCCCGGCCTCACGACTCGAATCCGGCCGCTGGTTCCTGCCGACAGGGCTGCCGGGAAGGCCCATGTTCTCAGACCGCGCCACCTCGGTGCCGTTCAGATAGGCGACAAAGCCGTCATCGTAGTCGATACTCAGCTCCAGCGTCTCGACGATGCCGGGATTGGCCACCTCGAAATTCTTCCGGCAATAGACGGTCAGGTAGCTGTCTTCCATGTCGTCCAGAACGGTCGCATCATCTCCATCTCCGTAGCCGATACCGCTCGGGCCGGCAAACCAGGAATCATCGGGAACGAAATCGACCTCCCTCCAGTCCTCGTCCACCGCGCGGTTACCCTTGAAATAATCCCACTCGTCTCCAATGGAGACAGGCTCCCGCCGCTCGATGAGCGGATATTCGACGAGCAGCCTCGGAGCGGAGGCGCCGCTGTCCGATGAGGCAAACTGCCACCCATCGGAGCCAACCGGCAGGAAGGCCCAGCCGTTATTGGCGGCGGGCTCGAGTGACCAGGCCGCCAGGCTCTCGGTGACGTCAACCTCTACCGTGCCTCCCGCGCCGACCACGTCAGCCTGCAGCGCGGAAACGGACTCGACCCCCGGCTGGATTCCATCGCCGCCGAAGTCGCTCCAGACGGAAAGCTCGCTCCAGGGCTGAAGCATCCTGTAGATGGCGGCACCATCGCCGGTATTGGTCGTCTCCAGCTCAAGCCAGGCTCTCTCAATCTCAACCCCGGGAGGCAGCCGCCCCGGCTGCGGTCCGAAGATGTCACCGAAACGTAACAGCCCCTGGGCGGCGCTTCCCGACCCGCCTGGAAAGTCGCTGTCAATGCGCAGGGTCTGGTCAGCGCCATGCGCTTCAGCCGGTGAAGCCGCCTCGACATAGGTATCGACCGCTGCCGAATAACCGTCACTGCCCTGTCGGAAGCTCTCCCTTGCCTTGCTTCCGACCAGGATCTCGACATTGATCTCCACCTGGTCTACATGAAGCAGCTCTCCATCGTGAGCGACCAGCGATAAGATGTACTGTCCTGACTCTGAAAAAGAGGCCGTTGTCGAAGGCGCGCCGGGATCTGCGACGACGACCTCACCAGGGCCGCTGATGACCGCCCAGGAGCTCTCCAGCTCGCTGTCCACAGGCAGACCATCATCGCTCACCGTTCCGCGGAGGCGAACGGTGTCGCCGAGAAGAACGAGATCCATATCCGCACCCGCCAGCGCCCGGGGACGCTCATTGGGCTCGTCGAGGGCCGGGTAAGCGTAAGTTGAGCAGGTTCTGTCGGTCTCGTTGATGTCCCTGCAGCAGGAAGCGTACATCAGCGCCCTGGAGTCCTCGACATGTCCGAAGCCGAGCCCGTGGCCGAGCTCGTGCGCCATCATGCTTCTGTAGCCGGTAGTGCCCAGGCAGCCAACACCCTCGTTGACCACAACGAACCAGCCGGTGATGGTAAGCCAGGTCTCTCCGTCAAAGTTATGGGTTGCAGTCGTGATCGGCCCGCCATAGGCGAGCACTCCGCCGCAGCCTTCGATGTCGGCGATATCCGAGCACGGATCACCAAAGAGAATGAAATTGCTCTCGGCGCCCTGGCTTCGAGCGCAATCGATACCGGGGTCCCTGGAACCGCCAAAGTAGAGGTTGCAGCTCGTACCCGGAATCTCCATCCACAGCTCCATGGCCTGCTGAACAATCCAGAAGCCTCCATCGCGTACCGAGGAATCACCCGCGCTATTGCCGTAGATCGTCGCCCATTCGCCCGTGTCAAAACGGCGCCACCGCATCTTCCTCCCGTTGTCGGAAAAAATAGAGCAGCCCTCCGGCTGCTCAGCGCCGCCGCCATCTCCTCTGTGAGCCGGCCCTGGGCCCAGCCCCTCCGAACTCCACTCGACTTCAGCTCCCAGCAGCGCCGGCAGGTAGTTGAGAAATGCCGCCTTGTCAAAAGGCCCGGGGGGCTCGGCCTCCAGCCCATCGGGCCTTGGCAACAGGCCGGCGGGATGCTCATCGATCGGTGAGAGGAGCTCGCGGCCGGCTGCGGCCGTGGTCTCGACCAGCACTCCGTAGAAGAGCATTGCGGGAATCCACAGCTCCTCCGACTTCCGGCTCAGGCACAACAGGTAATTCTCATCTTCGGAAAAATCCGGGGAGCCGGGAACAAACCACGCCCGGCTCTCAAGCTCGCCCCCTGGGGTCTCTACCTTGATGACATCACCCGGAACCGTGGGCCCCGAATAGCTTGAGAGCACCTCGAATTCAGTCGTGGTAAACACCAGTGGCCCCCGGGCCGCGGGGACCGAAGCGCGCGCGCGCGCGAAAACCACTGCATCGGCGGCCCGCGCAAGCTCACCGTAATTCCTCGGCGCGATCAATGACGCGGCGAAAACCGGTATGCCCGGGGAGCTGACCAGGGCGAAAGCCGCGAGGGCCAGCACCCTGGCGGCCGCCTGGCAAATCGAATATTTTCCGAAAGCGCTCATGGTTCCCCCTCGGCCACGGGCTCCCCCCTGGAGAGCGGCCCTGGCCAGCCTGGAAAGATGACGACAGCGTTGACCCGGAATACCCGGCCAACACGAGCTGCCTGCCCTGAAGTATACAGGTGATCAAATGCATCTCTAAGCAGTGATTGCCGATCACGCTTTTGCCCTGCCCGCTCGCGGCCTCTTGCCGGACTGTGCTAATATGAGTGCCTGATTTTCGAGGAAACAACAGAATTGGAGGCGCCGAAGATGAGCGGCTGTAGATTTTCTTTCCAGGCTGTTTTTGTCTGTCTGTTCATTCCCGCAACCCTCGCAGCGTACGAGAATCCGCCGACAGAGCCGGGCTTCCGCTCGCTCTTTGATGGAAAGAACATCGAAGAACACTTCATCATCAAGGGCAAGAAAGAGTCCTGGACCGTCAAGGACGGTGTCATCCACTCGCTTCGCGGCGGCAACCGGATTATCAGCAAGGAGCAGTATGGAGACTTCGTCCTGCGGCTCGACTGGAGAATCTCGGACCAGGGAAACAGCGGCATCTTCATCCGCGTTCCCGGACAGAACGATGGAGCGCCGTGGGTCTCGGGCTTCGAGGTCCAGATCTCCAACGCCCC
>DCKY01000216.1:17433-31229 GCA_002320775.1 Planctomycetes bacterium UBA1662
ATCACCTGCCTGGGAGGCAGAATCACCATCCGACTCGATGGGGTGCTGAATGTTGACGCCGATGAGAAGAATAACGAGAAGATGCGCTCGCGGCCGAAGAAGGGTTTCATCGGGCTGCAGGACTTCCACGCGAGCAAGGGCTGGGTTGAATACCGCAACATCCGTATCCAGCCGCTGGAGCCCAGCGGCGTTCCCAGTGGGTTTGAGTCCCTCTCAGCCAACGACAAGGGCTGGCATAAGATCCGTACCGGCCATGGAACCGGGGGCCGTTGGAGCCACGCCAACGGCACCTGGGAAGGCGAACAGGATCCCCCCGGAAGCGGCAACGGCGGCGTCCTGATCACCGACCGCAAGCTGTCGGACTTCGAGCTGGTCATCGAAACAAAACCCGACTGGGGTGTCTGCAGCGGAATCTTCCTGCGTTCCACCGAGCGCGGCCAGTGCTACCAGCTCATGGTTGACTGGCACGGCGACGGGAATATCGCCGGGATCTACGGTGAAGGCACCGGCGGCTTCAACGTCCGCAACTACGAGCTCAACGATGACAAAACCATCCGCAAAGGAAATGACAACAAGCAGAACATCCCCCTGAGCTTCGCCCTGGCCGACTGGAAGAAGGTCTGGCGCTTCGGGCAGTACAACGAGGTGCGCGCCCGGATCACCTCCAACCCGCCGACGATCGATACCTGGCTCAACGGCTGGCACATCTCGCACTTCGAAGATGACAAAAAACGGATTCCGGATGCCGGGGGCGTAGCCATCCAGGTCCATGGAGGCAAGGGCTGGCCCAATGGCGCCAAGGTGCGCTTCAGAAACATCAGCATCCGCGAACTCAAGAAGTAACCTGACGAAAGGAACTCCAATGGTAAAAACCGCTTCCACCATGGTCGAGCTGGGAACCCCGGCGCCCGACTTCAGCCTCCCGGCCACCGATGGCTCCACCGTGAGCCTCTCGGACCTCGAAGGCAGCCCCGTGCTGATGATGTTTATCTGCAACCACTGCCCCTTCGTCCTGCACCTCAGGGAACATCTCGCGGAGGCCAGCAGGGGCTACCAGGAACGCGGGGTGAAGGTCATCGGCATCAGCGCCAACGATGTCTCCACCCATCCGGATGACAGCTTCGAAAAGATGGTCGAGGAGGTAGCCAACGCCGGCTACACCTTCCCCTACCTGTACGACGAGAGCCAGGATGTGGCCCAAAGCTACCGTGCCGCCTGTACCCCTGATTTCTTCCTCTACGACAGCGGCCACAAGCTGGTCTACCGCGGCCAGTACGATGACAGCCGCCCCGACAACGGCGACCCCACTGGCGCTGATCTCTCCGCCGCCATCGATGCCTTGCTGGCCGGACAGCCTCCCCGGGAAGACCAGAAAAACAGCATCGGCTGCAACATCAAATGGAAGGCCGGGAACGAACCGGACTACTTCAATCCCTGAGAAGGCCGGGGAGATCCGCCTGCGCCCAGCTCTCAAGGTACCCATCGTAGTGCTCGCGCCTGTCCGTGGTCGCCCCCTCGAGGCGGCAGATTGAGGCTGCGAACTCCACCGCCCGACCCAGCGTCTTCGCGCCATCCCAGCCCCGCGTGAGTCCAAGCATGGTCACGGCCGTGATCGCATCGCCCGCGCCGACTGTATCCGCCACCTCGTCAACGGGAACCGCAGACTGAAAGATCGCCTCCCGTCCCTCCCGAATCATCGCCGCGCCGGCAGCCCCACAGGTCAACAGGAGCAGCTCAAGACCAAGCTCCCGGCGAAAATCGTCCGCCGCCTTCAGGAGACCCTCCTGCGAAGTGTCGCCGACCTCGAAGAGAGCGCTGAGCTCCTCCTCGTTGATCTTCGCCCAGCGCGCCCGGGAGAGGTCACCCAGGACACTGTCCTTCTGCCACCAGGGACGCCGCAGATTGACATCGACGAAGATCTTATCGCCGCGGACCATCGCCAGCTCCTCAAGAGCTCCGCGCGAACGCTCCCCCCGCAAGGCAAGGCTTCCGTGGTAGAGAAGGCTGACGTCAAAACCGGACATCGCCGCGCATCCCTCGGCGGCATCAATCGCATCGTAGGCCTGGTGGTCGTTGATCGTGAAATCAGGCTGACCCTCGCTGACCCGCACGCTCACGGTTCCGGTGGGAAGCTCCTCGTCGAGCTGGATTCCGGCGGTGTCCATTCCGTAGGAGGTCATGATCTGGAGCGCTCGCCCGCCGAGCTCATCGGCGCCAACCCGGCTGATGAGAAGCGGGGCGAGGCCGAGGCTCTCAAGGTTCCAGGCCAGGTTGAAGGCGGCGCCGCCTATCACCGTCGGACCGCCTTCGAAATCATCGAAGAGAACCTCTCCAAAAACGACCGGTCGGCTCGCCGGGGCCGGGTACTTCTCGCTCGCCTCGTTCATAATACGTCCTTTCACGGGGATGTCCGCTCAGGCTACAGGTTTTTACCGCCCGCGGGAAGATGGCTTGTCAGGCGGAAGCGCAAAGAAACCGGTCGGGACTTGGATCCTGCCCCGTGCCTGTTACATTATGATCTCTGACAGCAGGAACCCCGAGGTTGAGACCATGAGAGAAAGATGCCGAGCCTTCCTTCAAGAGCTGCAGAACAGCATCTGCGCAGCCCTGGAAGGAGTCGATGGAGACCGCTTCCGGGAGGACACCTGGGAGCGGACTGGCGGAGGCGGGGGTGCCAGCAGGGTGCTTAGCGATGGGGCCGTACTCGAGAAGGCTGGAGTGAACTTCTCGGAGGTTCACGGCGAATTGGAGGGAGGCCTCTCGGGTGACCTGCCCGGAGAGGGCTCGGATTTCTACGCTACCGGGATCTCTCTCGTCCTCCATCCTCGTAACCCAAAGGCCCCGACCGTACACTCCAATCTGCGCTATATCGAAAAAGGCGACAAGAAATGGTTCGGCGGCGGCGCCGACCTGACTCCCTACTACCTCTACGAGGAGGATGCGGTCCACTTTCACCAGGCCTGGAAGGACGCCTGTGATCCCCATGGAAAGGATCTCTACCCGCGCTACAAGAAGGAATGCGACGAGTACTTTCACCTGCCGCACCGGGAAGAGGGACGGGGAATCGGCGGAATCTTCTTTGACTATGTCAATGCAGATGAGAGCTCGGCGGCGATGTGGGAAGACCTCGGCCGGGCCTTCGTCGGCGCCTACGTACCGATCCTCGAGCGCCGCAAGAACGAGGCCTATGGCGAGAGCGAGCGGCTGCACCAATTGCAGAGGCGCGGGCGCTATGTCGAGTTCAACCTCGTCTACGACAGGGGGACGACCTTCGGCCTGAAAACCGGCGGCCGAATCGAGTCCGTGCTGATGTCCCTGCCTCCGGAGGTGCGCTGGGACTACAATATACAGCCCGAGGCGGGCTCCGAGGAGGCGAAGCTGGTCGAGGTTCTTCGCAACCCCCGGAACTGGCTCGGAGAGCAGGATTCCGTGGATTCCTGAAAAGAGGACAATTCTGCGGCTTGAAGTACGGGCCTCTATCGGCGACAACATGGTCCATGCGCTATCTCTCAGGTATCCAGCCTTCGGGCGTACTCCATATCGGCAATTACTTCGGAGCCATCCGGCAGCATATTCGCAGCCAGGATGAGCACGACTCCTACTATTTCATCGCCGACTACCACGCCCTGACCACGGTGAGGGACGCGGAGGTCCTCCGGGAACACGTCCTCGGAGTAGCGCTCGACTACCTCGCCCTCGGGCTCGACCCGGAAAAAACGACCTTCTTCCGGCACTCCGAGGTTCCCGAGGTGCAGGAGCTCGCCTGGATTCTCTCGACCCTGACCCCGATGGGCCTGCTCGAACGCTGCCACAGCTACAAGGACAAGACCGCCAAGGGCATCGCCCCGGACCACGGACTCTTCGCCTACCCGGTGCTGATGGCCGCTGACATCCTGATCTACGATTCCAACAAGGTGCCGGTCGGCAAGGACCAGATCCAGCACATCGAGGTCACCCGCGATATCGCCCAGCGCATCAACCACGTCTACGGTAAGGGGCAGGAGCTCCTCGTCATTCCCGAGGCCCAGGTGGAAGAATCGACCGCCGTGGTGCCCGGTATCGATGGACAGAAGATGTCAAAGAGCTACGACAACACCCTCGAAATGTTCGCCTCCGAAAAGAAGCTGAAAAAAACCATCGGGAAGATCGTTACCGACTCTCGCACGCCCGAGGAGCCGAAAGACCCGGAAGAGATCATCATGTACCAGCTCTACAGGCTCTTCGCATCGGAGCAGGAGCTCGAGGCCATGGCCGAACGCTACCGGGCAGGCGGCTACGGGTATGGAGATGCGAAGAAAGACCTGCTCGAGAAGCTGCTCGATTACTTCGCTCCCTACAGGAAAAAACGCGAGGAGCTCGCCGGCGACCCCGGCGGTGTCTACGAGATCCTATCGGCGGGCGCCGCCCGGGCTCGAGAGACAGCGCAAGCCACGGTCGAACGCGTCTACAAAGCTGTCGGCCTGCGCTGAAGCAGCCGGAAGATCAGGAGCTGAACGGAGCCTTGTCACCCAACTCCTGGCAGAGCTTCTCGAGCGCCGCGTAGAAGACCATTCGCAGCTGCACGGGATCGCCATCCTCGTCGGTGGTCACCACCGCCGGGGTGATCTTCTCCCGGATGCTGAAGCTGTCGATAGATTTGAAGACCGCTCCCTTGCGCTTCTCCAGGCTGCAATCAAGCCGGCAGGTATACCGGCTCCCGGTCTTTACGCCGTTGAACTCGATGTCGCCATCAAAGCTCGAGGTCGCGTGAATGACCAGCCGATGCCCGGGATCTTTCCTGCTGGCGGAAGAGGGGTAGCCTTCGGGAATGCCGCTTCCCTTCTTTTTCTTTTCGCCGGGCCTCCTGATGACCTTCACCTTGCCATCGGAAAACTCAAGCCAGTGCTGCTCTGACGCTTCGTGCTGAAGGAAAAAACCTATCCGGGACCAGGCGCGAGGATCGTCGGAAGGAAGGTTCTCACCTCCCAGCTTACCGGTAAGCAGCATCTTAAAGACCGTGTTCGTCCCGGCCGCGGCTGGTTTCGCAGCCGGCTTCGACGGCGGCCTGATCACGGGAGGCTTAAGCTCCGGGGGCGGAGCGGCAGGCTTCGCTGGCGGCGGAGGACTTTCTTCCTCGACCGGTTCGGGTTCAGCGGGCGGCGCAGGCTCTTCCTCCGGCTCGGAAGCCTCGCGAACACGGGGCGCGGGAGCTGAATCCAGCTCTTCTGCGGGAGGATCGAGTCGGCGAAAAACAGGTCTATTTGTTCGCCCTGCGCCGGCCAGTCGCTCTTGCGGGCGGGGGGAGGGGCTGTTGGTACCGACCACGACGAAGATAACGAGAACGAAAACGAAAACCACGGCCCCAACCAGGCACAGGACAAGGGTCTTGTCTCCGGATGACCTGCCCGGCCGGCCGTAGGCGCGACCGCGGCGGTTCGAGCTGATGCGTCTTCTACCGGCCATGTCTTTCAGTGATCACCTCAAAAAGGAGCTGTTTCATTACCCGAAGCGGGCTTAACGCCATTATGACGCAAAGTAACCCCACCTCCAAACCACGCAATGCAAATACCCGGAATTGTCCCCTTGGCGCCCTCAAGGTGAATCAGGCCGTAATTCGTTCCCCTGTCGTCGACTAGAAAAAAGTTTTCAGCTTTGTTTTTCGATTTTCAGGCCGGAAAATGAAGAGGTTGGGAAGAATGGAAAATACCGCCTGCCGACAAACCGGAAGCATCCTGAGTCCCGGTCCGGTTCGTGCTGTCGACTTATTCGAGACTGATCATGAAACATCCCGCCTCACCCCGCGTAATACCCGCTCGGCGGTTCCATCGACTGTCCTCCCTGGTTCTTTGCGTCCTGTCGCTCTGCGGCCTGCCCGCAGGCGCTCAGCATTTCGACTGTATCGAGCTGAACGATGGGAACACCAACATCTTCATGACCCCGGATGTCTGCTTCAACGAGGAGAACCTCGACTGGTGCAATTGCGTCGACTCGGCCCTGACCCATCCCGTGCGAGGTGAAACCAGCGGCTTCAGGCAGGCCATCCAATGGCTGAGCGGACAGCCCGGGATCGGCAATGCCCGCATCGAGATCGAGGGCGGCTCTCTCGACCTCTCCAATCTTTCTCCCGGCCAACTGATAGGTACCGGCGAAGCGATGGAGCTGATTCCCCTCGGCTTCCCCTTTGTCGGAGGCGACTTCTTCGGTGTCCAGTTTGAAGTTCGAGTGGTCTCCGCGCGCGACAACACCGCTGATTTCCACGTCTCCATCACCTCGGTCACCCCCGCGGTCGAGGAGGCGATCGGCTACAACCCGACCGACCGGGAGCATTCCGATGGGCACCTGCTCACCGGGCGGCTCACAAGCACCGCCGGCGGCGGAGCCGTGATCGACTACCGCTATGCTACGGAAAACTTCGAGGGCGCCACGGTTCCCGCGCTGCTGCCCACCGAGGCGGCCATGCCTACCTTCACGGTACCGTTCGTGCTCGAGTTTTTCTCCCGCGAGAGCGGCATCTACACGGTCCCCGATGATGGAAACGTCCAGGTGCTGAGCACGATCCGCAGCTTCCTCGAAGACACGGTCGATGAGATCCTTCCCCTGGATGCCGAGGACCTCTGCGAAGGGGTCGACGAGTTCACCCATTGCAAGATGATCGAGGAAGACCTCGAGATAAAAGCTTCTCCGGATGACAACAACCCGCCCACGGCCGTCATCACCGCGATCGACGCGGGAATCTTCCTGATGCTGGAGGACCCCGTCACCCTCAACACCTTCTGCGGCCGGGCCTATGTTCTTCTGCGAGGCCGGAACTCCGATGACGGAGATGGAGGCCACCAGGGTCTGACCTATAGATGGTCCATCCTGGAGGGTCCCGGGGAAGGCGCGGAGATACCAGCGAACACCCACGATTTCATGGATACCCATGTGATCTTCACCGAGGCCGGGGTCTACGAAATCGGCCTCACCGTCGATGATGGACAAGACGCCGACAACTCATCGGAGGCCACCATCTCGGTGGTCGTCTCAACCGAGCTGGACTTCAACGCTCCTCCGCTGATCGGGCTGCGGACCTCGCCGGCACCGGCAGACGTCCAGCTCGCCGGGGGCTCAGCCAGCGTGACCCTGGACGCAAGCAATTCCGATGGCGGCGGAGAAGGCTGCGAACAGGAGATCTCCTTCCTCTGGCGGCAGCTTGGCGGCCCGGTCGACGCGGTCATCAGAAATCCGCGGGCGGCTGTCACGCAAGTCGTCTTTGATACCGCTGGCGCCTATCTCTTCGAGCTTGAGGTTGACGATGGCGGCTTCCAGGACAACACCTCGGTTGAGGAGGTGGAGGTCATCGTCACAGCCGCCGCCGTAACCGGCAGCTTCCGGCGCGGCGATGCCGACGACAGCGGCCGGCTCAACATCACCGACGCCATCACCGTCCTCAACTGGCTCTTCCTCGGCAGCGCCACGCCGAGCTGCACCGATGCGGCGGATGCCGATGACAACGGACGAAACAATATCACCGATGCGATCCAGCTGCTCCAGTTCCTCTTCCTCGGCGGCCCTCCCCCGCCGGCTCCCGGCCGGGACGACTGCGGAGTCGATCCGACCGCCGACGCCCTTTCAGACTGCGACTACCAGTCCTGCGGAGACTGACACCTTCCTTCCCCCCTCGGAACGGATTGGCTATACTCCGCTCTGAAACCTCCCGCAAGACGTTGCCTGAAAGCATGCCCCGCAGATGAAAGAATCCTTCCTGTTTCTCTACAACTTCATCCGCTATCCGTTTGCAACGGGAGCGGTCCTCCCCAGCTCCCGCAGGCTCGCGGCCAGGATGGTCGACGGCTCAGGCATTGACGCAGCGAAGACCATTGTTGAGCTCGGCCCGGGGACGGGAGTCTTCACCCGGGCCATCTCCGAACACATCGGCTCCGAAACCGTCTACCTGGGAATCGAGCTGCGGGAAAAATTCGCGGCGCTGGTGAGCGAAAAATTCCCGGACCTCTGCATCGTGAACGACTCGGCCGAGAACATCGTCGAGAATCTCGCGAAGCTCGACAGGACGGAGGCGGACACCATCATCTCAGGCCTGCCCTGGGCGGCCTTCGATACGGACCTGCAGAGACGAATCATGGCATCGGTAACCGAGGCCCTTGCCCCCGGCGGGAAATTCGCCACCTTCACCTACCTCCATGCCGTACGCCTACCGGCCGCCCAGCGCTTCCGCGCCCTGCTGGATGAAAACTTCTCGGAAGTAAGAGAATCAAAAACTGTCTGGCGCAACATGCCTCCCGCCTTCGTCTACCACTGCACGAAGTAGCGGAACTCTCCCCTCGCCCCCTCCTGCTTCACCTCGAAGGAATTTGCAGGCACTGCTGGATTGTCAGGAATTGTCATCCGTACAATAGGCTTCGTGCCTCGCCGCCGAGGGTCGAATCTAATCTTATCAGGGCGGGGAGGGGAAGAATCTTGAATTCCAATCGATCAGCTCAACCCTCCCCGAGGGTCACGGGAGTATTCCATGTCCATCACAAAGCTCGTCTTCTCTTACATTCCAGTCTGCCTGTTGTTGCTTGCCCCGGATTCCAGCCTCAACGCGCAGAGCCCCCTGGTCCAGGAAGGAGACACCTGGCGCTTCTTCAGGGCCGTCTCCGCGCCGCCTGAGACCTGGGCCGACCTTGAATTCAACGCGGAGGAGGCCGGCTGGGAGAGCGGCCCGGGCGGCATTGGCTACGGAGATGACGATGATGCCACCGTTCTCGATGACATGGCCGACAACTACATTGCCGTCTACATGCGCATCGAATTCGATGTCCCCGCTGAGCTGGCCGAGGCCTGGCTGCAGCTTCGCGTGCGCTACGATGACTCCTTCGTGGCCTACATCGATGGTGAAGAGGTCGCCCGCCGGGGCATCGAAGGATCCCCGCCGCTCTTTGACCAGGGAGCCTCTGCCGAACATGAGATCACCAGCGCGGACGGCTTTGATGAAGAGTTCCTGCTCGAGCAGACGGAGCTTGATACCGGCCGACACGTGCTTGCCGTCGAGGTTCACAATATAACCCTCGGCTCCAGCGACCTGTCGTTCTCCGCCGAGCTGGTCGGCTCGCAGCTGCTCGTGACCTCCGTAGACCCGGCCTTCGGCCCGCTGGAGGGCGGAAACACGATGAGAATCTACGCGCTTGGAATTTTCCCGACGCTCAATCCGGATGTCATCTTCGGCAACCTGGAGTCGCCCTCCGTTACCGTCGAAGACGATTACATCGAGGCCGAGGTGCCCGCAGCGAAAGTCCCCGGAGCCGTCGATATCATGATCGATACGGTAAACGGCACAACCATCATCCCGGCCGGCTACATCTACGCCAACCCGGATGGGGGCATGGGAGGTCTCGATTTCACCGGCGGCCCCTACGCGACCGCGGAGGGCTTCAGCGGCATGCTTGGAGAAGGAACCCTCCAGGCCTGGTTCCGACGTGGAGCGGGGCAGGGCCAGTTCGCCAACTTCATCTACAGCCCTCTTGCCTCCATCGAGGCCGCGGACGGCTCCGACGCCTTCATCCTCGAGGTGCGACCCGGCAATATCCGCGCGCGGACCGCCGCAGATGGAGACTTCAACGATCTTACCGCCGCCGCCGACCTGCCCGAGGGAGAGTGGCACAACATCTGCTGCACCTTCTCCGAACGAGGCCGGGCGATCTACCTCGATGGCCGGCAGATAGCCGCCGATAACTTCTCAACCAATCTCAGCGACTGCGACCGGATCCGCCTGGGCTCCCGTTTTGAACAAGGCGGAGGCTTCTTTTCCGGAGATCTCACCGGCACCATCCACTCCGCCGCCGTCTGGGGCTTCGAACGGTTCGAGGAGGAAATTCAACAGGAGCTCTTCATGTCCCCGTCCGAAGACCCCTACATTGGAGCGAGCTGGGAGCTGAATGAAGGCGTTGGGGGCCGCGCGAGCGATTCCGGCGACCTCGGAGCCGATCTCATCTTCGGCACCGGACCCGGCGCGGACGCGGATGATCCCGACTGGATCACCATCGACGACTTCCCAACCTTCATGGTCACCGGGATCCAGCCCGCATCAGGGCCGCTCACCGGAGGTGAGCTGGTCAGGATCTTCGGCGGCGGCTTCCCGCTCGAGGGAGAGGTGACCGTCAGCTTTGTCGACCGGCTGGCCCCTTTCCTGGCGACGCCCTCGCCCACGGTCAGCGTCCTCAGCAATTGGGAGATCACCGCCGAGGTTCCCGCGGCGGAAGATTTCCAGGTGGTCGACGTCCTGGTGGAAACCCCGGCCGGCAGCGGCCTCCTGGAGGCCGCCTATACCTACGCCCCCGACCCGGCCAGCATCTTCACGACCATCGAAGAGGGCGACATCTGGGACTACATCATCGCCAACGAGGCGATGCCGGAGAACTGGAACCTGCCTGAGTTCAGGCCGCAGGAAAACGGCTGGGAGAGAGGGCCGACCGGAATCGGCTACGGAGACGGTGACGATGCGACCATCGTCACTGGTGTCCAGGACCAGGTCCCGGCGGTCTACGCCCGCCACGAATGGCTGCTCAGCGGCGGAGGCGAGAACATGAGCTTCCTGCGATTCAGAATCCGCTATGACGATGGCTTCGTCGCCTATCTCAACGGCACCGAGGTCGCCCGCGCCAATCTCGACGGAGTTCCGCCGGCCTTTGACGAGCTGGCGACCGCCACCCACGAAATCACCGGCGGCGAGGGCGTCTTCGATGAGGTCATCGATCTCACCGATTTCCGTGACAGCCTCCGCAACGGCCTCAACGTGCTGGCGATCGAGGTGCACAATAACACCCTCGGCTCCAGCGACATGTCTCTCTCCGCCGAGCTCGAATTCTCCGCGCCCGGCGAGACCTTCATCCGCGGAGATGTCGACAACAACCAGAGCTGGAACGTCACCGACGCGGTCAAGATCCTGCTGCACGCCTTTACGGGCGCTGAGCTGCCCTGCCTCGAGGCTGCCGATGTCGACGACAGCGGCCGCATCGACCTGGAAGACGGCGTCGGGTTGCTGAACTTCGTCTTCAGACAGGGCGAGGCGCCGCCGCCGCCGCTCTACGAGGCGCTGCCGGACCTTGACAGCGACGAGCTCGGCTGCGAATCTTTCGGCGGCTAGCCCTCCGAAGCAAACGCTCAGCTCAGGTCGCGATACTCTCTCCTCGAGAACCAGTACATTCCCAGCAGCAGGAAGCCGGCGCCCACCACGAGAAGCGAGGCGGCCGCCTCATCTCCCTCCACAGGCTGAAAGATCGCCGTGTTTCTCGGCTTGAGACCATGTCCGGAGCCGGCATCGTAGAGCATGCAGCGGACATAGAAGCTGATGGAGATCCGCTTGAGAACGCCCGGCACCTGGCCCATGAAAAACTCCACCAGGAACACATGGGCCACCCCGATCAGCGTCGCGTGGCGGAAGACGGCCCCCAGCCAGCCGAAGAAGGCCAGGTAGGCGATGGTGCCCAGGGCGATCGTCGGCAGGAACATCCAGACGACCTCCGACAATGGCAGCGGCAGGCCGCCGCAGACCGATGCGACAGCACAGAGCCCGAAGACCGCGCCAAGGGAAATGCCAAGAGCCAGCGGAAGAGCCCCGAACAGCTTGGCCAGGTAGAGGCTCCCGCGCGAGATCGGACGGGTCGAGAGATAGACCAGGGTCTTGTCCTCCCGATCGTCCCCGATCACCGCAGTTCCCAGGGTCAGGGCGATGATCGGCAGGAAGAACCGGCAGAAGGGCAGCCCGATGATCCAACGGCCGAAGCTCTTGATATTCCAGGGATCGCTCAATCCCCTACTACCCACCACCACGGCCAGCACAAGAAACAGGATGAGGGCGACAACGAGACGGCGGGGCCGCAGCTGTCGGCGAAGACTGAAAAAGACGAGATAGAGCCAGGAATTCATGCGCCGCCCCTCATCTCTTCTCCAACCAGGTAACCGAAGACCGCCTCTGCCGAAGTATCTAGCGGGACCAACCGCTCGATGCCGATGCCAAGCTCTGAGACCAGCCCTGGAAGCGCACGATAGAAACTCTCGACCTGGGGGACGCTGAGCACCAGGTCCTCCTCGTCGAGGCCTCCCCTGCCCTTGAAAACAATCCCGGTAACGAGGCCGGACTCGAGCAACCGCGCACCGAGCTTCCTTGGGTCGGTGGCCGTGATGAGCAGCTTGAGAGGATGGTCCTTGAGAAGACCGCGGACCTCGGCCAGCGGCCCCGAGGCGACCACCTTGCCCTGGGCGAGAAAGAGAATCTGGTCGGTTACCGCTTCGATCTCCTCGAGGATATGACTCGAGACCAGGATCGTGACTCCCCCGGCGGCAAGGTCATCAAAGAGCCGCAGCATCTCACGCCGTCCCCTGGCGTCAATTCCGTTCAACGGCTCATCGAGCACCAGGATGTCGGGCTTGTGTACAAGGGCCTGGGCGAGCTTGGCGCGCTGGCGCATTCCCTTCGAGCAGGCCTTCAGACGCTTCCCGGCAAATTCAAGCGCCCCGGTCTTCTCAAGGGCCTCGCGCGCGAAGGCATCGGCGGTGGCACCGAGACCGCAGAGACGGCCCATCGCGCGAACAAACCCAAGAACACTCATGTCTTCGTAAAAAGAGTCCCCCTCGGGAGAGTAGCCGAGGCGGTGGCGAGCTGAAGGCCTCTTCCAGACATCTTCACCGAAGATGAGCGCCTCGCCGTAGGATGGCTTGAGTTGGCCGGTGAGAATCTTCATCAGTGTCGATTTCCCGGCGCCGTTGGGTCCCACGAGCCCGGTAATCCCCGGCCGCAGCTCAAGGCTGACCTTGTTGAGACCGGCGATCTCACCGTACCACTTGGCGAGCTCACGAATCGAGACCGGGTTCATGACACCACCTCCACCGCGCGGGTCTTGTGCCAGAAAGCCCAGAGCGCAGCGCCAAGCCAGACGGCCAGAGCGACGACAGGCAGCCAGGGCGCCGTGCTGAACAGGCTCGACTCGATTCCGAAGAACGCGTTCGAGCACCATTGCAGGAGAGACCAGAAATCGAGCAGTTTCCAGTAATCAGAGCCCCTGACGGTCCCGTGAAGAACCTCGGTGACGATCGGAAGGAAGATGAAGACCAGCCCCCAGACCATGACAATCGAAATCGTCCTCTGCAGCAGGGCCGCCACGCCCAGGAGCAGGATCGACATGCCGACGCTCACAAGGAGGCCGTAGGCCAGGATCCCGAAGAGAATGCGCTGCGACTCGATGAAGTAATCAAAGGTGTCTCCAAAGAGGCCATACTCGATAAAGAGCGCCAGGCAGGGAACCAGGGTCAGCAGGCTTACCAGCAGGGATGTAGCCACCAGCTTGCCAAGGAAGTATTGCCAGCGTTCAAGCGGCTTGGAAAAGTAAAACGTGAGCGACCTGAATCGGAAATCGTTTCCAACCAGTACCGCCCCGCTGATGGCCAGCAGCAGCATCACAACGGTATTCTGGCTCGTTATAAAGTCTCTGAAAGATTCACCCGTGCCGGTGAAGATAAAGTTCCTGGCAAACTCGAGCGGCCCCTCCCCGAAACGCTGCCCCTTCAGCTGGGCAGCGAGCCCGGCGAGGAAGTAGATCATGACGCTGAAAAACAGGAAGTTGATGAGACCCAGCCCCACAAAGACCTTAAAGATCCTACGTTTGATAACGAGCCCCAGGCCAACCCGGGCGACGGGCCACCAGGCGAGCGCGGGAGAACGCGACTCCTCGGGCGCCGAACTGATCGACCACCGGTCAACGACCGTGGCTCCCATCCTGGGCGGAAGCAGATCAACCTCGTCGATTTCCATTGGTTCCTCAGCCATGGTTCTCCCCCGG
>DCKY01000216.1:31580-51398 GCA_002320775.1 Planctomycetes bacterium UBA1662
GCTGCCAACGACGCGCTCAAAGATCGTTTCCAGGTTCTCTTCGTGAGGCTGAAGCCCTGAGAGCAGGCAGGCGGGCTCAGCCTCACCGGCCGCTGCAAAGGCCTCAAAGAGCAAGCTCGTGTCGGCCTCCCCCGGAAGAGTGGCGATGAAATCCCGGGGCGGCGCGCCCGGCCTTGCCGGGAGAGCCTCCAGCTCGACCCCGCGCTCGTTGAGAACCGCTTCGCAGGTCTCCACCGACCCGGTCACCTGGATCCGGTAGCTGTTGACCCGGGAGGAGGTGAGCTCCGACACCTCTCCATGGGCCAGGACGCGCCCCCGGTCGAGAATGACGACCGAATCGCAGACCCGCTCGACATCGCCGAGGAGGTGGCTCGACAGCAGAATTGATTTCCCCTGCTCCCGGTGGAGCCGCGAGATGAGCTCGAGCATGGCCGAGCGACCGGCCGGGTCGAGCCCGTTGGTCGGCTCATCGAGAATGACCAGGTCGGGATCGTTGATGAGCGCCTGGGCAAGCTTGGCGCGCTGACGGATCCCGGTCGGCTGCTCCTCGATGAGACGGTAGCGCGCCTCCTCCAGCCCCAGCAGCGAGAGCACCTCGTGGGCGCGGCGGCGCGCATCGACAGTTTTCTGGCCGCATAGCTCGCCGGCGAGCGAAACAAACTGCAGGACCGAGAGCCCAGCGACGAAGCTGTCGTTCTCCGGCATATACCCCACCCGTGACCTCACCTTGCGGGACTCCCGGGCGGCGTCAAAGCCCAGCATCCAGGCTCTTCCCGCTGACGGAGCCAGCAATCCCATCAGCATGTTGAGCAGGGTCGATTTTCCGGCGCCATTCGGCCCCAGCAGGCCGACAACCCCGGGCTGGAGAACCACCTCGTCAGCCTCGAAGGCCAGGTGGGCGCCATACAGGCGCTTCAATTTTTCCAGCCGAATCAGCTCGCTCACATTTACCTCGCAAAGAGAAACCCGTGGACCGCGGCGTATCTTAACACGACCCCGAAGGTGATTCACCCCGACCGTCCGGGCCTGTCGCGGCTTGACAGTCAGGGGCTACTCTCGCATGATCACTCAAAGTTCGTTCAACTCATCAACGGCAACCGATTCGAGAAAGACAACCGTGCGCATCCTGGTCATTAGCCTGATCCTCCTGCTCGCCATCCTTCACCAGGACTGGTGGTGGTGGGAGGCGAAAGAACCCCTGGTCTTCGGCTTCATGCCGATCGGCCTGGCCTGGCACGCCGGGATCTCCCTGGCGGCCGGTCTCGTCGGCCTGATGGCTGTCCGGTTCTGCTGGCCGGATCACCTTGACGACGAGGTGGTGGAAGAGGCCGTAGCGGAAACAGGGAAAGAGGAGGCCAGCTGATGTCCTTCACGATCATCCTCTGCTATCTCTCCCTGCTGCTCTTCCTGGGAGTCTTCGCCGGGCGCCTGCTGAAGAAAAGCTCGGGTGACTTCTTCCTCGCCAGCCGCGGCATCGGCCCCTTCATGCTGTTGATGTCGGTCTTCGGTACGACGATGACCGCGTTCGCCCTCATCGGCTCGACCGGCAAGACCTTTGAATTTGGAATCGGAGTCTACGGGCTCATGGCCTCCTGGTCGGGCATTATCCACGCCGCGATCTTTTTCCTCATCGGCGCCAAGGTCTGGGCGCTGGGGAAGAAGCACGGCTATGTCACCCAGCTGAGCTACTTCCGAGACCGCTACCAGTCTGATGGGCTGGTGCTGCTGCTCTTCCCGCTGGTGGTGTGTTTCGTCGTTCTCTATCTGCTGATCGGTGTCATTGGAGCCGGACGCTTCATCGAGGGCGTCACTCCGGAGACCTTCAGCGAGAGCACGGCCGTGACCACCGTGCCGCTCGCAGCGGTTCCCGCCGACCTGAAAATACCGGCCGACTGGCAGAAGAGGGTGACCGTTAAAAACGGCGAGCTGTCCGTCAGCGGGTCGCTCCATCCCAAGCGCAAGGGCCTCTTCATGCCGCTCAGCAAGGCGCCCGAGTGGAAGAAGGCCGTCAACGAGCTGATGAAGAAAGCTCCGCGCGGAGCTGTTCCCAAGCCGGCCGGCATGGCGATCGTCTGCCTGGTGGTGCTCTTCTACGTCTTCTTTGGAGGCATGCGGGCGACCGCCTGGGCCAACACCATGCAGACCCTGGTCTTCATGGTCATGGGGCTGATCGCCTTCTACGTCATCACCGATGCGCTCGGCGGCCCGGTGGAGGCATCTAAAAAGCTGCTCGCCAACGAGGGGAAAAACTCCGTCATGGCGAGAGAGGGCCTGATCGGAAAATGGCAATTCCTCACCTATTGCTTCATCCCGCTGTCGGTGGGTATGTTCCCCCATCTCTTCCAGCACTGGCTCACGGCCAGGAAGGCGAGCAACTTCAAGCTCACCGTCGTCGCCCATCCGATCTGTATCCTCATCACCTGGGTGCCCTGTGTGCTGCTGGGTATGTGGGCCTTCGGTATCCTGCCGGACGGAACCAATCCAAACGCGGTGCTCGGAATGATGGTCGCGCGCTACTCCGGCGAGGTGCTCGCCGGGCTCATCGGAGCCGGGGTCCTGGCGGCAATCATGTCGAGCATGGACTCGCAATTCCTCTGCCTCAGCAGTCTCTTCACCAATGACATCGTCTCTCACCACTTCAGCCAGAAGGAGATCAGCGATGAAAAGAAGATCCTGCTCGGAAGAGGATTCGTCGTAGCGATCGTGCTCGTCTGCTACCTGATCGGCCTGAGCAATACCCAGTCGGTCTTCGACCTCGGGGTCTGGTGCTTCACCGGCTTCGCCGGCCTCTTCCCCATCCTCTTCGCGGCGCTCTACTGGAAGCGCAGCAACAAGCAGGGAGCCATCGCCGGGGTCCTGACCCTCGCGGTGCTCGAGACCACGGGTTATCTCCTCAGCCTGGGGGAACACGAGGGAGAGTTCCTGATCCTGGGAATGATGCCGGTCGCCTTCATCGTCACCATCACGACCGCGGTGATGGTCCTTGTCACGCTGCTGACGCCGCCTCCGAACGATGAGATTGTCGAAAAGTTCTTCCCCGCGAAGAATTGAGCTCTCCTACCTGCTGGAGGCGGTGAGGCGCGGCGATGAGCGCAGGGAGCCCGGAAAGGGACGTCCCGCCTCCCCCTTCCCCCGCCGCGGACGGCCCGATGATGGACCCGGGCGCCGAGATGACGACCGGCGGCCTGAACGCAGACCCTGAGACGAGGTTGCGCGCCGCTTGTCTTCACCGAGGCGATGGTCTATTCTCGGCTTTCCCCTGCAACGCCATTCAAGCCGGCAACCGGTATGATTCTACTCATCGACAACTTTGACAGCTTTGTCTACAACCTCGCCCGCTACTTCGAGGAGCTCGGCCAGGAGTGCGAAGTCGTTCGCAACGACGCCATCTCCATAGAAGGCATCCGCGAGAGGGCCCCGGCCGCGCTGATACTCTCGCCCGGGCCCTGCGCCCCCGAGAGCGCGGGAATCTGTATCGAAGCTGTCAGGGAGCTCGGTGGGGAGCTCCCCATTCTCGGAGTCTGCCTGGGCCACCAGGCGATCGGCGCGGCCTATGGAGCGCGCATCGTGAGAGTGGAGCCCTGCCATGGCAAGAGCGCTGAGATCCTCCACGATGGAGAGGGCCTGTTTGACGGCATCCCGAACCGGTTCTCCGCTGGGCGCTACCATTCGCTCGCCGTCTGCGAAGAAGGTCTTCCTGCCGGGCTCGAGGTCTCCGCCCGCACCGAAGATGGTCTCATCATGGCGCTGCGGCATAAGGTAAACAAGGTCTGTGGAATCCAGTTCCATCCAGAGAGCGTCCTCACAGAGCACGGGCACCCTCTCCTGGAGGGCTTCCTGCGCCTGGCCGGCATCGACGCGCTCCGGCCCGCCCGGGAGACCGCATGACCGGCGGCGAAGAGCTCATTATCGAGGGCGTCGTCACCACCCTGGGACCGCGCCATGAAGATGGCCGGAACGAAGACGTCAACATCTCGCCGATGGGGCCGCTGGCCACCGAGCGGATGGACACCCTCCTGCTGAAGCCCTACACCTCCTCCAGGACCTACCGCAACCTCAAGCGCCATGGAGAGGGGGTCTTCCATATCACCGATGATGTGGAGCTGATCGCCAGGGCGACCATTGGCCGGGTAGAGACTCCCCTCAACGCGGCCAGGGAGATCCAGGGACGCTATATCGAGAACGCCTGCCGCTTCTATGAATTTCGCGTCGAGGAGCTGGACGACAGTGAAGAGCGAACCCGCATCCAGTGCCGGGTCGTCCACAGCGAGAGGCTTCGTGACCTGCTGGGATTCAACCGGGCGCGCAACGCGGTGCTCGAGGCGGCTATTCTCGCCAGCCGCACGGCCTTCCTGCCGCCAGGGGACATCCTGCGGCAACTGGATGACCTCCAGGTTCTCGTCGATAAAACAGGCGCCGAAGCGGAACAGCGAGCCTTTTCACTTTTGAGAGACTATGTGGAGAAGGCTGGTGGGCGGGAAACCGAAAGGGACGAGGCCAGGTGAGCTCGTCAGACCGCAGCGTAACCATCGAAACTGGGAGCCGACTTCACTTCGGACTCATCGACCCCGTGGGCGCCAGCGGCAGGCTCTACGCCGGCGCCGGCGTGATGGTCGATGCTCCCGCCATCCACATGACCGCCCGGCTCGCCGAGGAATCCGACGAGATAACCGCAACACAGGGAATGGAGAAACGTCTCGGGGAGTTCATCCGCCGGTACCGGGAAGCGACCGGCAGCCGGGCTCACTTCGACATCGAACTGGCCGCCTGCCCCGCGGATCATCTCGGACTCGGGACGGGAACGCAGCTTGGAATGGCCGTCTCGAGCGCCTGCTCGAGCCTGCTCGGCCTTGAAGGAGACAACATCGAGACCGCCGCCGGACGCACCGGCCGCGGGAGGCGCTCCTCCATCGGCGTACATGGCTTCGAAAATGGCGGCTTCCTCGTTGATGACGGAAAGGTCGAGGAGGCGGGACTCTCGCCGCTGCGCCACAGGATCGAGCTGCCCGACACCTGGCATTTCGTCCTCGTGATCGCCTCCGGGCACCGGGGCCTGAGCGGCCGACAGGAGGCCGAGTGCTTTACAAAACTCGCGCCTGTCGCCAAACAGACCGTGGCTCAACTCGAGGCCCTGCTGGAAGAGACCCTGGTGCCGGCCGGCCGGAGAGGGGACTGGCCTGCTTTCTCCCGGGCTCTCCATGAATTCGGGCTCATCGCCAGCCAGCCTTTCCAGGAAGCCCAGGGCGGAACCTTCTCTACCACCCTCGCGGCCCAGGCAGCGGAATACCTGCTTGGGGCGGGTGTCGAGGGCGTTGGCCAGAGCTCCTGGGGCCCCACCCTCTACGCTCTCCTGCCCGGCCAACAGGAAGCGGAAACAGCCGCGGAAGAGCTCCGAGAACGATTCGGCCTGGGCCGGGAAGAGGTCGTGGTCGCCCGCTCCCGCAGCCGGGGAGCCTCGGTCAAGGTGGTGGACTGATCCGCCAGCCTGCCGGCTGTCAAAGAAGCGCTCTTCAACAAGCTTGATCTGTCGTATCATTTGGTACTGAATGTGGACCGCCCATAACGCGCAAGAGACCTGGAGTAACATGCTGAATCCCGGAGAGTTCAAGAGAGGCCAGATCATCGATATCGATGGCAACCCCTGTCTGATCGAAAAGATCATCATGCAAACCCCGTCATCGCGCGGCGGAAACACCATCTGGAAAGTTCGCGCAAGGAACCTTCGAACCAAGCAGAAGGTCGACAAACCCTTCCGCAGCGGAGATACGGCGAGCGAGCCGGACTTCGAAAAACGGTACGTACAGTTCCTCTACCGGGACACCAGCGATCTACACTTCATGGACATGGACAACTATGACCAGTTTGCTCTGCCGATCGATGGCTACAGTGAAGAGGCCGGCTACCTGACCGACAACCTCGAGGGTATTCGCTCCCTCGTCCTGGAAGACGAGGTGATCGGAATCGAGCTGCCCCTGACGGTGGATATTGTCATCACCGAATGCGATCCGGCGGTGAAGGGAAACTCCGCGACCGCAAGACAGAAGAATGCCACCCTCGAAACCGGCCTGGTGATCCAGGTCCCCGAGCATATATCCAGCGGGGAGAATGTTCGAGTCGACACGACGAACGGGAAATTCATCGGCCGCGCGAAAGATTGACCGAGACTCAGGCCTCGCTTGAGTTGACGACAGGATCCGCCCCGAAGCAGCCCTCAACCGGCTCACGTCCGCTGAAACCCGATGTCAGCTCGTGCCAGTGATCAATGGACTCTTCGCCCAGCCGCCAGCAGAGGTAGACAACCCGGCCCTCAAGGCGCGCGGGAAAATCAACCAGCCCGATGTTGGGATCCTTGAGCTCCACGCCCAGGTTCGAAAGCTCTTCGACAAACCCGGCCCGTTCATCCGCAAGATCGTGGAGGCGGTCCTGGAGTTCCTCGAGCCGCTCGATGTCGGCATCGTCCTCGGCCTCCTGGCGGATCTTGAGGTAGACCTCCTTCATTCTCTCCGTCTTCTCGACGATGTCCCTGACAATCCTGGAGACTAGAGGGAGAGTGCTTCTCGCCTCCTCCAGCCCGAAGAGTTTCTGTTCCCTGCTGATCGTAGTCATCACCTGACGCTTATCCTCCAAGTATCGTTCCTGCCGTCATTCTCTCCCAGCAAGGCCTGACAATCAATAGCTGAGACCTGCGGACGCCGCGCTGCCTTCAAAACAGATCGGAAAATCCCTTGACCGGCGGGGTGAGCTCTTCTCCTCGCCTGGTAACCAGATAAATATACTGGCGCGGATAGTAGGCCTTGAGGCTCCTGATGTGCAGATCCTGGCGCACCGCATCGATGTTGAGATTATGAATAATGGAGATGCCGTAGCCGAGACTGACATAGTTGATAATCAGGTCAGTTGAACCCAGCTCCATAACGGCGGAAATCTTCAGCTTTTGATGCTCGAAGGGCCGATCGATGAGTCGACGGGTGTCGGTGTCCTGGGTGTAGGACAGAAACGGGTAATCGGTTATGTCCGTGAGCGCGACCTTGCGGCGATGGCTCAGCGGATGGTTGACCGGCGTTATCAGGATCATCTCACAAGGCGCCACCGGCCGAGCTTCGAGATCATCTCGCAAGGGATCGATCAGGATGATGCCCACGTCGGTCCGCGCCTTACCGACCGACTCGATAATCTCCGCAGTACGCATATTGTGAATACTGATCTCTACCTTGGGAAAGAGGCTCCTGTACCTCCCAAGCAGGGGCGGAAGCATGTGGGTCGCTACGGACTGGTTGGTCGAAATCGTCAGGTTCGTGCCTTCATACTGCGCATGACCACTGAAGACCGCGTCGATCTCCTCCTCGGTCGTAAACAGCTTCTCAGCCATCTCATAGAGCACCTGCCCCTCCCTGGTGGGCGTCACTCCCCGGGGATGACGTTCGAGCAACTGCAGCCCCATCTCCTGCTCCAGGTTCTTCACCTGGAGGCTTATGCTGGGCTGAGAGAGGCGTAAACGGCGCGCTGCGGCTGTAAAGCCACCGTGCTGTACAACCGTGTAAAAGCCCCGCAGGCGGTTCAGATCCACTTAAACACTCCATCAACTACTCATAGTTTTAAACTATATGTAAGCATATCTTTTATTTATTAGATTTATATTCTTTTCTCGCTTATTTTTTTCTTCTATTCACTTCTCCTCCGTAACAAAACCCACTCGCAACAACAGAAAACCTTGAACCGCAGGCTCCTCAAATCAAAGATCCACCGCGCCCGGGTAACCGAGGCCAACCTGGACTATACCGGCAGCGTAACGGTCGACACCGACCTGCTGGAGGCCGCCGACATCCTCGAGCACGAGGAGGTTCACATCTACAATCTCACCAATGGCTCGCGGCTGTCGACCTACGCGATCCCGGGTCCCGCGGGCTCAGGAATGATCTGTATCAATGGAGCGGCGGCTCACCTCTGCTGCGTAGACGACCTGGTCATCCTTGCCAGCTACGCCGAATATGATGAGAACGAGCTCCGCGGCCATGAGCCCAAGGTCATCATGGTCGATAAAAAAAACCGGTTTCGACAGGAGGTGACCGCATGAGCCGCCTGCCTGAATCCGGCAACCCCCGCCCCGCGAAAGACAAGGTCACCTCGACGGGACTGAAGACCCGCAAGCTGACCGGAGAAAAAATCACCGCCCTGACTGCGTTCGATTGCCTGGGCGCCTCGATTCTCGATGAGGCGGGAGTTGACCTGATCCTCATCGGAGACAGCCTCGCGAATACATCCCTGGGCTACGAAACCACCCTGCCAGTGTCGATGGCTGAAATGCTGTCAGCCGTCAGGGCCGTCCGGCGCGGCTCCAGCCGGGCCATGCTGGTCGCCGACATGCCCTTTGGCAGCTACCAGGTAAGCCTCGAAGACTCCCTCACCAATGCCATCGATTTTCTCAAGGCCGGCGCCGAGGCCGTCAAGCTCGAAGGCGGAGCCCGCCGCAGTCGGCTGGTGTCCGAGCTCTCCGGCAACGGGATCCCGGTCATGGGGCACATCGGACTCACCCCGCAGTCGGTCCACGCCATGGGCGGCTACAAGGTACAGGGGAAAATACGGGAGGATGCCCAGCGCCTGCTTGAGGATGCTCTCGCCCTCGAGGCCGCGGGCGCCTTCTGCCTGGTGCTCGAGGGCATCCCCGCTACGCTGGCCGCGCAAATCACCGGGGCCCTTGAAATACCGACGATCGGCATTGGAGCCGGAGCCGGATGCGATGGCCAGATCCTCGTTTTTTCCGATTTATTGGGTCTCAGCGCGGGACAAAAACCAAAATTTGTCCGCCAATATGCCGAGCTGCGTTCCCTGGCCATCAGGGCGATCGAGAGCTATTGCCAGGATGTTCGAGAAGGCGATTTCCCTTCTGCCAGCGAGACTTACGGAAAAAACCCGGAAAAACACACCGAGAAACCGGCCTGATTTTCCGCGCCCGGATCCGCCGGGTTGCCCGCTACAGAGCCAACCCAGCCCGCCAATTTCCTTTGATTTTAGCCACCTGATTAGAGATGCTTGGCCCCTCGATCTGAACCCGTTTCGAGGTTAATTGGTGGTCTCTATACAGGATGAAAACATCGTCTTTCTGGAGCTGACGCTCCGAAAGATCCAGGACTCCGTCTTGTCGGCTGAAATCGTTCAGACCGGGCACAATGCCGCGGTACGCAAAGCGATTCACGCCTGGGCCGACCTGCGCGGCGCCTCGATTGAAGACCGGGTCAGAAGAGAGATCACGACCTATCGCATCGAGAACCCCTCGACGGATTCATCGAAGCCTTCCGAGCGGCTGCTCGGCAGAGTGCTCGATCACTACCTTGACCAGTATTGCCAGGCCGGGCAGAGTGTCTTTGGTGAACGCCTTGTCGTGGATGTACCCATGGGACAGGTCTCGGGACCGCACGGCATCACCGAACGCCTGAAGACAATCGCCTGACCGGCATCGGGCCGGACCGTCCTCCAGCCCGGATGCGTACAGCTCTAATTGAAAGCAGCAGGGAAATAAAAACATGAGCCGCTCTGAGCAGGAAATGAAAGATCTCCTGCGCTCTCTCACCCTCGCCGCCGGCGCGCCCGGCGCGGAGGATGAGGTGCGCGCCCTGATTCGCGACAACCTCGGGGGAATCGGCGAGCTCTCCTACGACAGCCTCGGCAGCATCCTCTGCGAACAATCCGGCGAAGAGGACTCCCCCAGGGTGATGATCGACGGGCACATGGATGAAGTCGGCTTCATGGCGCAGAGCATCACGAAGGAAGGAAGGATCAACTTCGTTCCGCTGGGAGGCTGGTGGGCCCATGTTCTCCTCAGCCAGAGGGTCGACATCGTCACCTCCGGCGGCAAGGTGCCGGGAGTCATCGGCTCGACCCCGCCGCATTTTCTCAGCGGCAAGAAGCGCGAGCAGCTCCTCGGGTTAGAGGATATGTACATCGACATCGGCGCCGCCAGCGAAGAGGAAGTCTCCGGGATGGGCGTCCGGATTGGTGACACCATCGTCCCCCACGCCGAGTTTACCGAGCTGAAGAATCCCGACATCCTCAGCTCGAAGGCCTTCGACAACAGGGTCGGGATCGGACTCATGATCGAGGCCCTACTGGAATTCTCTTCGCGAGACCACCCCAATACGATCATCGGCGTCGGCGCCGCCCAGGAAGAGATCGGCTGCCGCGGGGCGGTGACCGCCTGCGAAAAAGCCTCCCCCGATGTGGGAATCGTCCTCGAGGGCACCCCGGCAGATGACATTCCTGGCTTCAACGAACCCCAGGCCATCCTCGGTAAGGGACCGCAGATCCGCTTCTACGACCCCACGGCGATCTCCAACAGGAGGCTTGCCGAGCTCGTTGCCGCAATCGCGGAGAAGGCGGACATCGAGATCCAGCTCGCGGTACGGCGAAGCGGCGGAACCGATGCGAAGAGTATTCACCTGCATCGTGCCGGTGTACCCACGGTCGTGATCGGAGTGCCGGCAAGGTACATCCACAGCCACGTAAGCCTTATCAGCTGGCAGGACTACCTCGACACCGGGCGGCTCGTCTGTGAGCTGATCGCGGGGCTTGATTCCGCCGCGGTCGAAAGCCTCACCGACTTCAGCTGACCGCCTCAGCGCGCCGAAGAGCCGGGATCATTTGAAGCCGGCTCCCCGCGTCAGGGTCTTGATCCTGCACAGGTACATGTCCGAGGTCAGGTAGAGGACGCTGCCGTTATTTCCCCAGCCCACGTTGGCAATCCTCTCACCAGTGACGATACGGCCCAGCAGCTTTCCCTCCGGCGAGATCACCAGCACGCCGCCGGGGCCGGTAGCGAAGACATTGCCCTTCGCGTCGACCTTCAGCCCGTCTCCTCCACCGCGAGAGATGTTCGCCTGCTTCGAAGAGTCGAAAAAGGCCCGGGGCGAACCCAGGCTCCCATCTTCTTTCACCGGAAAGGCTCTCCAGACAGGATCACGGCCATCGCTGTTGGCCACGTACAATGTCTTGTGGTCCGGTGAAAAGGCGATGCCGTTCGGCCGGGAGATCTCCTTCGATTGCAGGGTAACCGTCCCATCCTTCTGCAGGCGATAGACGCCGCAGAAATCGATCTCGCGCATGGGATCCTTCTCCCTCCTGGGAAGCCCGTAGATCGGGTCGGTAAAGAAGATGTCGCCATTGTCGCGGATCGCCAGGTCGTTCGGACTGTTGAAGCGCTTGCCGTCCCAGCGATCGGCCAGGGTGACCTTGCCGCCTCCGGCGGTGAGCACGGAGATTCTCCGGTCACCGTGTTCACAGGAGACCAGCCGGCCCTGCGCATCGAGCGCCAGTCCGTTGCTGCCGGGCTCGCGGCCGTAATCCGCCGCCCCCGTATAGCCGGAGGGCTTGAGGAAGACCGATGAGCCGATGCCCTCCTGCCACTTGATGACCGAGTTGGGCGGAATATCTGAAAACAGGACGTAGCCGCCGAACTTGTTGCCCTTCTCGGGGACCCAGACCGGCCCCTCGGCCCAGTCAAACCCGCCGCAGAGAACCTCGATGACGGCATCCTTTGCGATCAACCCATCCAGGGACGAATCGAAGCGGTCGACGCGGCCGATCCTGGCGAAGTTCGTGGTGTTCTGAGACCAAGCCATCGAGGGAAGGATGGCGACCAATACCGCAGCGGCGCAAAGGGCTGTTTTCATAGGACTTCTTTCTTCATTTGGTAAGAATCAGCCGGCGACGATGCGGACTGAAGAAAATGTCTGTTGTAACTTTCACGATCAGTGCGGAAAGAAAAATGGCAGGCCTCCTCGCCGAGGGGCTCTTTGGAGCCGTCATCTATTGAACAAGCGGTTCCAGGCCGCCCCGGGCCTCTCGACACGGAAGGAGACAATGCGTCTGTGCTCTACCTCGGTAACGTAGGCGGTGCGGCCATCCGGACCGCCGAAGCAGATGTTGCTCGGCTTCCTGCCCAGCACGTCGATCTCCGCGAGCACCTCCGCCGACGGCGACAGCTTAACCACGGTCCCCTTGCCGTAGCGGGTAACGTAGAGGTTGCCATCGACATCGCAGCGCATGCCGTCAAAGCCATGGTCCTCGAAGCTCTTGAAGAGCTTCTTGCCGGAGAGGTTGCCTTCGGAATCGATGGAAAAGGACCAGATCCTGCGCTGAACGCTCTCGTTGACGTACAGGGTCCGGCCATCGGGGCTGACCTCGATCCCGTTGGTGGTCCCCATTCCCTCGGCGAGGCGGACCGTGCGGCCATCGACCGTGACCTTCCAGAGCTGGCCGGTCTTCGCAGACCAGTTCGGATCGCTGGCATAGAGCGTACCGTTGAAGCTGATCGCAAGGTCATTCGGCTGATTCATCGTGGTGTCAGCCGCAAAGACCACCGGCTTCGAGGTCCCGGCCGCGACCTTGAACACCTGGTGGTTGACGTAGTCGGCGATATACATATTGCCGGCGCGGTCGAAGCGAATTCCATTGCCGACACTGTCAGCGGGAAGCTTGAGAAAGATCTCCCCTTTTCCCGAGGGTGAGATCCTGCCGACCGTGCCCTGTTCGGTGAAGTTCACCGCGTAGATCGATCCATCCCGCCCGCAGGCCGGCCCCTCGATACCGGGCGTGAACTCTCCCGGTCTCGTCAACGCGCGGGCCTTGTAAAGCGGCGTAGAGCAGCCCGCCAGAAGAAGAACACATAGCAGCAAACCGACTGAACGAACCATTCCGTGATCTCCATGGCATAGAAGGAAAAGACCCTGGCACATGGCTCGCTCGACACGAACCCGTCCCATGCACAAGATTGTACGCCATCAGACAGCCCCGGAACAGGCCGGGAGAGAACGGTACGGTTCTTGACATCCGGGCAGGCCTGCAAATAGCATCCAAGTTCGGTTTCTTCCGCGGAGAGCTCCTTCGCGAGACCGTAGCCAAACACCCTGCAAGGAGACAAGCTCATGAAGTTGAACACCAGGATCATCATGGCCCCGCTGGCCGCCGCCATCCTCACCTTTGGCCTCGTCGGCATCGCCGGCGCCGACTCCAAGCCGAAATACACCATCAAGCAGATCATGAAGGATGGTCTCAAGGGAGGCCTGGCGAAAAAGGTCATCGAGGGCAAGGCCACCAGCCAGGAAAAGATCCAGCTCCTTGATTACGCTATCGCCCTCTACGAGACCAAGCCCAAGAAGGGCGACCCGGTCGGCTGGACGAAGCTCACCGGCGACTTTGTCGCCGCCGCCGCCAAGGTAGCGATCGACCCCAAGGCCAGCACCGCTGCGCTCGGCAAGGCGGTCAACTGCAAGGCCTGTCACAATAAGCACAAATACGACAAGCCCAGGTAAACACAACCCAACCACGGATTCCGGGCCTGCCCCGGCTTTTCACAAACTGAAGGAAAGTGACATATTCATGATGCGGTTCCCCCGATCGAAGCTCTGCCTCCAGGCCCTCGTGGTCCTGCTGAGCATCGCGTCTCTTGCTGAAGCGGCTGACAAGCGCCCGAACATCCTCTTCATCTTCACCGATGACCACGCCCCCCATGCCATCGGCGCCTATGGCTCGAAGATCAACAAGACGCCCCACATGGACCGGCTGGCGCGAGAGGGAATGATCTTCCACAACAGCTTCTGCACCAACTCGATCTGCGGGCCGAGCCGCGCCGTGATCCTGACCGGCAAGCACAGCCACCTCAACGGCTTCATGACCAATGGCAATACCTTCGACGGCTCCCAGCAAACCTTTCCCAAGCTGATGCGCAAGGCCGGCTACCAGACCGCCATGATCGGCAAATGGCACCTCAAGACCGAGCCCACCGGCTTTGACTTCTGGGAGGTGCTCATCGGCCAGGGACCCTACTACAACCCGCCGATGCGGACACCTGCGGGGACCAGGAAATACACCGGCTACACCACCAGCATCATCACCGACATCACGCTCGACTTTCTGAAGAACAAGCGCGACAAGGAAAAGCCCTTCGTCCTCATGTACCAGCACAAGGCGCCGCATCGCAATTGGGCGCCCGGCCCGGGCTACCTCAACATGTACGACGACGTGACCATCCCCGAGCCGGCGACTCTCTTTGATAAATGGGAGAACCGAACCAGCGCGGCGAAGACCCAGACCATGACGGTGGAGCGCCACCTGAGTGTCAACGATCTGAAGCTCAACACGCCCCGCGGCCTGACCAAGGAGCAGCTCGCGGTCTGGAACGCCGCCTACGGCCCCAAGAACGAAGCGTTCCGAAAGGCCAAGCTCGAGGGCAAAGAGCTGGTGCGCTGGAAATACCAGCGCTACATCAAGGACTACCTGCGCTGCGTCGCGGCGGTGGATGATGGCATCGGCCAGATCCTCAAGTATCTCGACGATGAGAACCTCGCCGACAACACCATCGTCATCTACAGCTCCGACCAGGGTTTCTACCTCGGAGATCACGGCTGGTACGACAAACGCTGGATGTACGAGGAGTCCCTCCGCATGCCGCTGATCGTGCGCTGGCCGGGAGTCATCAAGCCGGGAAGCGCCAACCACCACCTGGTACAGAACCTCGACTACGCCGAGACCTTCCTCGATGTGGCGGGAATCAACATTCCCGACGATATGCAGGGCCACAGCCTCCTGCCGCTGTTCAAGGGCGAGTCGCCCGCTGACTGGCGCGACTCGATCTACTACCACTACCTCGAGTTCCCCGGCGCCCACAGCGTCCGGAGGCACTACGGGGTCCGAACCCGGACCCACAAGCTCATCCGTTACTACAACATCGACGAATGGGAGCTCTTCGACCTGAGCAAGGACCCGGACGAGCTGGTCAGCGTGCACGGCAAAGAAGACTACGCCAAGGTACAGAAAGATCTCGAGCAGGAGATCTTGAGGCTTCAGAAGCTCTACGCTGACAACGAGCCCGAGAAATCGGTGAAGAAGAGAAAGACCAATGCCAAGGCACTCAAGCGCAAGGCGCGGCAGGTCAAGCTCAAGAAGGTCCTGCACCTTGAGAAGCCGGGCGCCCCCCTGCCGAAGGATCTCGACCCCTCCGCCAAGCCGCTGACCGTCGGAGCCTGGTGTACGCCTGAATCCGGCGACGGAGTCCTCGTTGCCCAGGGCGGCGAGTCGACCGGCTACAGCCTCTACCTTGCCGGCGGCAAGGCCCGTTTCGCCGTGCGCAGCGGCGGCGAGCTCAAGGTGGTCGTGAGCGACCTGAAAATCGAGGCCGGCAAGCGAACCCACATCGCGGGCACCCTCGCCGCCACCGGCAAGCTGACCGTGCTTGTAAACGGGAAGGCGGTCGGCCAGGGGCCGGGACACCTGCTGCCCAGCAAGCCCTTTGATGGCCTGAGCGTCGGCGATGATACCGAATCCCTCGTCGCCAACTATACGGCCCCCACGAAGCTGAAGGGCTCCCTCGAAGACATCCGGATCTACTGGGGTGTCCTGGACGCGAAGGAAATAAGGGCCTGGGCCTCGAAATAAACACCAGAATTTCCCGGGAGGCGAACATGTCGTCGGAGCCACTGACAGCTGAACAGATCGAGGACTTCCACCGCGATGGTTATCTCATCATCAGATCGATGTTTGACACCGAAGAGATGAAGCTCTTGAAGCGGGCGGCAAAAGAAGATCGCGAGCTCGAGGCCCACTCCTACAGCAAGGGAGATGGTGAAGGCGGCAAGGTGCGCATGTCGTTGTGGAATCACCCGGGAGATGGGATCTACGGTATGTTCGCACGCTGCCGCCGAATCGTCGACGGCTCGGAGCAGCTCCTTGGCGAAGAGGTCTACCACTATCACTCCAAGATGATCATGAAGGATCCCAAGGTTGGCGGCGCCTGGACCTGGCACCAGGACTATGGCTACTGGTACCAGAATGGCTGCCTCTGGCCGCGCCTGGTGAGCGCCACGATAGCGGTCGATGCCGCTACCCCCGAGAACGGCTGCATGCAGTTCCTCAAGAGTTCCCACAAGCTTGACCGGATCGACCACGAGCTCACCGGTGACCAGGCCGGCGCCGACATGGAGCGCGTGAACGAGGCCATCAAACGGGGAGAGGTTGTCCACTGCGAGATGAAACCGGGAGATGTCTGCTTCTTTCACTGCAACCTGCTTCATCGTTCAGACCAGAACCGCTCCGAGAACCCGCGCTGGGCCATGATCTGCTGCTACAACGCGGCCTCCAACGACCCCTTCAAGGACTCTCACCATCCGCGCTATACACCGCTCTCCAAGGTGGACGATTCAAAGATCAAGGAGGTCGGGATCAGGCGCTTCAGCGATGATGAATCCGATGTCGCCTGGCTTGATGACCAGGAAGACCAGAGCGCCAGGGGTCTCGATTAAGAACCCTGGAAGGGCTTTCCAGGCGGCGACGAGACAAGGGGCTGTCCCGCTTTACTTATCCTGCGGCAAGGTTAGACTACCCTGCCTCAATCCAGACCAGGAGAATTGCCACGATGGGCTCCGCGGGAAACAATCCGGCTATAGAAGAATCGCTTCGAGCGGCTCTCGCTGAGCGCATCCTCGTGCTCGATGGCGCCATGGGAACGATGATCCAGGCGCATGCGCTCACGGAGGAAGACTTCCGGGGAGAGCGCTTCAGCGGCCACTCCCGCGAGCTCAAGGGCAACAATGATCTCCTCAGCCTGACCCGCGCGGATCTTATTGGCGACATCCACCGGGCCTTCCTCGAGGCGGGAGCGGACATCATTGAGACCAACACCTTCTCCAGCACATCGATCGCGCAGGCGGACTACGGACTCAAGAGCCTGGCAAAGGAGCTCAACACCGCGGCCGCGGGCCTCGCCCGCAAGACTGCGGATGACTTCATGCAGGCCAACCCCGGCCGCGAGTGCTTCGTTGCCGGAGCCCTGGGCCCTACCAACAGGACCGCCTCGCTCTCGCCGGACGTCGATGACCCGGCCTACAGGGCCGTGACTTTCGACCAGCTGGTCGAAGCCTACCGGGACCAGGCCGAGGGGCTCATCGAAGGGGGGGCTGATCTCCTGCTGGCCGAGACCACCTTCGACACCCTCAACCTGAAGGCCGCCATCTTCGCCTTCGAGGAGCTCTTCCGGGAGCGCGGCTCACGGCTGCCGGTGATGCTCTCCATCACCATCACCGATGCCTCGGGACGAACCCTGTCGGGCCAGACCGCCGAGGCCTGCTGGAACTCGATTCGCCATGCAAGACCCCTGAGCATCGGGATCAACTGCGCCCTTGGAGCCGCGGCGATGCGCCCCTACATCCGGGAGCTCTCCCAGGTGGCCGACTGTCACCTGAGCTGCTACCCCAACGCCGGGCTGCCCAACCCTCTCAGCGACACGGGCTACGACGAAACTCCCGAAGACACCAGCGACGCCCTCGGCGGCCTCGCCGGTGAGGGGCTGCTCAACATTGTCGGCGGGTGCTGCGGTACGACGCCGGAGCATATCCGCGCCATCGTCGAAAGGGTCAGGGCCTGCGCGCCGCGCAAGCTGCCGGAGACAGCGCCCGCCACCCGGCTCAGCGGCCTGGAGCCCCTCAAGCTCGAAGGCGAGAGGGTTCCCCTGGTGATGGTTGGCGAGAGGACCAACGTCACCGGCTCGCCGCGCTTTCGCCGACTGGTCCTCGAGGAAAACTTTGAGGAGGCCCTCTCCATTGCCCGGCAGCAGGTCGACAACGGGGCCAACGTGATCGACATCAACTTCGATGAGGCCCTGCTCGATTCCGAAGGTTCCATGACGCGCTTCCTCAACCTCATAGCTTCCGAGCCGGACCTGGCCAGGGTGCCGATCATGATTGACAGCTCCAGGTGGTCGGTTATCGAGGCCGGCCTCAAATGCGCCCAGGGAAAATGCATCGTCAACTCGATCAGCCTGAAGGAAGGCGAAGAGAGCTTCCTCGAACAGGCTCGCCTGTCGCGGCAGTATGGAGCGGCCGTGGTCGTGATGGCCTTCGATGAGTCCGGCCAGGCGACCGGCCTTGAAGACCGGATCAGCATCTGCGAGCGGGCCTACGGCCTGCTGACCCGAGAGGTCGGCTTCGACCCGGAGGACATCATCTTCGACCCGAACATCCTGACCGTCGCCACCGGCATCGCCGAACACAACGACTACGCCATCAACTTCATCGAGGCGGTCCGGGGAATCAAGAAGCGCTGCCCCGGCGCCCGCACCAGCGGCGGGGTGAGCAATATCTCCTTCTCCTTCCGAGGCAACAACGTGGTCCGTGAGGCGATGCATTCGGCCTTCCTCTTCCACGCCATCGAGGCCGGTCTCGACCTGGCGATCGTGAACGCCGGCATGCTGGAGGTCTACGAAGAGATCGATGCGAGGCTGCTCGAGCTTGTCGAGGACGTCCTCTTCAACCGGCGCGAGGACTCCACCGAGCGCCTGGTCGAGTACGCGGCCGGGCTGAAAGACCCCGGGCGAAAGGCAGAAAACGACGACAGCAGACTCGCCTGGCGCGATCAGGATGTCGCCGAACGGCTGAGCCACGCCCTGGTCAATGGCATCACAGACTTCATCGAGAGCGACACGGAGGAGGCCCGCCAGCTCTTCGACCGGCCCCTGGAGGTCATCGAGGGGCCGCTGATGGACGGCATGAAGATCGTCGGTGACCTCTTCGGTGAAGGAAAGATGTTCCTCCCGCAGGTCGTCAAAAGCGCCAGGGTCATGAAAAAGGCGGTGGCCTGGCTCGAACCCTTCATGGAAAAAGAAAAGAGCTCGGGAAAAAGCGCCGAGGGCCGCATCGTGATGGCAACGGTACGAGGCGACGTCCATGATATCGGCAAGAACATTGTGGGTGTCGTCCTGGGCTGCAACAATTGGGACATCGTCGACCTGGGCGTCATGACGCCTTGTGAAAAGATTCTTGAGACAGCCCGAGAGCTCGATGCGGACCTGATCGGATTGAGCGGCCTCATCACTCCCTCTCTCGACGAGATGGTGGTGGTGGCCTCCGAACTGGAGCAGGCCGGCTTCTCGACCCCCCTGCTGATCGGCGGGGCGACAACCAGCAGAGCTCACACAGCCATCAAGATCGCGCCCCGGTACTCGCACCCCGTGGTCCATGTGCTGGACGCATCGCGGGCCGTTGGGGTCTGCGCCACCCTGCGGCCCGATGGAAAGAACAGGAGCGCCTTCATCGAGGAGAACCTGGAGGCGCAAGACAAGGCGCGCAGGCAATACGAGAGCGCGCAGGCAAAGCCCGCCTCGATCCTCGACATCGCTGAGGCTCGGAGGCTGAGCTTCCAGGACGACTGGGATTCCAGGGAACTCTCGACGCCATCGAGGATGGGCATCGAGGTCCTGGAGAGCTTCCCATTGGAAGAGCTTGTCCCCTACATCGACTGGTCGCCGTTCTTCGCGGCCTGGGAACTCGCGGGACAATTCCCGAAGGTGCTCGAAGATCCGATCGTCGGTGAACAGGCCCGCAAGCTGCACGACGACGCCCTCGGCCTGCTGGAGACCATCGTCTCGAAGAAGCTCCTCGAAGCCCGGGCCGTCACCGGCTTCTTCACGGCGAACTCCCACGGAGATGACGTCCAGCTCTACGCCGACGCCGAGCGAAAAGACACCCTCGCCACTCTGCATTTCCTCCGTCAGCAGCACCAGCGCGACAGGAGCAAACCTCAGTTCTGCCTCGCTGATTTTATCGCTCCCGACTCGAGCGGCAAGGTTGACCATATCGGGGCCTTCGCGCTATCGACAGGCTTCGGTCTCGATGAGCTCTGCGGCCGGTTCGAAGCCGACAACGACGACTACAACTCCATCATGGCCAAGGCCCTGGCGGACCGGCTGGCCGAAGCCTTCGCCGAGCTTCTGCATCTCAGGGCACGGAACAACCTCGGCTACGGCGCCGACGAAGAGCTGGGCTACGAAGACCTGAT
>DCKY01000216.1:51820-57448 GCA_002320775.1 Planctomycetes bacterium UBA1662
GTCAGGGAGAACACCGGCATCGAGCTCACCGAGAGCTACGCCATGTACCCCGCAGCGGCGGTCAGCGGGCTCTACTTCGGACATCCCGAGAGCAGGTATTTCGCCGTTGGAAGAATCGACAGGGACCAGGTGCTTGACTATGCGGAGAGAAAGGGCCTGGCCCCCTCCGAGGTCGAGAGATGGCTGGCGCAGAACCTGGCCTACGACCCGAGCTGAAATACTCCCGCGCGGGCGGTGCGGAAACGACTCAGGAGTCTTCGCTGCTCAGACTGGAGCCGGCGAGATGAATCACGCGGTAGAGATCCCTCAGCTCGCCAACGCCGGCGATCATGTCCTTGACCGTACCGCCGGTCTGGAAATTGATCAGCGCCTTGGAAAGATAAGGAGCCACGTCCAGGACCGTCAGGCGCTCACGGAGAACCTCGCTTTCGGCCAGGCGCTCCTCGAGCCCGCCGCGGCTGTTCGTACAGATCAACTCGTCGAGAGCCGAGTCCGCAAGCCTCTCATCGAAGCTACCGCCCGTATCACTGTCGAAGCCGTAGAAGTGCGTTACCAGCCCGATGACCTTCTTGGCGCCCTTCTCCTTGGCCGCCTTGGCCGCCTGGAACATGGTCGAGCCCGAACGCATCATGTCATCGAGGATCACGCCGACGGTTCCATCGACCTCTCCCACGAAGTCCAGAACCTGCTTCTCGTCAACCGAACCTCTCACCCGCAGCTGGTGGACAGCGGCCTGGCCTGCCACCCACTCGGGACTCATGTTCTTGAAGAGCTCCTCGCGCATGCGAACGCCGCCATCATCCGGAGAGATCAGGATGAACTTCTCACCCTGCTCGATAAAACGATGGTTGAGATAGTCACTGAACAGCGGCTCCATCTTCAGGTGATCGAAGCTGTCGAAGGCGATCTCTATCTGCTCCGCATGCAGCGAGGTGACGATAATATGGCCCATGCCGCGGCGGATAAGGTCATCGGCCACATCGCGAACCGTGATCGGCTCGCGGCGGGCATGGGTCTTGTCCTGCGCCTGATACCAGAGGCAGGGAACCACGAAGTTGATCTGCCGTACCTTGCAGGTTCGCTTCAGCGTGGAAAGAATCTTGAGCGCGTTGGCAAGCGAGACATCAGGGTCTTCGCCATAACCTACGGTGGCGATGACGTAGACATGCTTGCCGCGCAGGTTCTCTTTCACGACAGCCTTCTTCTCGCCATCGCCAAAGGTCAGGATCTCCACCGGCACCAGGGGTTTCCCCAGGATCCTGGCCATGGAATTGGCCAGCTTGTCATCGGCACGGACGGATACGAGTGAGAAGGCATCTCTCGCCCTGCGGTCCATGTCCCTCTTGAGCTCGTCGCGAACACGATCCTCTATGAACTGCTCCAGCCAGGAACGGAACTGGGGATCACCCTGTAGACTTTCAAATTCCATCTGTCCAACTCGTTCTTATGAACTACATTCTCAGCGGGACCAATAAAGAAAAGCTCAGGCTAGAGTGAACTTATACCAGTTCTTCATTCGCTGGCAAGGACTGTCGCCAACAGATGTTGGCGGAAGTTTTTCTTGCTGTGGGACGGTTTGTCTCTTCTGATGGTTGGCCGTAGCAAATAAACGAGGAGTCATTGGTGAGATGGCTCCCGGGTCATTCTTCGCCGGCCCTGGTGGCGGCGAACATTCCGGCCGGAAGGCCGGTGGTTTCAAAAGTGAAGAGAGGAGCGGTCATGGAATTAGAGGTGGTATTTTTGGAGGATCCGGCTTGCAGCTGGTGCTGGGCTTTTCAACCCGTTGAGACGACCTTTCTCTTCGAGTGGGGTGAGCAATTGCGATGGCGCATGGTCATGGCTGGACTTCGAGACCATCCCGTTCCAGACCCGAGCCTGATCATCCGTCACTGGCAAACCGCCGCGGACGTCTCCGGCATGCCGTTCGAGCCGGACATCTGGAATTCCCACATCCTGGAGAGCACCTTTGTCTCCTGCAGGGCCGTCAAGGCTGTCGCCGTACGAAGCGACGAGGCCGCCCGCAGGCTGCTGCGTCGAATCCGCGAGGCCTTCTACGTCGAGCAACAGAAGATCGATGACCTCGAGCTTGTCTTCTCGCTCGCCGAAGAGCTCGGGCTCAGCTCCGAGGACATGACCGAGCAGCTCTCCAACGGCCGGGCAGATGTGCTATTCGACGCCGACCGTGAAGACGGCAGCCGCTACGGCTTCGGCTTCCCGACGATCGTCATCCGCCGCCCCACCATGGAAGAGCCCAAGGTTCTGCAGGGGGCGGTACCCTACCGCGACCTCCTCGACGGCCTCTACGCGATGGGCGTCGATCACAAATCACGCAAGCGGTTTCGAGGAACCGACAGCGACTGGCGCCGCCTGCTCGAGCTCCAGCCCCGGATCACCATGGCCGAGCTTCGGATGGTGACCAACATGAAACCCGCGAGCATAGAAAGCCGCCTCAAGACGATGGGGATCGTGAGGGAAGGACCCTTCTACTGCCTGCCCCTGGACAAACGCCAGGAACAGGTCCTGATCCCCGAAGAGCTGAGCTTCTAATTCTCCGGCGGCCGCTCAATCGGCGATCTTCCAGGGATTGTCCGAGAGGGTCTCCCTGATAGCCTGCTCGTTCTCTTCGACGCTGCGGTCACCTTCCTGCGAGGCGGCATCGGCGAAGGTGCCGCCCGGGTAGAAGGTCCCGCGGGCGGCGGTATAGGCTTCGCCCCGCAGATGCGCGAGGGGATTGTGTCCGAGACGCTCACGCCGCGCCTGGCGCAGAGCCCCGAGGTCAACCTCAGCGACAACGATCTTTTCTCCCGGCCCCGGATCCGCCTGCGAGAGAAGCCGTCCATCGTAATCGACGACCATGCTCCCTCCAGGCCATGAAAAGGGTGGATAGTTCTCGAGGCTGGCCCCCTGGTTCGAGGCGACCACATAGGCCAGGTTTTCGATCGCCCGGCTGCGGTTGATCACGGTCCACCAGTCCATAGGAGGCGTGGCGCCCCAGGGATCCATGTAGGCCGAAACCCGCACCAGCAGCTCCGCCCCGCCCAGCGCCAGCTCGCGAATCGCCTCCGGAAAAAGCCAGTCGTAGCAGATGGCGCAGCCGATGTTGCCGATCTCGGTACGGGCGACCGGGAACAGCTCATCCTTGTATCCCGGCAGGTCATGGGGGCTGGCATGGACCTCCCACGGCAGCCAGGGGTTCACCTTACGGTACTTGTAGAGAATTCCCTCCGGCCCCACCAGGCAGGTCGTATTGAAGACCACCCCCGGCCAATCCGGGTCGCGCTCGATGAAGCTGCCTGTCTGGATATAGACACCCAGCTCCCTGGCTTTTTTCTCGTAGCGGTCGGTGTGCTCACAGGGCAACTCGACAGCCAGCTTGTCGCTCAATTCCCGGGCCGTCGCGTAGACCGGAGCCGCGTGGGCAAACTCGGGAAAGACCACCAGGCGAACCGGGAAGAAGGGCTTGTAGCCCATGACCGCGGAATCGACCATGGCCAGCATCCGGTCGACCCGCGAGGAGATCTCGCTACGGTCCCGGGGACAGGGGAAATCCGTCTGGCAGGCAGCCACTGCGTACTTCATCTGGAGACTCTCCGGCACTTGCTGAAAACCGATACACGACCGACCAGCATAGATATTGCCCTTACAGATCTCAGCGTCAAGTCGGCAGTCTTCAATTCAGCGCCGCCGGGAAGACCTCTAACCCCCAGCCACGGCCTATTTTGGCAAGAAAAGGGAACCCGGCTCGTCATCCACCGGGATACTCGGTAAAATAGATGGTCCGACGATCGCCAGCGTCGTTTGGCTTCAGGGTCTTTTCCTGGCGAAATATCCGGCTCTTAAAAAAACTCCCCGGACGGGTCCTCCGGCCCCGGGCGGCCCATTCACTGAGAGAACATTCGAAATGTCTGAAATCAATCGTCCGCTCCTCTGTCTTCTGGCCGCCTGCTGGCTGCTCTTTGCCGCAAGACTCAATGCCCAGGTCGTCATCAACGAAATCCACTACGAACCGGAAAACAAGACGGCCGCCGAAGAATTCATCGAGCTGTACAACGCATCCGAAGCGCCGGTGGATCTCTCCGGTTGGTATTTCTCCAATGGAATCATCTTTACCTTTCCCGACGGCACCCTCCTGCCGGCCGGGGACTATCTCGTAGTCGCCGAGGATCCGGCTGTCCTGGCTGACAACCTGTCCTTCGAGGGCGCCAGCGGCCCGTGGGAGGGACGCCTTGACAACGGCGGAGAGACACTGACCCTGCGCGATGCGACAGGCGCCCGGGTCGACGAGGTCGACTACCAGGCCGGCTTTCCCTGGCCGCTGGCCGCACAGGGCAAGGGCAGCTCCATGGAGCTGCTCCACCCCGGCAGCGACAACAACCTCGCCGGAAGCTGGAGAGCCTCGGGGCTCATCGAGCGCCCCTTTACCAAGCGTGTCTATTTCCTCCGGGGACAGAGCGAGGACTGGCGCTACAGGCCGGGTACCTCGGAGGCCTCCGATCCTCCGCAGCGCTGGCGTGAAGACGACTTCCCCCTGGACGAAACCTGGCTGCAGGCGCAGACCGCCATCGGATTCGGAGATGGCGACGACAACACGGAGCTTGCCGATATGCGGCGATCCTACACCTCGATCTACATGCGCCACACCTTCACCATCGACAATGCGGACAGCATCCCCGACGCCCTGGTGCTCAACCAGTACATCGATGACGGGGCTGTCGTCTGGATCAACGGCACCGAGGTGCTGCGCTACAATATGGAAGAGGGCGAGCTGGCCTTCGATGACGACGCGCGCGGCGGACGGGAGGCGCGCTGGATCCCGGTCACGCTGCCGAACCCGGCGGCCTATCTCAGGCAGGGAGAAAACCTGGTTGCCGTTCATGGCTTCAACACCTCGCTGAACAGCTCGGATGTCTCCCTGGATTTTGAGCTCTATTCTCCAGGCACCGAGGACGAGGACCCCAACGCGCTTCTGCCGCCGAGCCCCGGCGCGCGCAACACCGTCTTCTCAACCAACCCCGGGCCGCTGGTTCGCCAGGTGGAGCATAGCCCGAAGCAGCCGGTGGCTGGAGAGGCGCTGGCTGTGACCGCCAAGATCACCGACCCGCAGGGTCTCGCCGCGGTCAGCCTGCGATACCAGGTCGTCCAGCCCGGCAATTACATCCCGGCCTTCCTCGCCCATCCGCACAATATACTCATCTCACAGCCGGCCCGGGCGCACGAACCAAACCCGGATTTCGAAGATCCGGCCAACTGGACCACGCTGCAGATGTCCGACGATGGACGCGATGGAGATGAAGTCGGCGGCGACGGAATCTATTCCGTCCTTGTTCCCGGCCAGGGCAACAGGACGCTGCTTCGCTACCGGATCACCGCCAGCGACACCGCCGACGCCCAGGTCACCGTGCCCTATAAGGATGACCCCTCGCTCAATTTTGCCGCCTTCTTCTACAACGGGGTTCCGGCGTATACCGCCTCCCGGACATCGGTTCATCCCGAGGGCGCCGGCCACACCTACAGCGCCGAGGAGATGGCCGCCCTGCCGGTCTACACGCTCATCACCCTCGGCACCGATATGACCCACTGCGTCGGCTACTCAGGCAGCTTCCAGATCCCCAAGTCAAACGAGCCGGC
>DCKY01000123.1:0-24036 GCA_002320775.1 Planctomycetes bacterium UBA1662
GCGAATCCACCAGGTCGCGTAGGTGGAGAACTTATAACCCCGCCTGTACTCGTATTTCTCAACGGCCTTCATGAGACCCGTGTTCCCTTCCTGGATCAGGTCGAGGAAGGTGAGCCCCCTGTTTCGATAGCGCTTGGCGATACTCACCACGAGCCGCAGGTTGCCGCCTGAGAGCTTTCTTTTGGCAATCTCGTACTCTGTGTGCCACTTGTCGATTTTCACCATACGCTCCTCCAGCTCAGTCATCGGCTCGAGAGCGTGGAGCTCGTATTCCTGGAGTCGTGCATCTAGCTCGGCCATTCGATTCTTTTCACAGCTTCGAAGCTTCCGCTTGCCCCTCTTGCGGGCCTGCTCAATCTTCGCCTTTTCATTCTCGATGCTGTTCATCTTTCGATGGAGCGTCTTCAATTCATGGCGGAGCTGATTCACCACGGGCTTCTTGAGAATAAGCTCCTGCAGTAGAACCGAGCCCTTTCCATTGCGGCTGCGAACCCTGGAACCAATTTTATCGCTAACCCTTTCCGAGAGATCTTCTCCAAGTAACTTTGAAAAGTCCCTCGACGTCTCGATGTGGATCATTCTCAAGGTCGCCTGGTTTGTCCTGACGAGACGAAACACATCTTCCTTGCTGATTTCTTCATTGTTGGAAGGCGTCACCTTGACAACCTTATCGAGGGCCATCTCGCCGCGCATGACGTCGTCAATGACCTTCACCGTGACCCCGAGGGCGAGGCCGCTGCCGAAGACATACTTCTGGTAGCGCTGCCGTGAGATCTCAATCTTCTTGGCAAGGAGGAGCTCCTCGGCACGCTTCAGAAGAGGAATCTCTCCCATCTGGGTGAGATACATCCGAACCGGGTCATCAATCTTTTCCGGTAACTCACTGGTGCCGGAATCCGAATTCGCAGACGGATCGGGAACCTTGTTGTCGCGCATCTCGATGTCATGGGCATCGAGAATGGCAAAGATTTCGTCAATCCTCTGGGGAGAATTGCAATCCTCCGGAAAGATCTCGTTAAAACGCTGGTAGGTGATACCGCCTTCGCGTTTGCCTTCCTCGATGAGTAGCTTAAGCTTGTCTTCCATTTCTATACTCCGAAAATCCCGCCTGGCAACCTGGCTGTAAATACGAGAGCCCGGCTCCGGTCGGAAAACTAATGTGTTGTGGTGATCAATATATAAGTGGTCTATCTGCCGGGAGATTGATTACCCGGCCCCTGGCTATTCTTCCGTTTCCTTGAGTAATTGAGTCAACTCCCGCCGCAAAGCAATACTCTCCATATGCAGAGCCATCGCCCGTTCGGTATCACCCGAGTTCCTGGCTACGGCACGATCTGCCTTCAGAGTCGTAATCTTGTTCTGGATGCTCCAGCGGCGAAGATCCCGTCTGCATTTTTCCAACTGTTCAGCCTGGTCGACTCCAGGCAATTCGGAATTCTCGTCTATCTGGTTGAGGATTTTAAACACGAGCTTCTCAACCATCCCGCTCAGGCCCTCGTGTAAAAGTCTTCCGTCATTCGAAAATCCTCCCCTTGCAAACTGGTCCTTCACATAGGACTCGACAGCCTGTCCGGCTGCATCTGCCAACAACCCCTCGGGAACCTCCTCCCAGATGGCCTCCGCCTCGCCTGGAGCTGAAATCATGACAAATAGAATCGATTCGAGAAGCTTGATGCGTCCTTCATTTAAGACGGGCTCCTGCTGCTGCACCTCTTCCCTCTCCCGCTCTGGCGAGAAAAGACCCATCTCTTCCAGCGGGAGATCCTCCATGGCGATACCGAGAATTTCAAACCTCTCGACATACTTATTCAAAACTACCCGGCGAGCCACCTTGTCCGATATCTTGGCGACCAGGGCGAGGAAATCCTTGACCCCCCTGGAGAGCACCTGTGGACTGGCAGCCGCCTCGGCGGTCTCGATGGTCCGATTCCATTTAAAGTCGAAAATGTCGACCGAATCCGTCTTCACACTTTCCCAGAAGGCATCGCCCCCCGACTCGGCAATCGCATCGCAGGGGTCTTTTCCGTCTGAGAGCGGGTAAATCAGCACATCCAGATTTTCACCGACCAGCAATTCAATGGATCTCTCGGCAGCCTTGAGCCCGGCGCTATCTCCATCAAAGATCATATAGACCCTGTCGGCATAGCGCTTGAGCGCCTGGGTGTTTTCCTGCGTGAAGGCCGTACCCAGGCTGGCAACGAAGAAATCCAGGCCGGCCTGGTGGGCCATGAGGGCATCGGTATAACCCTCAACAACCACGATGGCCTTCTCCCTGCGGATCCCCTGCTTCGACTGGGGTAAGGCGTAGAGAACCTTGGATTTATTAAACAGGTTCGTCTCCCGGGTATTGCGGTACTTGGCCGGATCATCATCGCCAGCCAGCCGCCGGGCACCGAAACCGATCACCCTCCCCTGGACATCGCTGATCGGAAAGATCAGCTTGCCGCGGAATTCATCGAAGAACCCGCTGCCCTTGCCTGTCTTGTTCTGTCGGATGAGGCCTGCCCTGTCGAGAACTTCGACCGAGTGCCCCGCCGCGGACGCCTTCTTAAGCAGCTCATCCCAGCCGGGGGGCGAGCAGCCAAGGCGAAATGTCCGCTGCATCTCCTCGTTCATCCCGCGCGCGGCGAGGTATTCCCGCGCCCCTTGGGCGCCGGCATCTTCCAGGAGATAGCTGTGATAAAAACCGGCGGCGTAGTCAAGCGCATCGTAGACCTCGAGGGTCTTGTGATACTGATCATCCCGCTTCGCTGTACGCTGCAGGACGATCCCAGCTTTACGTGCAAGCATCTCCGCAGCCTCAGGGAAGCCTACCCGTTCGTATTCCTGCACGAAGGTGAAGATGCTGCCGCCGGCCTGGCAACCAAAACAATAATAGAATTGCTTATCTAAATTTACGGAGAAGGAGGGAGTCTTCTCGTTGTGGAAAGGACATAACGCCTTGAGCCTTCCGCCCCCGGCCTCGACGAGCTGCAGGTCGTAATCCCTGAGAAGCTCATCGATGGAGACCTTGCTCCGAATCAGCGCAAGATCAGCCTCTGGTATCAGTCCTCTGGTAGATTCAGCAGTAACCAAATCTTCCCCCTTTAAAACAAGCTGGATGAGTCTCTGCACAAAGGCCCGAAGCCCGGCAGAATTTCCAGCCCTCCACGTTCATTACAATCAGCAGATCTACCGTTCAGACTCTACTGCTCAAAAAGGCCCTGAATACAAGGCTTTCCAGAGAATCAACACATAAGGACAGCGGTCGACATGCACCAGGACCTTCAACCTGAAAAGTCAGATCCCTGCAGCTATCTACGCCTCGCCCGAACCACGAAACGCGTGCGAGTACAATTCTCCGGCCTGTAAAGGCCTTTGGCGACTCCCGGGTATTTGCGCCACCGGCTAGGGCGCTAGTCCAAATCACACTAGGGTGATTCGGGCTGCCATCCCCTCTTTTTTCCGGGAGACCAATGCGATTACTTCTTCAATGACTTGATTTTAGGGGTGCTTTTGCAAAGCTTCAACCATTATTGAAAGGAAAAGCCCTCGCAAAAAATTGAAAATCTTCCAGATGAAGGTTTTCAGGTCTCAGGGCCGCATCCAGGCCTCTTTCTGTAAGTGCTTTGTTAGCTGCATCTTGCCCCAGAATACCCCGCAAAGACCCGCCCAGCTGTTTTCGCCTCTGCTGGAAAAGAATCTGGACCCATTTTGAAAAAGATCTGTAATCCTTTTCTATTTGGCTTGTTACGACTTTGTAACGCGGTTCCAACAAAATAACTGCGGAATCCACCTTTGGAGGCGGCCAGAATGATCCCGGACTGATTTTTTTCAGGTACCGGGCCCGAGCCCAATAGCCGACCAGCAGAGAAGCCGGCCCATATCCGATGCTTTTCTGCGCCTTTGCACGGCCCCGCTTCCCTTTTCCCTGGACGACGGGAGGCGAACAAATCCGCTCAGCTACCTCATTCTGTACAGTAAGAACAGCCCTCTGCCAACCAACTCCTGCCTCCAGCAAAGCGATGATGACCGTTGTTGCGATCTGGTAAGGAAGATTGGAAACCCAGGTAAATTCGCCCAGCTTGACGAGCCTGTCGAAAAGGAGCGGGTTAAGCCTCCTCTTGCCGTCTAAAGCATCAAGTTGGAGTATCTCCACATTATCGAATTCAGCCAGCTCCGCTGCCGCAAAAGAGCTCATCCTCTTATCGATCTCGACAGTAAGAACGCTGGCGCTTCGACCGGCCAGCTCCCTGGTCAAGGTAGCGGGACCGGTTCCAATCTCGAGAACGTTGGAGTCACCATCCACTTCGGAAGACTCCGCCAGCGAAGCAAGAATCCTGGGATCGTGGAGAAAATGCTGCCCGAGAGATTTGCGGGGGGCGAATCCTGCCGATTTCAGGCGGGCCAGGACTCCCTTTTGTTCTCCGGAAGTTCCTTCATGATCCTTGCTGGAGTTCATCGCGCCCCTCGAAACCTCGATCGTGGCTTGACTGAAATTACCGCAACCACGTCATTCTATACAAAAAAAGGACGTTCGCTTTCCCCTGTCTCCAGGAAAGCGAACGTCCAGACGCCGAGGTCACTGAAAATCATCAATAGTGATGCGCGCTGAGACGAAAAACTACACGACGATTCTTTTTACGTCCTTCCGGCGTATGACCGGTCTCAGGACTGAGCGGCTTGCTCATTCCATAGCTGAAAATCGCTACTCGATCCTGAGGTATCCCGTGTTTCAGGTTGAGGTATTTAAAAACGTTCCTCGCCCTGTCAAAACCAAGCTTCAAATTGTACTGACGATCCTGGTTAGTCTCTTCGCCAGGCTCGTTGTCGGTATGTCCTTCAACGATGATTTTCTGCCCGGAATACTTGGTTTTCAACATCCTGGCAACCTCATCAAGAACAGGCAGCTCCTCGCTCTTGAGCTTCGAGTCGCCTGAATTGAACAGGAACTCGGCGCCGAGACTGAGACCGCCATCTTCAACCTCGGCACCATCGATTCCAGCTATATCACCCTGCGAGATGGCGACCACCGATCGCTGGGCATTCCTGTTCTGCTGCAACCTGTTGTACTGATCAATCAGTTGCTCATTCGCCCTCTCGGCCTGGTTCAACTGCACCTTGAGCTTCTCGTAGGAGACACAGCCAGCCGAGAGGGGAAGAAACAGGGCAGCAGCCATCAAACGCAGCACGGGACTGCTCATGACTCCATTCCCTCTTCTGCAAAAACTCAGCTTAGAGAACTACTGAATCCTCTGAGCAAGACGGAAGACGACACGCCGGTTATCCCGTCGCCCCTCCTTCGTGCTTGCCGTATCAGGATTGAGCGGCTTGCTCATGCCATAGCTGAAAATGGTGACCCGTCCCTCGGGAATACCATGCTTCAGGTTGAGGTATTTGAAGACATTCGTCGCCCTCTCGAAACCAAGCTTGAGGTTGTACTCATAAAGCTTCTTGGTCTGCTTGAGAGGCTCGTTGTCTGTATGACCCTCGATGATGATGTTGTAATCGGAGTACTTCCCCTTGAGGCTCCCAGCAAGCTGATCCAGGGCGGGAAAATGCGTCGCCTTCTTCAGGCTGGCCATCCCTGAGTTGAACAGCAGGCCCGAACCCAGGCTGATGCCGCCTTCCTCAATTTTCGCTCCATCGGGGAGATCCTCTTTGGCAAAGCTGGTGCCTTCCTGGTTTTTAAGCTGCTCACGCAAAGCGGCAAGCTGGGCCAGGGCGGCCTTATGCTCTTCCTCTGAGATGGTCCCATCTGCGGCCTGTCGATTCGTTTTGACCAGCAACCTGTTGTACTGATCGATCAACTGCCGATTCGCCTGCTCAGCAAGCTCGAGCTCCCCTTTGAGCCTGTTGTATTCGCCGTACGAAACGCAACCGACCAACAACGGCAACACACATACCACAACCAACCCGCGTACCACGAGTCTCCTCATGACATCACTTCCCTTCTGTTCTCTTCACCTTCTTAACGCTTGAACGCCGTCCTATACGGTGGATTCCACCCTGCTGGAAAGCCGGGTGAGTCCCAAGGTTCACTCTTGTTGAGAGATATATAACAGGTTGCCGATAACATGAAAAGAGCTTTTATCGGTACTTATCAGCCTGCTGAAGTGATCCATAAAAGAAGGGCCGCCTCGCATTTATGCGCAGCAGCCCTTCTTGGTAGTCTTTTTGAGGCCCTGGCTGCGTTTTTTGCCGCCACAGGCCGCTCAATATCGTTCGAATACGGAAATTACTTCCTGAACATCTCTGCGATGCCGTGAACCATCTCCGTGAAATAGCCGCCATACTCGTCAATCCAGTCCTGCGAATGACGATTCTGGGCTTCCACGAAATCTCCACGTCCGACCGTCAGACCTTCGTTGTGCACGGTGCCCAGAAGGACAGCCAGGGGAACCAGCAGAGCGAGACCGGCAAAGGACAGCAGAACTGTCCAGGGCGCGTGACTCTTGCGTCGCTTCATCTGCATGACGCGAGCTCCGCCGCCGCGAAGAAGGGAACCTTCCTCGGTCGGATCGAGAAGCGTATCCTCCGTCGTATCCAGCTCGAAGGTGTCGGCATCATCGTCGCCGAGGTCCAGGATGTCGGTGTCGAGAAGCGTCTCGTCTCCGAGACTCTCCTCTCCCGAGTCATCCGAACCGGGGATCGGCGTGGTACCTTCACTGTCATCGTCGCTGAGAAGGCTCTCGACATCGAGAACGGTCTCATCTCCGGCTGGCGCGTCATCATCCAGCGAAAGCTCCAGATCGCCGCCATCCTCGGCCGCGATATCTGGAAGATCGGAAGCGGCGTCCTCAGCAGCCGCATCGTCACCGCCGGAGAGATCTATACCGAAATCGATCTCGTCATCGTCATCGTCAAGGAGATTGAGATCATCATCGGAAAGAATGATCTCGGCCTCACCCTGATTCTTGTAATTGTCAATCGCCTCTTTCTTAAAGAGGAGACTGTCTCCATCCTTCGTGCTGGCGATCTCGCCGGAAGCGACCAGTTTCTCGAGCTCCTCTGCGGAGATACCGAGAGCGCTGGCAGCCTCTTCAAAGCTCATTTCACTCACTTTACAGAACCTCGCTCATTTCCTCGTTTATTTCAGACTCAGACACTTCACTTACTTTAAGTACGTTATTTTCTTCCACCACCCTGCTGCTTCATAACCGCATCCTTGACCTGCTTGACGGTCAACTTCCCACTTCTGGGAGTCAGTTCCTCAGGCTTCATGTCCCAGGTGATCTCACGGACACCCATGAACTCTATTCCCCTGGTCTTAACGGTATAAGCCGCAAGTCTTCTCGTAGGAACCTCCAGGACAAAAAGCATGTTGGCATTGCCGCTCTGCGACATGCCGGTCGCCAGGACGTAATTGCCCTGGGTATTCCCTACCGCCTGGCCAAAGGCCGGCATAAAGGCAGGACGATTCATCTGCTGAACGACATTCACAGCCAAAAGAGTTGCGCAAATTGCCAACATTGCCACGGTGATGTTCTGACGCATCGATAAACCCCCAATTTCCTTTCCTATTGGAATTACCAAGCTTATCCCGGCAATTCCTACCAATCATAACCCCCGAGCGAAACCAGCCTCGGGACCCCGCCTCGACAATTGGCAACTCCTTATAAACTCTATTCGGCAATACCGAAAGCGAGGCACACTCTTTACTTGAGCATGCTGAGTCGTTACCGGAAGAAAGCGGGGGGAAAACCTCGATAAACCCTTCAAAAGGGCTATTCAGTCCTGACATTTCATCTTAGCACACCGATTATTGACCAACCAAGCGAAAGTTAACTATCGGGATACTCATATAGAAGAATAACACCTAACAGCGAACCAACCACCCCATTGAGGCCTCTTTTTTGCTTAATCCAGGCCCATAATCGCTTCTTCAGGCGATTCTTCGAGTCCCATCATTTTTCCCCAGCGCCCCATAAAAGCAGCGCTTTCCGGACGTACCCAGAAGTCATCAGCCAGGGCCCGGACCTTCATAAAGGCATCGATGTCGCGAAGGGGGTTACCCAGGCCTCCCAGCGGAATTCCCGACTGGCGAATTCCCAGGTAATCGCCGGGACCTCGCAGGCGAAGGTCCTCCTCGGCCAACTCAAAACCATCATCTGTACTGGAGAAGATCTCGAGCCGTTTCAGAGCCTCCTCAGCGCAACCTTCAAGACTCACGAGGCAATAGCCGCGGCAGCTTCCGCGGCCGACCCTGCCGCGCAATTGATGGAGTTGGGCCAACCCGAAACGTCCGGCATTTTCTATGTAGAGGATGGTCGCGTTCGGAACATCGATTCCAACCTCGATAACCGAGGTTGCAACCAGGATCTGCGTCTGGCCTTTGCGGAAAGTTTCAAGAGCCTCATCCTTTTCCTCGCTGCTCAACCTTCCGTGCACAAGACCGACCCGGTATTCGGGAAAGACCTCCGAGGCCAGGCGCTCGCGTCCCGCAACCGCCGCGGGCAGATCAAGCTTCTCCGACTCCTCAACAAGCGGATAAACAAAAAAAGCCTGCCGGCCCGCCTGCAATTCCTTGCGAACGAATTCGAGTGAGTCCGCTTTTTTTTCCAGCCTGACGAGGTGGGTCTGGACCGGCTGGCGGCCCGGCGGGCGCTCCTTGATGGTTGACAGCTCCAGGTCTCCGTAAACAGTCATGCTGAGAGACCTGGGGATCGGGGTGGCCGTCATGACGAGGATGTGAGGCTCCCGCCCCTTATTGCGCAGCTTCGACCGCTCCGCGACTCCAAAACGATGCTGCTCATCGATGACGGCCAGCCCGAGATCTTTCATGACAACCGGCTTCTGGACCAGCGCATGGGTCCCCACCACGATGTGTATTTTCCCTTCTGCAAGATCCTCGAGAAGCTCGCGCCGCTGAGCGGCCTTGATCGCTCCCGTCAGCAGTTCGACCCTCACCGCTGGATGGCCGGCCAGGTATTTTCGAATCGTCGAATAGTGCTGCTGCGCCAGCACCTCGGTTGGAGCCATGATCGCGCCCTGGCGGCCATTTCGAACAGCGACCAGCAGAGCGTAAAGCGCCACTGCGGTTTTGCCTGTCCCTACGTCTCCCTGCAGCAGCCGGTACATCGGCCGCCCAGATTCGAGGTCTTCACGGAGTTCTGAAACGACCTTGTCCTGATCCCCGGTAAATCTAAACGGAAAGATGGACCTGATCTTCTCATCGAGAGAGTCGCTGGTTGCAAGAGGCTCGGTCTCGCATTCGCGAAACTGCTGCCCTCTGAGCCAGAGCCTGGTCGCGAAAGCGAATCTCTCCTCGAAGGCAAGCCGGGCGCGGGCGCTGTCCCGGCAGATCTCCCAATGCTCACGTGCGTCGAGCTCCAGCGCTCCCCCCTCATCCACTTCGCTATCCGGGGAATCCGGCGGAAAATGGATCCACTGGCAGGCCTCCACCAATCCGGGCCCCAGATCGCTATCGGACAGGATGCCTTTCTCTCTCAGGCTTCCTTCATCGAGGAAGAAATCAAAGGGCGTCTCATCGACTCCTGGAAAGCCATCCCCGGTTCGGCCGGCGTGGAGATCTTCAAGAGCGCCGGCCACGAGGCGGCGAAGATGCCGCTGGGAGAGCCCCTTCTTGAGGGGATAAATCGGCACAACCCTGTTCAGGTCGATGCTGTTCTCGATATTTTCTCCATCGACCCCGCTGGCCACCACCTCGAATTCGGGAGAGACGATCTGCAGGCGTTTCGAATGTTCACCCACCTTCCCGAACACACAGAGAAAATCGCCCGGATGGAGACTCTTTTCAAGATAGGGCTGGTTGAACCAGACCAGGTCCAGGTCGCCGCTGTCATCGCGAAGGGTCGCCGTAAGCATGTGTCTCCTGGGCCCCAGCCGGCGGCCTCGGCATCTCTCCAGCTGCCCGGTCAGGACAACCTGCTCTCCTACCAGGGAAGACTCGATGGCCTTCGCGTTCCTGCGATCCTGGTACCGCCGGGGATAATGACGAAGCAGATCGCCGGGGGAAAAAATCCCCAGGCGATTCAGCGCGTCAGCTCTCGCGCTGCTGACACCCGGCAAGGCGAGGAGAGACTCCTGCGCCGCCGCATCCAGTTCGTTATTTCGCTCTGCCATGAGTATGGGCCCAATCGTTAGCCGGACGGGCGAAGATACTCAGCCTTCAAGCCGATCGATGATCGTGTACACAGGCGTGCAGGCCATCGGATCACCATCTTCGAGCAAACCGGCGATCTTCCCTACAGCACATCTTACTGTCGTATGGTTGCGATTGCCGAAATTCCTGCCGATCTCCGAAAAGGACATCCGGGTAAACTTGCGGGCGAGGTAGATCGCCACCTGGCGGGCAAAAGCGACTGGGCGCAGACGATTGGAGGAAGAGAACTCGGCCGTCGGCAGATTGAAATAATCAGCGACCTCCTGCTTGATCCTCTCGAGAGTCGGCCCTGGTGCGCCGGCGCCCATCCGGTCAGCCAGCACCCGGCGCGCCTCAGCGGAATCCAGTGGACGGCCAAGAACCCGCGCATGAACATCCAGCTGGAGCACCGCCCCAAGCAACTCATGAATACCGCCTCGAATACCATGAGCCAGCATATCGAGAACCTGGGAATCAAGCTCCCCCCTGGAGCTGAACCCTCCCTCTCCGCCCCTGAACTCAAGCCTTGCCCAGTGCTGGCGAATGATCTTGCGTTTCATCTGGTAGTCCACCGGCCTGATCCGCGCGACCAGCCCGCCCAGGAATCTTCCCCGAAGCGCTGGAGAGAGTTCATCCAGTTCCCTGGGCCCCCTGCTGGAGGTGATCACCACCTGGCGCCCGGCGCTGACGAGATAGTCCATCGTATGCAAGAGCTCAACCTGCGTCTTCTTCTTCGATGAAAGATCCTGGACATCATCGATCAGCAATAGATCCAGGCTGCGATAGAGACGGCGGAATTTGTCGATAGACCCATCCTGGATACTGGCGGCGAAGTGATTGAAAAAACGCTCCGAGTTGACGCAGCGTGTCTTCAGGTTCGCTCCGGCCTCACGCTCCATACCGCGAAGAAGGTGAGTTTTCCCAACCCCCGATCCTCCCCAGATAAAGAGCGGATTGTAAAAAGCTCCGGGCGAGCGGGTTGCTTCGATAACGGCCCTGTAGGCCAGGCGATTGGATTCTCCCTGGACAAAATTCGCCAGCTCGTAGCTCTCACCCCGCTCGGAACGCGGCGCTCCGGCATTGCCGCGGACGCGCCCTCTCCTCCAGGCTGGAGCCCCTGCTTTCGCGGCCGGCTGTACAGCAGCTCCCCCATCCGGGGCAAAAACTTTTTCCTGCTCTTTGCGATGCTTCCTGAACAACACCGGATCGATGGCGAGCTCGAGGTCCAGCTCTCTGCCCGCCTGCCCTTCCAGCACCTCCCTGATACCATCCAGATAGCGAGTCTCGATCCACTCCTGAAGAAAGCGATTGGCTACCCCAAGCCGTACATGTCCCTCATCGGAGGATATGACGGTGATGTCAGCCAGCCAGCGCTGAAAGCACTCCTGGCCGAATCTGACCTGGAGCCCTTCCCTGGCATCCGTCCAGCTATGTTCAAGAAGTTTACTTCCCATGAGGCTATTCCACTTTCCCTTCGGTCCATCCGCCAGGATCAGAAAGGCACTACACGGTCATCGAAATCTCCGGACACTGCCGGAGCCTCCTCTGACGCCCGCCGCGCGGTCTTTCCTCCGCATGCGACCGGTGCGTCGCTTCTCAAACCGTTACCGTTCTGACCAGGCTTCGATGGTCGATTGGGATTCCATCGCCAGGCCCACCCGGCCAGGCAAACAAGGAAACCCGCCTCTTCACTTCCCGTTTCTCTCCAGACACTCCCTCATTAAAATAAAAATTCCCGGGAGGAGACCAGCCGACGAATCCTGCCGGCGAATCCGAGACCACCCTGGTCACGGAGACAAAAACAACTTCGGAGAGCTCGCTACTCGATCCCTGTCCTGCTAACCCCTTAACCCTTCAGAGCTCAAGCTCACCTTGCGGTTTCGGGTACCACCAACCATAGCAGGACGAAAGACCTTGCCGACTCAACGCAAGCTGAATGCTGTCCAACCCGTCTCTCCTGGAACTTGCCCAGGAAGGCGGGTCTCTCTTCCCCTGCGGGAGTTCCTGCCGGCCGGCCTTCACGTCAAGGCCGACTCCGACGCTGAACACCCCGCCTCGCCGCGATGTACCACCACCGGCGCAGGGAACAGTTCACCTCCGCTACGTCCACTTATCCGTAAGACGATGAAGGTCAACCGCAATCAGCAGTTAAAGAGCCATCGATACCAGTTCTCCCACCCGAGAAAAAAATAAACCACCTTATGTCACTTAATGGAAAATTAAGTCGAACCCGCGAACCCTACCGACCGCTGAGTACTCCACCGGGACCCATGGGTCAGTCGCCGGACTCGTCCTCCACGAAGGGTGACCCTCAAACCCGGCGAACATGCTGGCTTCGCCAGCCCTTAAAGTCCGCATCCTGTTCCTTATTCCAACCGTCCCGCCGTTTAAAGCGGGAGCGGATATTAGCAAAGCCCCCCCGGCGAGTCAACGCCGAAAAGCCCGGCTCCCGCCTGAAAGACAGAGGCTTCCGATCAAGCTGGCACGAGCCTCCTCCACTCCACTCCTCAGACTGAGAACCTGAACTCAACAATGTCCCCATCGGCCATGACATAGGTCTTACCCTCGAGCCGGAACTGCCCCTTCTCCTTGGCGCCCTTGATGCCATCGTTCTCAATGTAGTCTTCGTAGCTGACAACCTCGGCCCGGATAAAGCCGCGCGCGATATCGGTATGGATCTCACCGGCCGCGTCCACAGCGACGGTGCCATCCCGGATCGTCCAGGCTCGCACCTCTTTCTCCCCGGCGGTAAAAAAGCTGATCCGCCCGGCCGTCTGATAAGCAGCCACGATAATCGGCTCGCGGCTGAAGCTCTGAATTCCGTATTCCTCGAGAAAGACCGCCTGATCCTCCGGCGACAGCTGGAGAATTTCAAGCTCGTTGAGCGCCTTGCAGGACAACACCTCCGTACCGGCCGCCGAGCGGAGCTCCGCCTCCACGGCATTGCCGCCGCCCTCGCCAGAGTTGATCACGGCGAGGTAGGGCTTCAGGCTGAGAAAACCAAAACCGCTGATCACCTTTCTCTGGATGTCATCGAGCGGAAAACTCGAGACCGGTTTCTCCGACTCGAGGTGCCCACTGATCTCGCCCAGAAGCGCCTGCTCCCTCCTGTCATCATCATCGAAGTTCGGCTTCCTGCTTCTTTCCTCGAGCTTTTCAAGGCGATTCTCTACGACAACCAGGTCAGCGAGAATAAACTCCCCGAGGACCTCGGTAAGGTCGCTCTGCGGATCGGATTCAGCCCCCCCGGGAGAATCAAAATCTCTCAGAACGACGATCAGGGTCTCCAACTCCCTGGCGGGAGCCAGCAGATCCGCAAGACCTCCCCTGGAGTTCTCACTCGACATGGCGGGGAAATCGAGAAACTGCAGCGAAGCGGGAGTGTATTTCTGCGGCTCGTAGTCATCGCGCAGTCTCTCCAGACGCGGGTCGACCACCTTGACCGAGCGCATGACGGGCTTGTTGCCGCCATGAGCATGGTCGGGCTCGTCATAAAACTCAGTAAGAAGATTGAACAGAGTTGTCTTTCCGCTTGCCGGCAACCCCAGGATACCTATTTTCAAGCTTCGTCCTCCTTGCGCTTGCCCATATTCAACAGTCGGCAGACTATGATACCGATCTCGTAGAGCAGCACCAGAGGGCAGGCCATCAGCAGCAGGCTGAAGGGGTCCGGCGGGGTAAGAAAAGCCGAAACGATAAAGCCTATCAGGACCGCCGTTCGACGAGCCTTACGGAAGCCGTCGACGGCCACGATACCCGTCCTGTTCAGAAAGACCATGATCAGCGGCGTCTGGAAGACAAGGCCGAGCACCAGCGTCAGCGTGAAGAACAGACTGATGTAATTCCCCAGGGTGAAGGCGAGATCGATATCGGCTCCTCCCCAGGTCGCCAGGAATTTAAGTGCGGTCGGTATCAGAATCAGATAACCGAAGGCGGCTCCGATGGCAAAGAGGATCATCGAGAACGGGAGGAAGGTCAGCACATAGCGCTGCTCGTTCTTATAGAGCCCCGCGCCCACAAACTTCCACCCTTCGTAAAGAACAAGGGGAAAGGTAAACAGCAGGCCGAAGATGATGGCAACCTTGAGATGCGTATAGAACTGCTCGAGGTAGGAGATCACCATGATGCGGGCCTCCTCGGTCGCCTGCATACCCTCGATAACCTCGTCAAATCCTCGCAGCACCTCGAGAAAATCTGTTTCAATGGTGGAGTCGCGGCTGGCCTGTTCGAGCTCCTCTATCGTGACGACACTGGCGCGGACCTCCCCCTTGCGCTTTGTGAGAATTCCATTAAAGGTCGCCATGCGGGTGATCGGATCATCAAGATCATCGCCCCAGCCGCCGAGGAGCCAATCATCGGTTTCCAGCTCCGCCCCTTTCAGAACATTCAGCTTCTCCTCCAGGGTCCTGAAGCGCCTGGGAATTTCCGAAACCGGCTCGAGCTCTCCCAGCGTCGCAAAACGCTCCGCGACCTTTCCGGCGAGAAGCTCACCCTGCTTGCGATAGGATTCCTCGAACCTCAAGCGCTCCGCCTCGGGCAGAGATGGCAGAAGTTGCTCAAGCTCACCAGCAAAACTGCTGAAGGGCTCCGAGAGCTCCCTGATAATGGCCTGGCGCCTGACCTCGCCCCTGAACAGCACCTGCCAATCGGTGAGGCTGAAGCCGGGGGCTGCCTCGCCCGGGGGCCCTGGAGGAACCTCAAAGGCCTGGAGCTCCTTGAGCTGCGTATCGAGACGCTCGAGCAGCTTGCTCTTCTGGGCGTTCCTGAAGGCACGCTGATGCGGCTGGAGCGCAGCCTCCATCAGTGGCTTCTCGATAGCAATAGCCACGACCACGCCAACGACAACATAGAGAAGAGCCCAGAGGATCCTTTTGCGAAGTTCCTCTAAATGCTCCCCGAAAGTCATGCGGACTTCGCGCATAACACCGCCTCAGTCACCTGGGTTGCCAGGATAAGCTTGTAAACTTGGGTTATCCTGCCTTGAGGAACGAATCCGACCGCTCCGGGAAACGACTCCCGGAGGACCGATACCCCGTTGGTGACGAAGCTCAAGCCGGAAAAGCGGTGTCAACTCCGCTCGTCCCGGCCCTCCGCCGCCGCGTCCTGCCAGCTGCAGTCGCGATCCGGCCCTTTCCCCTGGGAAAAAACCTCCGCCCCCGCTGAGTCGGCCTCAAGGCCGTACAATAGGGACGAATACGCGACAGGACAGACCTGTCCAGACGCCACAAAGGCTTGCCTATCAAAGAGAGCAGATTCTACCCCACATCGAGGCGGGCTGCAAAGAACCTGCTTCACCCTGATCAGTAACCGATAAACTCCATGAGCTCCTTCTCGCGAAGGATCGGAACCCCGAGACGTTCCGCCACCTTGAACTCGGTGGTCTTCTCGTAGTCCTCGAGAGCCACGAGATAGCTCGTGTTGATATCCACGTTACCCTTCACCTGCACACCGTAGCCGCTGAGCTTGGCCCTGAGGAAATCCTCGGTCATCTCCTGGCTGGTAAGCTTGGTACCGGCAAAGACGAAGATCGGCTCTTCTTTCTGATCATAGAAGGGGCTGGTGATCAGGTCGCCGGCGACGATCGGATTCCTCTCGGCATCGACCTGCTCAATGACCTTGACCTCGGCGGAGATCTCGTCGACCTGGCGAACTTCCACCCGGCCCTTGAACATCTTCTTGCCGCCCTTGATCGGACGATAGACCCTGAAGATCAGGCCATTCTTGAGATGATTCCTGCGGCCGATATCGACCCAGCCCTTGCCCAACTCATTGGACACATGGACAAGTTTTCCATCAGGCTTGGCATCGGCGAGGGTCAGGAGCTGACGGTCTTTCGACTGCAGCTTCTTCACGAGAATATGAAGTGTGCTGAGCTCCGAGTCCTTGCGCTGCAACTGGCGGTTGGCGCCCAGCTCTTTCTCGGTCCACTCTTCCTCTTTATCCTCGAACTCCTGCTTCAGGCGTTCGACAACCGTGAGGTGATTACTCGCGCAGTCCTCAGAAGCCTGCTGCGCCTCAGCCACCTGGGATCTCTGTTCCTGCAGGTCCTGGGTGAGTGTCTTGATCGTTCCTTCGCGACTTGCGATAGCGGCCGTAAAGGTCTTGTCCGCCTTGTCGCGCTCCTGAATAGCCGCATCGCGAATACCCTGGTACTCCTTGAAGGTTCCCGGATAAAGAGCGTAGGGCTCGAGCAGGTTGGTGAATACCGGATGGGGCTTCCTGTTGAGATCCTTGTTGGCCTGGTTGATCGCGGCGAGAACACTCGTGAGCTGATTGGTCTTCAGGTTCTCGATCATGTCGTCGGTGTCGTTGTAATTATCAACGAGGTTCACACCAACGATGAGACCCTTCACATCCCTCAGCTCGTTAGCAAGAGTCTTGTTGGCCTCGACGCCATCAGCCACATCGCCTTTCGCCTTCGTGAGCTTCCCTCTCGCCTCTTCGTGCTCCTGCCTCTCCATGACAAAAAGGACCGTGACAAGCACGAACAACATCATCGCAACAACAAACAGGGTTAAATAAACAGAGCCTTCTCTTTGGGCCATGGAGGTTCCTCCTGCATGCAAACAATCCGAAACTGCTCCCATAAAAGGAGCGAGCAGGCTGTTCGCTCAACTTGCTTGGTAATCTTCTATTAAAACGGGTCTAAAAATTCCTGAGACCTAGCTTACGATTTTATGGGTACATGAATACCTGTCAAGGACGGAACAGTAGATGGCTCAAAAGGTTTCGTAAACGAAGCCAGCCGCTATGTTCCGAGAAAAAACGCCTATACCCCTTGACACGAGGATGTACGACAGGTAAGGATACCCTAACAGAGAAGAATATGCAGAGGCACCTTTCTACTCTGGCCTCAGAAACCAGCCAATCCGGCAAATTGAGTCCGTAGAACGCCTTCTACGGGTTTTTTAACCGGCTAACCAGGGGCGGGAGTAAGGAGTGATAATCCTGTTCGGGGCTGTCCTGGCTGGGTTATTTTCGGGTGCCGAAGCGGTCTGAGCGGCGGATCCGAGCAGATATAGCGGTCTTCGAGCGAAAGCGGGGGGACTGCTGAAAAGAGAAGCTGAAGAGAAAACCGAACTGCTGATGGATCAAGTGTTTCAACCGGCCTCACCCGGCCGGGGCAAAATACGCCTGATCCCCCGCCTGGAGACGGGTGGAAGGATCTCTCTGTAAGGCGATCGATTCGCGGCTCGGAACACTTTCCAAGTCTTTTATTTCCATACCTACAATTTGTTAATGCCAGCCGGAAGCTGTTCCTGAACTGCGGGAAGAGTAGCTCGACTGGATGAATGCCCGGACCGCCCCGGCTGCTTTATGCGTGAAGCCCGGGGGAAGGGCAGATTGCAGAGTTTCATATGATACTGGGCATTCTCGGCGGTATCGGTTCAGGCAAGAGCACCGTGACCCAGATGTTCGCGGACCTTGGAGCAAAAACTCTGGATGCCGATGCGATCGCTCACGAGCTCATCGAACGGGAAGATACGAAGTCGACTCTGCGACAGTGGTGGGGAGATGAAATCATCTCGGAGGATGGGACAGTGGACCGGACGAAGATTGCCGAACGGGTTTTTTCCGATGCAGAGGAACTGGTCCGCCTGGAAAAGCTCCTCCACCCCGAAGTCAGGGCGCGCATTGAAGAGAAGATTAGTGAATTCAAAGAGAACAACGGAAAATTCCTGGTACTGGATGTACCGCTGCTGGCCTCCTCGACCCTCCGTGATGTCTGCGATGAGATCCTCTTCGTCAACTCAACCGAGGCGCTTCGAGAAACCCGGGTCAAGGTAAGAGGCTGGGCTCCTGATGAACTGAAACGCAGAGAGGCGCAGCAGGTTCCCGAAAGCGACAAGAAGATTCTGGCTAATTCCATTATTAACAATTCAGGCAGTCTGAATGAAACACGTCAGCAGGTTGAAGATCTCTATGAGAGCCTGCTGGCTATCGATTTTACAGAGAGAGAGTGAGCAGGACGTGGCTAAGGCAAAACCAACCAAGAAGAAAACCGGTAAAACGAGCACGACCTCCAAGGGCAAAGGTAAGGGTAAGGGCAAGGGCAAAGGCAAGATCAAGAAAGGCGACGAAGCCGCCTATGGTCTTCCAAGTGACGAGGAGCTTGAGAAAGAAGCCCAGGCCATTGATGAGCAGAAAAAAGAATCTTCCGGAGAAGACCTGCACATCGGCCAGCTCCAGAAAATGTCCATCCCCCAGCTTCATGAGCTGGCCCAGGAGGAGGGAGTCCTGGAGTATTCCGGACTCAAGAAGCAGGATCTCATCTTCAAGATCCTCAAGGAACGTACAGACAAGAGCGGGCTCATGTTTGGCGAAGGTGTCCTGGAGACCCTGCAGGACGGCTTCGGCTTCCTCCGCTCGCCGCGCTACAGCTACTACCCCTGCCCCGATGACATCTACGTATCACCATCGCAGATCAGACGCTTTGGCATGCGCACAGGAACAGTGATTTCGGGCCAGATCAGGCCTCCAAAGGAGAACGAGAGGTATTTCGCGCTCCTGCGGGTAGAGGCCATCAACTACGAGGAACCCGAGAATCTCATCAACAAGGCGAACTTCGATGACCTGACCCCCCTCTACCCTGAGGAACGCCTGGTGATGGAACTCGAACCGGATGGCCTGGAGATGCGAACCGTAGACCTCGTCACGCCAATTGGCAAAGGACAGCGAGGACTGATCGTAGCCCCTCCCCGCACAGGAAAAACCATCCTGCTGCAGAAAATGGCCAACAGTATCACCAAGAACAACCCGGAGGTCGACCTCATCGTGCTGCTGATCGATGAACGCCCTGAGGAAGTAACCGACATGGAGAGATCGGTCAAGGGTGAGGTCATCAGCTCCACCTTTGACGAGCCCGCCTCGAGACACGTGCAGGTAGCCGAGATGGTGATCGAAAAGACCAAGCGAATGGTCGAATACGGCCGGGATGTCGTGATCCTGCTCGACTCGATCACTCGCCTGGGCCGCGCCTATAACACCGAGGTCCCCCACTCCGGTCGAATCCTGTCCGGAGGCGTCGATGCCAGCGCGCTGCAGAAGCCAAAGCGATTCTTTGGCGCCGCACGCAATATCGAAGAGGGCGGCAGCCTGACGATCATCGCCACCGCCCTGGTCGAGACAGGCAGCCGGATGGACGAGGTCATCTTTGAAGAGTTCAAGGGCACCGGAAACATGGAGTTGCATCTTGACCGGCGTCTCGCTGACAAGCGGGTCTGGCCGGCAATCGACATCACCCGCTCCGGAACACGCAAGGAGGAGCTCCTCCTTGACCCGGAAGAGCAGCGCAGAATATGGGTTCTCAGAAAGATACTCAACGACATGAATCCCGCGGAGGGTCTCGAACTCCTCACGAGCAAGCTCAAGGCCAATAAGGCCAACGCCGAGTTCCTGATGTCGATGAACCCAGACAAGGTCTAATACCGGAAGGCCGGCTCAGCGTGACTTTCTGCGAAGCCAGACGACCTGCTGCATCGTCTTGGGATTCAGGCCCTCGTCATCGACCATTCGTATGGTCAACCTGAGAGCGGCTGGCATGTAGGCAGCCTTGTAGCGCACGCCGGGCTGATCTTTCCCCCCCCACAGGGTGCTGTCGATATCCTCGACGAATTCAAGCATGCCGTTGATGTTGGTCTTGACCGTATAGTCGCCGGCGGGGAAGGCCGCCAGGCGCCCTGCTATGTTACCGCCCGCTTTCTGTCCTCCACGCTCGGCCTCGGTGAAGATGTACACCTTGTCACCCGGAACCAGCTCGGCAAAGCTGATGTTGGGATTGCCGGTGAAGCCAACCCTGACAGACTGCGGCCGGCGGCCGGCGTTGCGGGCGACGTTGGAGTCACCCCAGACGGCCGTCTGGGCGATCGCCAGGGGAAACTTCTCGGCAATCTTGACGCTGCCGTAACCGAATTTCTTGGTGTAGATGTAGCCCTTACCAATCTTCGTTCTCTTGGGACGCGTGGCGAGCTCTACGGGATCCTTGTAGTCCTCTTCAGGTGTGCGGAACTTAGGAGCTCCCTTCCTGCGGCTTCGCTGGAAAGGGTTGTCGCTCATGTACTCGACCCGGAAATCGGTAACGTTGGTCGCCACCTCGATGATTCGCCGGGTGATGGGATACTTGTTGAAGTTGGTGACCAGCTTGCTGTCGATACGGAAGAAACGAACAATTTTATAGAGCACAAGGTCACGAACTTTGTCCATCTCTACGCTGTCGGGCGGCTGGGGGACCCCGTTCTTCCAGGGCTTGGCTGGGTCGGCAAGAATATACTCGATGTTCGCCTCTCGGACCTGACCTTCTATATAGGTCATTCCCCGAAAATAGACCTGGTAGGCATCATGGATCTTGGCCGACCTGTCCCCATCCATAAACTGCTGTTTTTCCCGGCTCTCGTAGTGGCGCTGAAGGATGTGGGCAAACTCGTCGTATTCTTTGATCACCCCGCCATCGACGACACCGAAGCCATGCTCATCCCTGGTATCGGCAATCTCCTCTCCCATCTCAAAGTGGAAATTCCGCCGGCCGGCTCCTCCCCTCCCATCGGAATAGAACTCCAGCTCCTGGGTAGGGATCCAGGCCGCGAAATCGTTCTTAACCGTATTCAGGGCCAACCGGAAACGATTGTAGACCTCGACCTTCTGCAGCGTGCTGGTGTAGGTCTCCTGGGCGCTCGTCGACACCATCATGATCATGATGGAGAGAATCGCCGAGAGGGCGAGGGCAACCATCAGCTCGATGAGAGTAAAACCCTGCTCCGGCCCGCCCCTTCGACTGGGATCCGGCATCGGCTGGGAACTCATATTTTCACCTGACTCTTCACGCATCATATCGCAGCCTCAAAATACACCTTCATAATCGGTTCGATCGTTTCATCCGCTCTCAGCGGGCGCTCGGGGAACCCCCGGTAGATCAACACCGTGAAATGATAAAGCTTATTGGCCGGTTGATAGGAGCGGTCCTCGGAAGCATCCGCATCGTAGTAGCTGTTTCGGACCTTGATGGCGAAGGAGTACTGACGAAGCGTCTCGATGGTCATGTCCTTCAGAACACGCTTTTCCAGGAGGAAATCCTCAGAGAAATCCGCATCCCTGGGATCGCCGCCGGGAATGAGCTTCTGGCCCAGCCTGTAGACCTTCTCGACACGGAAGGTGCGCTGAACATCCCCGTCAGAGTCCTCTTTCTGAAAATCATCTCCATCATCATCCGCCGCCAGCGCGTTGCCGCCCCCATTCGCCCTCCTGTCGGTCTCCGGATAGAGGAAGAGCTTTCCGCGCCTGAGAGAATCAGCCCGTCTCTTGGCCCCCGGGAACTTCCGTCCGCTCTTGAATCGCGGCAGGAGAATATAATAGTCGTCCTTGACGTCATGAAGCTTGGGATCCGAAGGGACCGCGTCCATAACTCCATCGTGGCGCAGGATGAAATAGGCATGGCCCTGCTGCTTCGAAAGTCCCTTGCTGTTTCGAATTCCACTTCGAATCGCATCGACAACCGACTGGGCGATCACCACCGAGTTCGAGGCCTCCACCACCGTCCTGCCGGCCTTGATGGCCACGGGAAACAGGGCCAGGATCCCCACCAGGCCAAGGGTCAGGATCGAGGTGGCGATGAGGATTTCGATCAGGGTAAAACCATCCGCCCGCTCATCCTGGCGAACTTCACGGAAGCCGTCTCCGTGAGAGCCGAATCTGTCTGCAATCGATTTATTGGACATCACTTTTTCGACTTCCTCCGGCCTGAACGGCGCGAGGATTCGGCCTCGGCCTTGAACTTGTTCACAGCGCTCACATCTCCGCGTTTTCTCGGGAAATCGGCCAGCGGAACAACCTTGCTCCGAATCTGGCCGGTTGGCCTCACATCGATAAAGCAGGCTGGGGTCGCATCCAATTGGAGGATCACCACATCGGAAGTCCTGGGCCTGCTGTCCTCATCCCCATTGTAGACCGAGGTGGGGACATCGCTGCAGCCATCACTGAAAACCAGGGTTCCGTTACGATTGAACGTAATCTTGAACAGACCGGCGGTCCTGTACTTGGGACGACTTCTGGTGGTCGTCCCGCTGCTTGTTCTCCTGGCGCGGGAACCCCGGCGGGCGCGGCTCTTGGGCTTTGGAGCGGCCGCCTTCTCTTTAGACACCCACTTCTGGAACGGCGGAATGGTCAATCCATCGCCGATGGCTTTCCCCGCATTATCATGCTCGGGGTTGTAACTCGATGTCCCCCTGGCAAACCCGAGGGCGTACCACATCGTGGGATCGCTCTCGCCTAGAGGTGAATTGCCGGGATTCCAGACGTCATAGTCGATGAATTCCTTGCGCAGCTCATCAAAGACCCGGGGGCCTTCGCGAAAGAAAACCACGCTGATGTCACGGCGCTGGTTGACCGCCTGCAGGCGGGCCATATTGAAAATATTACCAAACTGGCCTCTCACTCCCTCGAGCTGACGGTTCTTCATGAAATCGGCAATCGTCGGCCCCATGATTCCCGAGGCCATGATGATGATCGCCACCACGACCATCAATTCGATCATCGTAAAGCCGTCGCGAGAGCGAATCCCGTTGTCTCTTTTCAACTGCCTAAAACTCATTGTAGCTCTCTTCCTCTTCCTCGGAAGATTCCTCCTCCACACGAAGATCCTCGTCTTCAGCGGCTTCCCGCATACCAAGAGACCAGATCTCGTAATTGGAATCAAAGCCCACCGTAAACCTCCAGCGGGCGTAATCAGAGTCAGGATCGCTCGCCGGGTCATCCGCGGGGATATTCCTGCTGCCGGTCAGGTTGTCGTAGTGAACCGGCTCTCCATGCCCATCGATGATGTAGATGATGCCCTCTTCATCCGTCCTGAGGTCGGCTTTTTCAAACTGAGCCACGGGCTCCCGCTTGTCCTCCTGCAGTTCCCCCGCGATAAAGGTTCGCTCAAACACATCAGAGGTCAGCTGATGATAAAGAGCCGCCGAGCCCTTGAGAACCTGGCCCTGGATCTCCACCGCCGTATCGAATCCATCCTCAGGCAAGGTGCCTTTTTTCCGATAGTAGTCGGCGATATACAGGTTCAGCCGCTCGACGAGAGCCTTTGTAGCCTCGTCCTTAGCCCCCTTCTGGATCGAGCCCATGGCGATCAGCACCATTCCGGCCAGGACGCCTATGATCGACATGACGATCAGGATCTCTATAAGCGTAAAGCCGGAGCTTCTACGCCCCGAGCTCAAAATGAGACTCGAGCCGTTATCAGGAGTTCGAGATGTCATCATTGTCTTCTTCGTCTTCAGCCTCATCGCCCAGGACCGTTCCATCTTCTCCATCCGGTCCCAGGGAATAGAAATCATAGCTGCGGGAATTCAGCATCCAGGTCTGCGATTTTCTCCCCCTGTTGCAGCGGTAGATGTAAGCGTTCCGCCATGCATCGGTGTAGTACTTCTGAACCTTGGGATCTTCCCGTTCACCTCGAGTCGCGGGAATCCAGCGATCCTGGGCTTCATCGTTATCTTCATCCCAGTCATCATCTTCGACAACGATCCGATCGTTGCTCAGCTTCAGGTAGGGCGAGCTTCGTCCGCCCGGTCCCCTCGGCTTCGGATCACCCAGCAGCCGGTTGTAGAGAATCGGGAACTGGTTGTCATCCGAGGTAAGCTTTTCCTTCTCGATTCCCGGGTAGATCTTCTCATCGGTCTGGTATCTGTCAATCGCCTGGGTGAACTGGGAGACCTCGGTTCGCGTCTGGGCCTGCTTGGTCTTTTCCTGCACGACACGGATGCCGGCAAAACTCATCGAGGCGAGGATGGCGATGATACTGATGACGATCAGCACCTCCACAAGGGTGAAGCCCTGCTCCAACTGTCCACGCGGGGCTACCGCGAAACGCCTGAAAGTGAAAGACTTCTGCTCCATGCCTGGCTCCTGAAGAATAATAGACTGACTAAAACAAACTACCGGGGCAAACCCGCGCCGGCTCAAAC
>DCKY01000123.1:24384-34827 GCA_002320775.1 Planctomycetes bacterium UBA1662
TCAAACTGGCCGGCTCAAACAGGCTGACGACCGAGGACACAAACCTCTTCGCAAGCCTCTTCGCGAGCCTCATTCTCGCCTGTTAATAAGATAAACACCCGAAAACTCCATCCACCGAAAACCACTGGTTTTCCGGGATCACTCTCCCGGGAAATCAGTTCCGTAAGGAACAGGGTCAAACGGCAGAACGAGGAGAAGCCGTAAAGTATAATGCTCGAACACTTTAATGGCAAACAACACCCCCTTCAAGCACTTGAAGGTTGTTACGGAGCTATGTAGGTAGACGACTCCCAGTCCCATCCCGTTGCCACTGTTCACGCAAAAGAATGGGGAAATCAAGCCCCACTAAATACCCCCCGAGCCTGCGAGAGCACTGAAAACGGCCTTATTCGCCAGGGGCCGGAGGCGGCGGCTCCTGGGATTCCCCCTCCACCCTGAGAACGATCCTGGCTTCCCGCTTTTCCCCGTCCTCACTCTCCCCGTATTTTTCGTGGAGCCGCTCCACCTCTTCAGGGGCAAGGAATTGTTCCGCCCATTCGGTAAAGTCCGCGCTGTTGTCGTATTCCGGCTGAAAAGGATGGGCCAGGGCTTCCTGTTTCAGCTCCTCGGGAGATTTCCTCCTTTGAGCTGAAGACCAGGCGGACCATTTCTTCAGATAATGAGCCATCGACCACGCAATCAGACCGAACAAAAATCCATTCAATCCCACGACAACGGCGATCTGAAGGGGCCGAGAATAATTAAAAGTTGTCCCCTTGGATAAGGGCTCGACCCCCAGGAGAAGAGCTAGGAAGAACGACAAACCAACAAAAACAGACAGTCCATTCCTCCACGGCAGCACCTCGCAGGGTTTAAACATCTTCATCAAGCCGCAGCCGGCCTTACAGTGATGAAGGACACCAGAGCCTCGGCTGACAATTTCGAAGGTATTGTGCGCCTTACAGGAGGGGCACCAACAGGCCTTGGGGTTCGGAATGCAGTGGTTGATTTCAGGGATGTTTTTCATCTTGAGCGCCGTTATCCAACGTAATCTCGGCCCATCCAATGACTTCGTTCTCATTGTCGGCAGAAATAGTCAGCCAAACAAGCGCCAAGCCTCAGTCGAGGAAGTATTCCTCGATGAACCCGGTATTGACCTTTCCGGCCACGAAGTTGAGATGCTTGAAGATCTCCTGGGCCAGGGGAATCGTGGTTGAGATCCCCTCGATGACGAATTCATCCAGGCAGCGCCTCATGCAGTTGATCGCCTCTTCGCGCGTTTCCTGGTAGACGATCAGCTTGGCGATCATGGAATCGTAATTCGGCGGAACCGTATAACCTGCATAGGCGTGGGTATCCAGCCGGACACCGTATCCGCCAGGCGCCCTGAACTGCCCTATTTTCCCGGGGCAGGGTCTGAAATTATCAGCGGGATCCTCCGCATTGATACGGCATTCGATCGCGACCCCCTTCGTCTTGATATCATCCTGGGTCATCCCCAACCGCTCACCGCTCGCAAGACGAATCTGTTCCTTGATCAGGTCAACTCCAGTGACCATCTCGGTAACCGGATGCTCAACCTGGATGCGGGTATTGACCTCGATGAAGTAGAAGTTGAAGTCTTTATCGACGATAAACTCCACCGTGCCGGCATTGGTATAGCCGGCCGCTTTCACCAGCTTCTTCGCCGCAACTCCCATCTCGTCCCGAACTTCCGGCGGCAACCCCGGCGAGGGCGATTCCTCGATCAGTTTCTGATGCCTGCGCTGGAGGCTGCAATCACGCTCGCCAAGATGGACCACCTCGCCATGGTGATCAGCAAGAATCTGGATCTCCACATGCCGGGGCTTCTCCACGTACTTTTCGAGATAAACATCGGGATTATTGAAGGCCGTCTCGGCCTCGATCTTCGCCTGCGAGTAGCCGTTCTTCAGGGTGATGTCATTGTGGGCAACCCGCATACCCCGGCCGCCGCCGCCGGCTACCGCCTTCACAATCACGGGGTAGCCGATCTCCTGGGCGATCTTGAGAGCTTCATCTTCATTCTCGAGGATGCCCGTTGAGCCCGGCACGCAGGGGACTCCGACCTCCCTGGCGAGCTCCCGCGCCTTGCCCTTGTCGCCAAGGAAGGCGATGGCCTCAACACCGGGACCGATGAACTCGATATGGGATGACTTACAAATCTCGGCGAACTGAACATTCTCTGCAAGAAAACCGTACCCGGGATGGATCGCATCCACATCCTCCACCTCGGCAGCGGCGATGATCCGCGAGATGTCCAGGTAGCTCTGCTGGCTTGGACCCGGCCCGATACAGACCGTCCGATCGGCCAGGTCAAGGTAGCCGGCGCCCGCATCGGCCACCGAGTGAACGATAACCGATTCAATCCCCAGCTCCCTGCAGGCACGCAGAATACGGAGGGCAATTTCGCCACGATTGGCGATGAGTATCCGAGAAAATTTCTTCACGAGATCTCGATCTTGAACAGGGGCTGGTCGAATTCAACCGCGCTGCCGTTTTCGACAAGAGCCTCACGAACGACCCCGCTGACTCCGGCGGTGACCTCATTCATGACCTTCATCGCCTCCACGATGCACAGAACGGTATCCTCCTCGACTCGATCGCCCTCGATGACAAACGGATCAGCCTCAGGGCTGGGTGAGCGGTAGAAGCTCCCTACGAGCGGAGAGGGAACCTTGTGCAACCCATCATCTTCTTCAGCGGCTTCCGACTCACCCCCGGCATCGGCACCTGGAGTTGCGGCGGAAGACACAGCCGGAAGAGCACCCTGGATGGCCATGGGAGCGGCTGCGATATGAGGCTCGGTCTTGCGAAGACGTATCTTCTGACCTTCCTCTTCGAGCTCCACCTCAGCGAGGTCATGGCTCTTCATCAGATCCAGGAGCTCTTTAAGCTCCTTGACGTACTTGGGGAGATCCATAGTGAAGCATCCCATTGCCGCCTACGGCTGAATCAGCCGCTTCGGCATTTGTCATAAGTGTCTATTTTAAAATATCTTACAAGTTACAACGCGGGCAGAATTCTAGGCAGCAACCATGATATTGTCAAGTGAATTCCCGGTCTCAGAAGCCCGGTAAAAGCCGTAGAGACCTGCCATCACAGTTCTGTCGCCTTTTGAGGTCAGTTATCCGGGTTCTCCAGGATGTCATCGCCTGGCTCAGCCGCCGAGCCAGGCTCTCCTGTCCGGTCATGGACTTCCTCCTCTGGAGCCTCTCCCTTTTTCTCCTCACTGGCCAATTCAAGCTTCTCAAGCTCCCCCTCAGCCAGCTTGATATCGGCAAGAAGTTCCTTCACCGCCGGATCCTCGAGCTTATAGGGCGGGTCGCCCATCCCCCGCAATTCCTTGTCCACCACACGGCCCAGTTCTTCACGTGCTTGACGAAGCCTGCGACGCCAGTCCTGCTTGTCGAGGATCGCCTCACCCTTCTCGCCGATGGAGGCTCCGATGTCCCTGGCCTTCTGCAGACCATCACCGACACTGCGCCCCATCTTCTCCCAGAATGAACCAGCCATAGCTACCATACGCCTCTCGGAACCAAAGCAGTCAAAACGATGAACACAGCTTCAGCAAATAGCGAACGCCTGTCAAGCTATCAAACCGGTCAGGACGAGAAGAGCGAGGACCTCATTCGCTCTCCTGCAGCTTGATGGTAACGATCTTCTCTTTTCCATCGCGGAGTATTTTAACCTTCACCCGGTCACCGCCCTTGAATTTCTCAAGCTCGTTCAGAAGATCGTCTTCGTCATCCACCGCCTCACCCGCGACGCCTATAATCACATCACCGAGAGCGATCCTTCCGTTCCCGACCTCTCGGATACCCCGCAGGCCGGCTTCCGCCGCACCCGAGTCCTTCGCGACATTTCGGATCACCACACCTCTTTCGATGTCCAGATAGCGAGCCTGCTCGTCACTGAAATTATAGACTCCCAGGGCGGGACGCCTGACCTTGCCGAAACGAATGAGCTGATCGACAACCCGGCTGACCGTATTCACAGGAATAGCGAAGCCTACGCCGGAGTTACTTCTGCTGCCGCTGACGATGGTCGTGTTGACCCCGACCAGCTGACCGCTCGAATTGAGCAGTGGGCCGCCTGAATTTCCCGGGTTGATGGCCGCGTCGGTCTGGATCGCAGAGGTGATCGTTCGCCCGGTGAGCGAACGAAACTCCCGGCCGAGAGCGCTGATGATTCCCTTGGAGAGGCTCCTGTCGAGCCCGAAGGGATTACCGATCGCCACGGCCATCATCCCCACCTTCAGACGGTCGGAGCGGCCAACCGACAGCGGATAGAGATTCGCGGCTGGCACATCCACCTTCAATACCGCGAGATCCTTGTCCATCGCGACTCCCACCACGCTGGCCCGATAGCTGGTCTTAGAGTCAAAGCTGACGATGATGGAGTCCGCCCCGGCAATGACATGGTAGTTGGTTACGATATGACCCTTCTTATCCCAGACAAAGCCGCTGCCGCTTCCCTGGGAAACCTCACGGCTGGTATTGAAGAAAAAGCTGCGCTTGATGGCCGCATTGGTGATAAATACGACGGACCGTGAGGCCTTCTCGAAAAGCTTCACCAGGTGCTCTTCCTCCGGACGCAGAGCCGCCTGAGCCGACACCGGGGGAGGAGTCGCCAAGGCACCGAAGAGGCCCGCAACAGGCGCTACGCCGGATATAGCGCCGTAAAAAAAGACCGCAAAGAACAAGCTCCCCGTCCCAGCGAGCACAACCCGCATGACAAATTTCCCCATAGCAGATCTCCGATTCTGTTCCATTCTGACTGCCTGTTATTGACTTCATTTTATTCTAATGGGAACCGTTCCTAAAACATCAGGGTTGGCCGTTTTTTCCTGAGAAAAAGGCCGGGACCGGCTCACTGGATCGAGAAGCACCGGAAACAGTTGCGATTCGATCTTTACCCCGCGGACTGATAAGCTGGGGGGCCTGCCCGCGGCAACCCATCGAATCAACGGACCAAGGCGATGTACTTAGCTGACCTGACGACCAAGGATGTAGACAACCTCGACCGGCGGCTGCCGGTGATCATTCCCTTCGCCGCGATTGAGCAACACGGCCCCCACCTGCCGACAGGAACCGACACCTTCATCACCGAGGGCCTGCTGCGGCGACTCGACGCCCGGAACCCCGACAACATCCTCTGGCTCCCTGTACAGAGGTTCGGATCCTCTTCCCATCACATGCCCTTCATCGGCAGCCTGACCCTGACCAGCAGGACCTTTCTCGACACGGCGCGAGAGCTGGTGGAGTGCTTCTTTGCCCACGGCTTCACGCGCTTCATCCTGCTCAACGGCCATGGAGGGAACCAGGCCCTGCTGAACGTCGCGGTGCAGGAGGCGCGCCTCGGAGCCGGGAACGTGACAGCGGATGAAGCTCGCTCCGACATGAAGATCATCCACGCCACCTACTGGGTTCTTGCCGCCGAACGATTTGGAGAAATTCGCGAGTCAGCTCCGGGCGGCATGGGACATGCGGGAGAGATGGAGACCTCGGTGATGCTGGCCCTGCACCCTGAGCTGGTCAGAACAGATTCCCTCGAGCCCGATGGGGAAGAGCAGCGCTGCAGGTTTGACCACAAGGACATGCTCGAGCCCGGCCAGGTCGGACAATTCCGTCTCTGGAATGAGTGGTCGAACAAGGGCGCCATCGGCGACCCGACCGTGGCGAGCGCCGAGAAGGGCGAGCTCTTTATCGAGGCTGCGGTAGACTCCATCTCAGAGCTGATCGAGGAATTCAAGGCCGGGCGTATCGGCTGAGGTTAGCTGTATGACGGAAGCAAGACGGCTACAGGTCCAGGGCATCGATCATGTCCTCGTCGTATCGAGCGACCTCGACAAGACACGTCAGTTCTACTGTGATCTCCTCGGGATGGAGCTGAAGCCCAGACCTGACTTCTCCTTTCCAGGGCTCTGGTTCGAGGCGGGAAAAACCCAGGTTCACGTCACCCTGGCGGGCTCCGATGCAGGCGCGCCGGGCCCGGGTGAATTCACCGGGAAATACCCGGCCCAGGGTGTCCACATCGCCTTCGAGATCGAGGACGCCGCGGACGCGGCGGCTTACATCGAGTCCCTCGGAATCCCCATTGTCGCCGGCCCGTACCTGCGTCCGGATGGCGCCCTCCAATTCTACATCCGCGACCCTGACGGCTATCTCATCGAACTCTTCAGCCGCTGACAGACGGACATCTCAGGCCAGGATCCCCTGGATTACCTCTGAATGCTTGACGCCGGTGAGCTTGCGATCGAGGCCGCCGTAGAAATAGGTCAGGCTCTCATGGTCGAGGCCCATGAGGTGAAGAATCGTGGCGTGGAGGTCCCTGATGTGATGGCGGTTCTCGACCGCCTCATGCCCGATCTCGTCGGTGGCCCCGTAGCTGGTGCCGGGCTTGATTCCAGCGCCGGCAAACCAATAGGTAAAGCCCTTGGGATTGTGATCACGGCCGTGGTTGTTTCCCTGGGAGACCGGCTGGCGGCCGAACTCTCCTCCCCAGACCACGAGGGTATCCTCCAGGAGACCTCTCTGCTGCAGATCGGTCAGCAGCGCCGAGATCGGCTTGTCGATCTCGGGGCAGTGAATGTCCAGGTTCTCCTCCACTCCGTAGTGCGCATCCCAGTTCTGCTGCTGGTGACCGCCGCCATGGTAGATCTGGACGAAGCGCACCCCTCTCTCTACCAGGCGCCGGGCGACCAGGCATTGCCGGGCGAAGGGAGCCGGGCCGACGGAGAGCTTATGCGATGGCTTCGGATCATAGACCCCGTAGAGCTCACGCGTCTTATAGGATTCCTCCTCCAGGTTGAGAGCTTCCGGGGCCGTCGTCTGCAGCTGGAAGGCCAGCTCGTAGCTCGCGATCCGCGCCTGCAGCTCGGAGTAGCCGGGACGGCCGGCAAGGTGGCTCGCATTGAGCGCGTTGATGGTAGAGATCCTGTCGCGCTGAATCGCGGGAGCCACATCAGAGTTGGGGCTGAGGTTGAGAATCGGATCGCCGCCGGAACGGAACAGGGTGCCCTGGTAGGCGGCGGGCATATAGCCGCTGCCCCAATTCGGAGCGCCCGAAACCGGCCCTCCCCTGGGATCGAGCATCGTCACGTAGGCGGGCAGGTTCTGGTTAACCGTCCCCAGGCCGTAGGCGAGCCAGGAACCAAGCGAAGGATGTCCCTGGATAACCTGCCCGCAGTTCATCTGCAGCAGGGCTGAGCCATGCGCAAAAGAGTCCATGTAGAGAGATTTGACGACAGCCATCTTGTCCATGTGACCGGCGATCCTTGGAAGCGCCTCGGAGCACCAGAGCCCCGACTCGCCGCGCCGCTTGAACTCGCGCCTCGATCCCAGCAGCTTCTGTTTCTGGACACTCCTGCGGCGAATCTCGACATTAACCGTCTTGCCGTCGTTCTTCTGCAGATAGGGCTTGTGGTCAAAGAGATCCATCTGCGACGGACCGCCGTACATGAAGAGAAAGATGCAGCGCTTGGCCTTGGGGACAAAGTGCGGCTGCCTGGGGGCCAGGAGATTCAGCTCACCCTCCCCGGCGCCTTCAGCGTGGACGTACTTCCTGAAAAATCCATCCTGCTGAAGCATGGCCGCCATGGCGATGCCGGTAAAGCCGGCTCCGGCCTCCCACAGGAACTCGCGGCGGGTACGGCCGCAGAACTGGCTCCCCGGTGAGGAAGCTCCCCTGGCCGTTACTCTGTCGGGTCTGGATTCCATTTCAGCGCGCTCCGCGGGACGATACTCTCAATCAATATAAACGAACTCATTCAGATTTAGCAGCACGAGGCAGAAAGAATGAAGAGCCTGGCGCATGCTGCGATCGAGGTTCTCACCAGGGGCGCTCCCTGCTGCGGCTATCCATTTCTTTCCGGAGATCTCGGCAGCGCTGGCCTTGCCAGCCGTCCTGGCCACCAGGGAGCTCAATCCGACCGGGGCCTCTCGCGAGCTCAGTCCCACCCTGTCGCCGGGTTCAGCGGGCTTTTCGACAGCGGCCCGCAAAGATGGATTCCGCTCATCCGGGGAGCCCTGCCCTACCCAGGCACTGACCTCAGGTCCAGCCAGGGCTACCCGGACCCGGTACCAGGTCCCTGTATTCAGCTCCAGCGGAGCTGACTTCACCACCACCGGCTCTTTCTCCTTGCCATGACGGCGAAGCTCGATGCGGTCTTCGCGCGGATCGAGCAGCAGCTCGAGACCCGAATAGAGATCTCCCTTATTCCCTCCACGGAAATAAATCGAGGCTCCCTCGGAGTTGGACTGCATGGATAGCTCCGCGGACAACTCGCCATCCGCCAGCCGAAGTGTCTTGTGCAGGGCGAAGGGCCGTCTCTGTGGGTCTACCCAGTCGATGTTGTCTCCAGCATCGTACCAGCGCCCACGAAAGTATTCCCATCCCGCCGAGGGGCCCTCGAAGAAATTCGAAGGCTGCTGGGTGCTCTTGAAGCCTCGCTCGATGGCGTCGGGAACTCCCGGCCTGAAGGTCGAGCGCGCGCGGCGAGAGACGAAGGCCTCCTCCTGGCGTCTGATAAAGGCGAGGCTCTTCGCGACCTCCTCCTCATCAGGGTCCCTCGACAGGACCAGCTGGTAAGCCCGCCTGACAAAGTCGACCGGATGTCCGGCCGGATCGGAACCCTTCTCACTCAGCACACGGCCGGCGAAAACGCCGGCCTGCCAGTCGAGAAAGGAGCTGTTGAGCAGCATCAGGGCCTGCGGAGCGACGGTGGTCACTGTGCGCATTCCCAGGGACTGGGCCGTGTTGGTGTAATCAAATCCTTCGATCAGGGGCATCAGCGTTCCGCGCTTGGTATAGATGTAGACGCTCCGGCGAGACTGGTCCTTCCTGCTTGAAACCCCCCAGCCCCAGCCCGGGCGAGACCCGCCCGCTATGACCTCGCGCCCGAGCTTCGGAAAGAAACCGCGGCCGCCCATCTCGGGGTTCAACCCGCCTGCAACGGATAAAATCGAGTCGCGGATCGCCTCGGCTTCGAGGCGCTTCATGTTCTGGCGCCAGAAAAGCTCGTTGGAGGGGTCCTTGCGCAGCGCCTCTCCCGGCAAGACCCTTGACGACATGCGGTAGGCGCTCGATAGCATGATCAGCTTCTGCAGCCTCTTGATCTTCCAGCCCCCCCGGATGAAATCCCACGCCAGCCAGTCGAGCAACCCGGGATGGGTCGGCGGCAATCCCCTGCGGCCAAGATCATTCGGAGTCCGGACGATCCCTCTGCCAAAGAGGTGCTGCCAGATTCGGTTTACCATCACCCGTGCCGTCAGGAAGTTCTCTTCGCCCGCCACCCACTCGGCCAGCTCCCGCCGCAGGCCGGTGGAGGATTCCCCGGACGGCCGGGCGGAGAGCTCAACCTTCCTACCCCCAAGAACAGCGGGAAAGGCCGGCTTCACCAGGTCACCGGGAGTCCCCGCGTTGCCGCGAATCAGGACCTTCGTCTCCTTTGGACTGGCTCCATGCTCGCGCACGGCCAGCGCCCACTCGTTATTGCCGATGGATGCGTAAGTCGACGAGTTCTTATCGTATTTCGGCTTGTCGTAATAACGAACGTTGTGCAGAAAGGCCAGGAAGCTGTAATAGTCCTTCTGCGGTATCGGGTCGTACATATGGTCATGGCAGCGCGCGCAGCCCATCGTCAGCCCCATGAAGGAGGCTCCGATCGCCACCACCATGTCATCGAGTCCATCGAACTCGGCCATCCTCTTGTCATCGGGCTCATCGTCCCACACTCCCAGGCGGTAGAAGCCCGTGGCGATGATCGAATCCCTGTTCGCATCATCGAGCTCATCTCCGGCAAGCTGCTCGATAACGAAGCGGTTGTAGGGCTTGTCCTGGTTGAAGCTGCGGATGACGTAGTCCCGATAGCGCCATGCATAGGGCTTCTCTCCATCTCGCTCATAGCCGTTGGTCTGGGCAAAACGCACCACGTCAAGCCAGTGCCGACCCCAGCGCTCACCGTATTGGGGTCGCGCCAACAGCCTGTCGATGAGACCTTCGAAAGCTCCGGGAGAATCATCTGCGGCGAAGCTCTCGACCTCCTTATAGCTTGGAGGAAGCCCGATGAGATCAAAATAGGCCCGCCGGATGAGCTCGCGCCGGCTGGCTGGATCCGCAGGCTCAAAGCCGCCGCTCTCCAGCTTCGCGAGAATAAAGTTATCGACCGGATTGCTCACCCAGCCGGCCTTCCTGACCCCGGGGACCGGAGTCCCGCTGGCCTTGCGAAAGGCCCACCAGTCACGGTCCTTGTCCGTCACGGCCAGCCCGGGAGCACGGCGGTCGGGGCCTCCGGTCTCCTCCTTCGGCCAGGGCGCCCCCAGTTCAATCCAACGCACCAGAATACCGACCTGGTCAGCGGAGAGCTTCTGCTTCGGCGGCATCTTCAGCTCGGGGTCCTGGTACTTCACGGCTCTGACCAGCAGGCTCTCCTGCGGCTTGCCG
>DCKY01000123.1:35218-35615 GCA_002320775.1 Planctomycetes bacterium UBA1662
CTTCTGCTTCTTCTGCCCGTGGCATTTGTAGCAACTGCCGGCGAGCAGGGGCCTCACCTTCCTCTCGAAGAATTGAAGAGCCTCCGGAGATGCGGCGGAATCAGCTCGAAGCCCGCCCGTGAAGGCAAGCAGCGCTGTGAAATAGAAGCCGGCGGCGGCTCGATTGAAGGTCATCCCGGTAGAACCTCGAGGTGATTTTCCTGGGGCACGATTCCTCCCTTAATTTAGCAATCCCTCAGGAAGGCTTCCACCATAAGAACACTGAATTAAACCGGACGCCTCCGAAATACGGAGACTCTCTTGCGTCAGGACGCCAAAGGCAATAGCGTTAGGTTCTGGAAAATACGCAAAACACTCTCCTGGAGATTCGCAGAATGAAGAAGACCGCATCGCGAAG
>DCKY01000123.1:35953-36091 GCA_002320775.1 Planctomycetes bacterium UBA1662
ATGTTTCTAAGAACCGGCGCCGCCGCGACGACCGGAGCCCTGCTCAGCTCACCGTCAGCTCTGCTGCGAAGCGCTCTGCCCCCGCCGGGCTCTTCGATGAAATTCGGCCTCGTCACCTACCTCTGGGGACAGGACTGG
>DCKY01000105.1:0-19012 GCA_002320775.1 Planctomycetes bacterium UBA1662
CCTTGGAGCCAGTTGAAACCGTAGTCGCAAGCCTTATCAAGAATCTCAAGAGCAAGACTGTAAGCCACGAAGACATCTTCGAGCTTGCAGCGGACGCTCACTCGAATCCCCCCTATCTCACCCGCATTCGCAAAGCTCTCAAAAAAGAGGGCATCAAGGTCCTGGAGAAGGGCTTTCTCGAAAAGAAAAAAGAAGACGATCAATCGGCCGCGATCCGCAAACTGGGCGACCCGATCCGGATGTATTTCAGCCAGATGTCCGGCATCTCCCTTCTCACTCGCGAGCAGGAAGTCGAATACGCCAAGGAGATCGAGGCCTCGCGCATCAACCTCAGGCGGGAACTTTACGCCACCCGCTACGGCCAGCAGAGAGTCATCGAGCTCTTTCAACTCATCATGAGCAAAGAGATCATGATCGAGAAGGCTCTCGATGTGAACCTCTCCCAGAAAGGTGAGCGGGCCAAGTTCTTCAAGAGGCTCGAGAAATCACTGGCCGCGCTCGAGAGGAACCTCAAAGCCAATGTCAAAGACTTTGACGTACTGAAGAAGACGATCGCGGGACTCAATTTCCCGACGCCCGGTGCCAAAGCGAATAAGAAAAAAACTACCGAGATCTCGAAGGGGCAATCGAAAAAGTCAGAGGTTGCCCGGATTCAGAAGCGGTTACTCCAGAGGATCAAGCGAACGGTTCTGATCATCGAGGAGTACCACATCAAGTTGAGTTATCTGGCGCGCTGGAAAAGTGCCCTGGTGCAGTTTGGGGAAATTATACGCAGGGTTTTGCCAAATCCAGTTCAGCGCCGACGCCACCTTGATGATACCGCTCTGAGGGAAGTGAATGTCGCCCTCTTCGAGAACTACAATTCCTTCCTTCTACGCGCAGCCAAGGCTGAAGAAGAGTTCCTCCGTTACGAGAGAGCTAAAAGCAGCCTGGCTTCGGGTAACCTCAGACTCGTGGTGAGTGTAGCGAAGCGGTATCGCAAGCGGGGACTTTCCTTCCTGGACCTTATCCAGGAAGGAAACACCGGCTTGATGAGAGCTACTGAAAAGTTCGAATACCGCAAAGGCTTCAAGTTCTCCACCTATGCCACCTGGTGGATCCGCCAGGCGATTTCAAGAGCCATTGCTGAAAAGTCCCGCATGATCCGGTTGCCGGTCTACATGTCGGAGACCATGACCAAGCTCATGAGCATCAGCAGGGAGCTGACCTTCAAAAATGGCCAGGCTCCGAACATCCTCGATATAGCGGAGGACATGGACCTGCCTCGGGAAGAAGTTCGCAAGGCTCTCAAGCTCTCCAAGTCTCCGGTTTCTCTCAACAACCCGCTTGGGGACGACGAGGACAGCACCTTTGGCGACCTGATCGAAGACAAGAGCCTGGAATCTCCCACCACGGCCATCACCCAGGAGATGCTGCGAGACCGCCTCGAAGAGGTGCTCAAAAGTCTCAGCCTCCGCGAACGGGAGGTCGTCAAGTTCCGCTATGGAATCGGACGGGACACGACCTGCACCCTCGAAGAGCTGGGCAAAAAGTTCAAGGTTACCAGGGAGAGGATTCGCCAGATCGAAATCCGCGCTCTCAAGAAGCTGCAGCATCCCACCCGCAGCCGCTCGCTCGAAGGCTTCCTCGAATAATCGCGTCCTCCGGATTCAGCTCGAGAAAGCCCCTCAGTGGTCCTTGAGCCAGTCCAGAACCCGAGTACGAAGCACCGGGAAGTCTTCCTCAAAGCGCTCCCTCAGGGCGCTATAACGCGTGCTCAGAGCCTCCAGGCGAGGATCATCCTTCAGCATGGAGAGGTTGGCGTTGATGTTCAACTCCGCCGCCCTGAAGGCCGCGTTGGAGAACTCCAGGGCCGCTCCCAGGTCACTGTCAGCCCCGAGGCGAACCGTTCCGATCGAGGCCGCATCGAGCAGGCCATCAATCAACTCGAAGATCTCCAGGCAAGCCGCGAGAGTATCCAGGGGAACATTTGTCGCCTTCTCTGCAGCATCTCGCAGGGCCAGCTTCCGAGATGCTATCTCATCTTCGCTTTCCTTCGGCAGCCTGATGGCTGACATGAAATCATCGAAGACAGCAATGTCGGCCGCCTCCAGGGCGCGAAAACGCTCTCCCAATTTCCTGGCGCTGTCTCCAGTTCCCTCGAGAAGAGCCTGGCCGGGATCCTCCTCTCTCTCTTCGGAGTCAGGAGCTTCTATCTTCTGCAAAGAAATCCCCGTCACCATCCTCACCAGGGAGGTGGCCAGCAGGCCTCCCCTCGCCGCGGCGGCCCCGCCTCCGGGTGTCGGGGTGGCGGCTGCAAGGGACTCGGCGAAATCCAGTCCCGTTTCCGTTTCATTGATCATCTGGAACCTGCTCTTTCTGGCGCTAAAAATACATCGGCAAGGTCCTGCTTACAAGTCAGCCTGTCCGCATAGGCCGGCGGAATCGTCTCGTTCTTCATCAATTCTCTGAGCAGGGTCGTAGCGTAGGAGCCTCGCGGAAGAAAAAACTCCACGACCATCCCATCTCCTTCCAGCCGGCCGCTGAGCTGGGTGACGGGAACTCGTAAAGGACGCCGGCCTCCTTCCATACGCCAGCCCTGCTGTAGATGGTGGAAGTCCTTGTGATCCAATCGCTGCCCGGCCAGGGCCTCCAGCTCAACCTCGTTGGCATAGCCCCGGGGGATGCGCATTTTTCTGCCGAACATGGGTCCTGTCGGACTGATCTCGAACCTCCTGACACGCTCGGCCTCTGCGGCTGGATCATCGACGTAGAAGGTGACTCCATCATCATGGCGATGAGCGACATCGCCTTCAAAAAGCCTGCCTGGGTCCCCGCCGGACGCACGCATCCTCTCCTCCAGCACCCCGTTGAAAAGATAGGACTGAAAGGCGGAGAAATAGAGCTTCTTGATACTGCGATGTACGAGCCTGGAGGCACCCTTGTATTTTTCACCAACCCTCAAGAGGTAGCTCAGCAGCTTCTTCTCTTCTCTGTAGCTTCCCGGAAACCTCTCCAGGGCCTCCCTCCAGCGAAACTGCATAAACAGGCGACGGGCGGCGACGACATTCGGATTCTTCTCCGTCAGAGACGGGCAACCGAGAATGCGCCAGATGGCGCGGCGATAATCCTTCACCAGGAAGGCGCGCCCGATCCAGTGAGAGTCCCCCCTGTTGCCAAAACGCTGCGGACCAAAATAATTGGGCAGGCCCAGCTCCCCGATGAGGCGAAAGATGGGTTCCGCAAGCTTCTCGGCATCGGCTGACACGCCGCGAATACGGATCCTGAACCTGTTCCCCTGCAGATGCCCCAGGCGTAGCTTGTTCAGGTGGCGTTTGACCGAAAGAATCTCGATCTTCTCGAGTTCGAGGGAACGAACCTCGTCAACGCTCACCCCGCCCAGGCTGATCGTCTGCTGAGTGACTCCCTTGCGATCCTTGAGTCCGGCATACCCGAAATCACGCGGACGTCGGCCCAGCTTGTGCCCGAGGATACGCACCGCCTCCATGGTTGAAAGATCACGCTTCTCTATCCGCAGGTAGACATGCTCTCCCTCTCCGCAGGGCTGATAAAGTGGGATCTCTTCCACGAAGAAATCTTCCAGCTCCTCGCGAATCCGTCCTCCAATACCCGGATATTCCGAACTCAGATAGCTATGAGGCAGACCGATCATCCGGCCCATATTGCCACCGCTGACCCGGTGAAGCAAGAAAGCAGAGATTTGGGAGACCGGGTTTACGATTTCCACGACCTGAAGCGTACTCTCCTTCCAGGGACCGGTAATACCGGCCTCCCGGCCTGTTCTTCAACCAAACCCCATCATTGCCCCCGGTAGAAAACATCTGCTCTTTAGTGATATAATCGGGAATCGTATTTTTCCCCATCCACAGATAGCTGGATGGGACTCCAGGGTGGTATCCGGCCTGCAGAAGACCAGTTGGACTGAAGAGTAAACTGGTTCACTAACGTCAATTGAGTCCATGCGGCCTTTATTTAAAAATCGGTAGTAACAACATGCTGACAGTTAAAAATTGCCCAAAAAACCGCTTAGGGTTGAGGGAAGATTTAACAGGGCTCCAGTTCTGCACGAAAACAGCCTTTGCCGCGCTGCTGGTGTGTAGCATCGCCTGCGTAGGGTGTCAGCCGGAGCCTTCTGCAGGGACCTCTGCAGAAGAGTTGACGGTCAGCGAGCTTGAAGAGCTCCTCCGTAAAAAGAAAAACAATACGACGAAGGCTCTAACTGCGGAAAAGGTCGCAAAGCCGCCGGCGCCTGAGGAAAAAAAAGGGACGTCTTCCCTGAAGACTCCGCCAGATAATCTCCCGCAGCCTAAAGTGAGCAGTGACGGCAACACCTTCAATTGGGGATCGGTTTATCAGGGAGAAGTGGTTTTTCACGATTTTGAAATCAAGAACCCAGGCCTCACGACCCTGATCATAGAAAATGTCAAGCCTGCCTGCGGCTGCACTAAAGGTGACTGGACCAAGACAATACCTCCCGGAGGCACAGGCAAGGTCTCCCTGTCAGTCAAAACTATTAGATTAGACGCCGGAAAAATCCGAAAAACCGCCGATGTGATAACCAAGGGCGGAGAAAAGATGATCCTGGCCATGGAAGGAGAGGTCGTAGCAGCTATTGTCCAGGAGCCGCCGCCAGCCAAACGCGGACTCGTAAAAGTCTCGGGCGTCCCGCTTGAGCCAACAAAAATAACCCTGAGGAAGGGCACGGAAAAAGCTTTCAAGATCAACAAGGTGTCCTGTCCAAACAGAATCCGTGGACGTACATCGCCACCCCTCGTCGCTCTTGAACTGCTAGCATTCGAGGATGGAAACTACGAACTGGCCGTTACTCCACAGCTCCCTCTTGTGCTTGATCCTGACAACAAAGTTCAATTTTACACCGCAAATATCGTTGCGAATGTAACCGTCGAAGGAAAGACCTTTGACTTACCAGTGAATCTACCAATAGCGATCAAAAAGCGCATCGATATGAACCCGAAGTCGGTCTACTTCTATAAAAAGGATAGCGATGCGCTCGACAAACCCGGCGTTGCCCCTGCAACCAAGGAGATAACCATCAAAAGCCTCCACCCGGACCACAGCTTTAACATCGCCGGGATTCGAATTCAGGGTGAACATCTCAAGGCCCGAGTCGAAACCGTAACCCCCGGCAAAGAGTATAAGCTGGCCATTGAACTTGCCAAGAAACCCAATGCCACCACAACAGGGAAAATCACAGAGACCATTTTCATCGACACCGACGACGATGACCCGAATCTGCAGGAATTCAAACTCACAGCTATTTTCAACATGAATGAACCTACAAAAAACAGCACCAACCCCGCGAAAAAGAACCTTGAGGGCAAGTAACACTGCTGGAGGGTCCAGTTAACCGGCAAATGAAGGCCGACCGGGACAGGCAATTCACCATTATTTCGTTTTGGAGTTAAAGTAACGTCATGCTGACCTTTTCTAAGAGAATGATCCATCGTCAGGGTCTGGTTGTGGCCCTGGCATTTGTGTTCGGACTGCTCTTCACGGGACAGATCTCATCCCAGGACGAGAAGACCACCAAGGCTCCCCAGGCTGGAAAGGTCGCCCCGGCCAAGACCGGCAGCACCAAGAAAAAACGCTACCTCCTGAAGCCGCCGCCGAAAAACTTCGCGCCGCCCGTGTCCAAGTTCACCGATGATGTCTTCGATTGGGGCTCGGTGCTGCAAGGCGAGGTAGTGATCCATGACTTCGCCGTCAAGAACAGCGGTGGAGCTCCCCTGCGAATTGAAAAGATCAAGCCCTCCTGCGGTTGCACCACGGTCGGCGGAGAAGGCCAGGTCATCGCGCCCGGGGCCACCGGCAAGATTACCCTGAAGGTCGACACCAAGAAATTTTCAGGAACCATCCGTAAAACGGCCCAGATCAGCACCAATGCCAGCAAGACCACCCAGACCCTCACCATGACGGGAAAAATCGAGACCGCGGTATTGATCGAACCCAAGCTGCCCAGGATTACCGTCGTACGGGGAGTTCCGATCAAGCCGCTCACCATCAGCCTTAAGAAGTCCTCTAAAAACTCCTTCAAGCTCAACAAGGCCTCGAGCAAAAGCGAAATCGTCAGCATTGAGATGAAGGAAGTCGAAGCGAACAGCTCCTACGAGCTGCTGGTTACCCCGAAACTTCCGGAAGACACTCGCAAATATCACTATGCGGAAATTGACGCCAATGTCACGGTCAAGGACAAGAGCTTCGACCTGCCTGTGCGCGTATCGATCACTGTCAAAGACCGCATTGAAGCGAGTCCTCCTTCGGTCTACTTCAGCCGCAGAGAAACCGAGAAGCTCGACAAGGCTGGCAGCCCTCTTCCGACCAAGGAGCTGCGCATCAAGAGCCTCGACTCCAACCACACCTTCAACATCACGGGAGTCCGTCTCCAGGGGGAGCACTTCAAGACCAAGCTGTCGACAATCACCCCCGGCAAGGAATACGCGCTCTCCGTAGAGCTCTTCAAGAAGCCCAAGGCCGGAACGAGAAGAGTCGTGGAGAAGATCCTGGTCGCCACGGATGATCCGACCCTGAAGGAGATCAAGATCAACGCCACGGCCTCCATGGGGTCATCCATCACCCGCAAGAGTTCGACCAAGAAATTCAACGGCGGCACAGCGCGCCCTCTCTCCTCGAAACCTCAGCCGGCGAAACCGAAGGTCTTCGGACCCGTTCCTCCAGCTGGAGGCGGAAAGCCCAAGTAGGCGTCACGAAGCCGAACAACCAGCTTAAAAATGAAGGGAGCCGGATGAATTCCGGCTCCTTTTTTTGATGCCGAACATTCTACCGGAACGACTCGCGATCGGCGGACCCCTCAGGGACGCTCGAGCCGGAACTCCCCGCGGGCCGAATCGACACTGTATTTGAAGTAATTGAGGAAATTGAGCCCGAGGAGATTGATGCTCCTCCCCTTGCTGTCCGGCAAAACGATGACGGGTAGATTGTGCACCGCGTATCCCTGCAGTGAGACGGAAACCAGGCGAATCCTACGGACCTGCATCCTGCCGGCCGCCGTGGTCACGTTGATCCGTTCTCCGCGCTCGAACGCGTAACCTAACCGACGCGCCAGAGTCTCCGAAATAGCCGTATAGGTGGCGCCCGTATCGATCACGAAGGTCTCTTCCATCCTTCCATCCAGCAGCACCTTGGCGCTGATCGATGGGGCCCCTTCAGGTATGGGAATGACAACCGCCTCCCTGCTCGAGAGAATGTCGTCAATTCTACCCAGCAGGGCATCCGATTTCTGGGCCAGGGCGGAATCGAGCTGTTTCGCCTCTTCCAGCAGCCTGATCGCATCCTGGTAGATCTCCCATTCCTGGTAAAGCTGTCCGAGATGCAGCCTGAGTATGGCTGAATCGGGGATCTGCTCGAGCCCCTCGACATAGGCCAGCTCCGCCCGGCGCCCGTCGTTCTCCTTGAGCGCATCCCGTGCCAGCTGATGATAGGCTCCTTCCAGCATGGGAGAGATTCGCCGTGAGCTCTCGAGCTCCCGGACCTGCAGAAGAGCGTCAATCACCTCGCGGGTCAGCTCCAGCTCGGCGCAGAGCTCAGCCAGCTTAAACCATAGAATCCCATCCCTGGCGAAGGACTCGAGTCCCCGGCGAGCTATTTCGGCGGCCTCCTCGAAGCGGCGCCTGTCCTGCAGACGGCCGATCTCTCCCAGGTAGCTCTCCCGCAAAAAATCGAATAACTTGTCAAGCCGCACCACCTCGACATTCTCGACATTCCCGCGCTCGAGCGCCTTCTGCAGAAGCTCGATGGCCTCTCCCCAGCGCTTCGTCCGGTAGCTCTCACGTGCCCGGGCCTCGAGATCATCAAAGGTACCTTCGTAAATTCTCATCGTATTATCAGCCACGGTAGAACCGACGGGCTCGACCAGGAACTCCCGCAGAAAAACGCTGGCAGGGTCAATAAACACCCGCAAGCCCTGGGGCCGGGCGGGAATCGTCCTGCGGGGAAGCCCCACAACATTGCCCACCATCGGGCGGCACAACCCGATGACCTCCCCCGCCTTTGAGACCGCCAGGAAGGACTCTTCATCAATTCCCGGCGAAGCAGCCAGCAGGATTCCCGAATGCCCATCCGCGGTGGAAAAGAAAGCCTCGGCGATCCTTGCCGGTCGTCCCCCGGGGCCGTCGAAGATGTTGATTTCCTCCTCATTGGTCAACCCATCCGCTGTAGAACGGGTGATGATTTCCAGGGCGGCCAGCTTCTGTCCCGGCCTGGCCAGGCGCAGCAGGGCCAGGTCCGAGGGCTGATTGTAACGAATGATACCTGTGACCGGGATGCTCCCGGCTACGCCCTCACGGCGGCATCTCACCTTGTAAGCTCCAAGAAGAGGGCTGTAACGTGTCAGCACCACTCCATCGGGATGGACAACCACCCCCTGTGCAATCCGCGCGAACTGGCCGCTCTTGTCAAAGAGCTCGAGAATGGCCAGCGCCGAATCGACCTTGATTTTGCGATCCACGGGCGGGCTGGAGGGAGCCTTCGCAACAGGTCCAGGCTTCTTCCGACTCGAGAGCGGCTTCCCCTCCGTGGCCGGCGGCGGCGCGGGAGTCTCTCCCTCAACCACCGGCTTCATCACGGCGACGGAGCGCGGCTGTCCCTGCCCCTGCGGCACGCCAGGCTCGACAGGCTGCTGGAAAAAATAAAAGAAGACCGCCGCCTGGATCCCCGCCAGCCCTGCGATGAGAACCAGCGTGTGACGCAGTCCCCAGCGCCTCTTGCCTCCGCCGACCGGCTGGCCGCACTGAGTGCAAAAGGCCGCTCCATCCTCGTTCCAGCTTTTACAAGCCTGGCACTGTAACATGACCTGAAGAGCTCCCCTCGAAGGCCGGGCGCGTCTGTGAATCTACCAGCCGCTCATTCCAAGCCACTGGGCACTGCAACCAGTATGCAGGACGCTCCCCAATGGCTCAAGAACGTCGGGAGATTTATACCGACGAGAAGGCTTAAAACCCGGCGACAGGGCGCAATTTGCTGGAGGCTGTGCTGAAAAAAACACGCCCATCACGCAGAGAATATCCAGAGCTGTCGCTGAAGACATCCATAGAACGCAGCGCGCCCTCCAGGCGGGGCAGCGAGATCAGGAACGGCTTTAAAATAGCCGGCTCCCTGGGATCCGGAAGCAGGGTACCCAATAAGCCGCCGATCTTCAGCAGCCAGTCGCCGGGGTCGGAGAGCCCCGAGCCCACGCCCTTGTAGAAGCTGTCGACCGCAAGGTCCGACTTCGGCAGCCATTTGAGGCCCCCGGCATCAGCCAGGGAGGCTGACTTCCCCTCGAGGGCGGCGGCAACCTTCCTGAAAGCCTCTCGAGATGTGGCCAGCGCCAGAAAGTTCCCTCGCACTCCAAAGGCGATATCGAATCCCAGCAAGCCCGAGCTGAAAACATGAAAGCCTTCCCTGGCTCCCTCTTCAGTCTTGCTGCCAAGCTCCAGGTTCCACTCCCTCAGCGGCCCGGCAAGAGCCTCGACGGCTCCAGAAATCGCACTGGAGGCCCTGTCAGCATCCTTGACCTCGAAAAGAAACGCGCGTGGGGCGCGAGCGCCCGGCGATGGAGGAAAAACAGCGGTCACTCGCCGCCCGGTAAGGTTCTGGAGAATCTCGCGCCTCAGGCGAATACCAAGCCTGGCCTGCTCACGCTCAAACCGCTCGGCTGATTCCGCATTCCCTGTAATGTTGACAAGCAACTCCATGCAGAACTCATAGACTCCCGCAGGATCCGTCCCCGAGGTGGCGCTGTAGGAGACTGCGTCAGCCGAAATTCCTGCGGCCAGCCCCTCAGCCGAGGGCTGACCGGCAACCGCCTTTCTCAACGGATTGCCGATAGCCTCGCTGAGAACAGTGCGCGAGCTCGATTCCGTCCCAGCGGGCGTGAAGCTGGCGAGATAGTGATACTCCTCGATCACGTCCAGGATCAGCGCATCCTTCAGAACTCCTCGCGGTTGAAAAATAAACTCAAAACGCGCAGTCTCCTTCCCGGTGGGAGGCTTCTTGCCAAGGCGCTTCTTCATCTTACTCTGCAATTGCTCGTAGCTAGGTGTCCGGGTAAAGCCCGGAGAGAGTGTCTCGCCGGAGAGCAACTGGAAGCTTCGGCGAAGAAGGGCGGCTGAGGTCGAAATCCCGATCACGTTCCCCTGGGCGCTGACCGCTATCTGGTCAAGCAGGTCGAGACCATTCTGAAGAACCGTGGTCGCCGCGCCGTTTCGAATGCCAACCTCGAGTTCATATTCTTCACCCAGGCTGGAATAGGCGTAGAGCAGATCCCGCAAGCCCAACAGCTCCGCGGCGACCTTCTCTTTCTCTCTACGAAAGAGGAGAATAAACTCAAAGGTTCCCCGGGCCCCTACCCGTCCGCCGATCGCCACCTCGGATGAGGCAAGGTGCCACCACGGCAGACTGGAAACGATGCCTCGCCAGCGCTTGAGGTGAGATGTGAAAGCCTTTCTCGAAGCGGGAGGGAACGTTTCTTCCAGGTGGCGGAAAAACGTGTCAAGGAACCCTGAGCGCGCGATCTTCTCCTGCAAATGACCGAGATAGGTGGAGGCAAAGCCCGAATCCTTCGCGTTCTGCCAGTGCAGGAAGAGAACCGACTCCGGCGGGATTCCGGCCTCGAGGGGCTCCCCCAGGGTTCGTCCGGACCAGAGGCCCTGCCCCAGGATCAACGCGGCCAACAAACACCCGACAAGCGGAAAACTTGCCGGCCGCCGCGAGGCAAAGCTGGGGACGCGGCGTGAGTCGCTCAGGAAAAAATCCATTCAAGAATCGCCTTCTGGGCATGGAGGCGGTTCTCCGCCTCCTGCAGAACAACGGACCGGTTGCTGTCGATAACGTCATCGTTGACCACGACATTCCTGCGCACCGGCAGGCAATGCATGAAATAGGCTCTACGGGTACGGCTCATCATCTCGCTGTCCACCACCCAATCCTTCAGGCTGTCGCGAAGATCCTGCTCGGCGGCCGGGTCATCGTAACGCAGCAGGGAGCCCCAGGACTTGGCATAGACCACATCTGCATCGGCTGCCGCCTCGAGACGATCATGGACAACCTCTACGCTGCCGCCTGATTCGCCGGCAAAGTCGCCGGCCATATTCATGATCCCCTCCTGCAGCTCGAATTTCTCCGGATGAGCGAGGGTGACGTGCATCCCCATCTTCGTCATGGCCAGCAGGGCCGAGTTGGTAACAGCCATCGGAAGAGCGCGCGGATGGTTCGCCCAGGTAATGGTGACCTTGCGTCCCTGGAAGTCCTGGAAGAGCTCCTTGATGGTCACGAGATCGGCGAGCGCCTGGCAGGGGTGGTACAGTGCCGACTCCATATTGAAGACCGGGATCTTCGCGTGTTCGAGAAACGTGGTAAAGGTCTTGTCCAGGAGATCCTCCTGCTGGTCCTCCCCGCGCGCGAAGGAGCGCAGGCCCAGGGCCGAGAAGTAACGCGAGAAGACGCCGATAGCCTCCTTCACATGCTCGGCTGAGGCGCCGTCCATGCGCTTACCGAACTCGGTCTCCAGGGCGAAGAGCGTCTCGGCATCGAGGGTGCTTACATCTCCTCCCAATTCCCTGGTCGCTACCTCGAAGGAACAACGAGTACGCAGGGACTGGTTCAGAAAAAGGAGGGCTATCTGTCGATGGTCAAGAACCTCCGAATAGGGGTTCTCCTTGAAGGCGAGAGCCCTGTTAACAAACTCCCCTATCTGTTCAGAGGAAAACTCGTTCAAGCTGTAGAAATGCCGCATCTGACGACTCCACCAGTCTGTTGAAGGCGTTGAATGTCCCACTTTAGCCGGGGATGTGCAAGCCATTATAGGCGTGCGAAAATCCCCTCAGGAAAAGATGTCATCCAGCGCCGCGAAGAAAATGTCCCACTCCTCCTCGCTCACCGTCAGTGGAGGTAGAAGCCTGAAAGTCTGGGGATCTCCGGAGGTACCAACCAGGATCCCGCGCTCGAGAAGAGCCGCCTGGATCTCCTTCGCCGGCTTCTCGCAACGCACGCCAAGAAGATAGCCAAGGCCCCGGACCTCCTCGATTCCCCGGCCGACATATCCTCCGAGGCGCTCGATGACGCCGCTGGACAGCCGTGCCACCTGCTCGACGAGGCCCTCCTCCTCGATGATACGATAGGTCGCGGCCACCGCCGCGGCCGCCAGCGGACCTCCCCCGAAGGTGGTGGCCTGGTCTCCGGCTTCCACCGTGGCCGAGATCTTCTCATTAGCAAGAACGGCGCCGACAGGATAGCCCCCGCCCAGGCCCTTGGCCGTGGTCACGAGGTCCGGCTCTACCCCCCAGTGCTCACCGACAAACCACTTCCCGGTTCGGCCGTTTCCGGTCTGCACTTCGTCGAAGATCAGCACGGCGCCGGTACGGTCACACCAGTCCCGCAGCCCCCGGTAGTACTCCGGCTCGGCCATCTTGACGCCGACGACGCTCTGGAGAGGCTCGAGGATGACGCCCGCGATCTCTTCCGGATCAAGGGAATCAAAAGCCTCCAGGTCGCCAAGACGAAGAAAACGAGTCCACTGGGAGATGTTCTGTGGAAAGAGGGCGCGCGATTTCTCGAAGCCCGTCACGCTGAGCGCGCCGATCGTCCGGCCATGGAAGTCCTCCTCCATGGAAACAACGTATTCTCTACCGGTCGCCTTGCGGGCGATCTTCAGGGCGGTCTCATTCGCCTCGGCTCCGGAATTACAGAAGAACGCCTGGTGCATGGAATAGCACCGCTCGACCATGAGCCTGGCGGCCTCCGCCCGAACAGGGCAATAGCAGAGATTCGAATAGAAATCGAAGGTGCCCGCCTGCTCCGCGATCGCCTCCACCCACCTCGGATGGCAGTGACCCAGTACGCAGACGGCGTGCCCTCCATAGAGATCGAGGTAGCGGCCGCCCGAATCATCTTCAACATAGCTTCCTTCAGCTCGAACGAAGCTCAGGGGAAAACGAATATTGTTGTAGGTCGGAAGGATATAGCGATCCTCGGTTTCTTTTGAATTCATCCTGCCTGATTCTCCTATTGCTTCCAACCGAACACGTCCGCGGCCATCAAACAAATCCACCCGGCGCGCGAAGACCCTCTGTCTCATCCAGGCCGCACATCAGGTTCATGTTCTGCACTCCCTGGCTTGCGGCTCCCTTGCCGAGGTTGTCGATCACGGTAAACACCACGCCATGATCTCCCTCGCCGCCGACTCCGACCCAGGAACGCGGAGAGCCCTGAACCCAGCGCAGCTCCGGAGAGCCCTCGATGACTTCCACCAGGTCCTCCCCGTCGTAGGCATCGGTATAGATTTTCGTGAGCTCGGCAGCGCCAACCCCCGGGGTAAAGACGGTCGTGAAGATGCCGCGCACAAAGGGACCCGACTGGGGCACGAACTGCAGGCTGAAATCGGATTCGCCCAGCCCACCGAGAAACGCCTCGACCTCCAGCATGTGCTGGTGAGCCAGCGGCTTGTAGGAGCGTACGTTGCTGAAACGCTCGGGATGATGCGTTGTCGAGCTTGGCTTGTTTCCGGAACCCGAGGACCCCGTCAGGCCCAGTAGGCAGACATCTCCCGAGAGCCGCCCGGCGGCGGCCAGCGGCGTCAGGGCGAGCAGCATGCCGGTGGCGAAACAACCCGGATTCGCCACCAGGCGGGCCTCACTCACCTTGTCGCGCTGGAACTCGGTGAAGCCGTAGGTGAAACGCGGCAGCCAGTCAGCGGCGCCATGCTCGCAGCCGTAGTATTTCTCATAGCCCTGGGCGTCATTGGTCCGGAAGTCGCCGGCCATGTCGATAAAACGAATCTCAGGACTGGCCTCGGCAAGCCTCGGAACCAGGTTCTGAGACTCGTTGTGAGGAAGGGCCGCGAAGGCGACATCAACCTCGGAGACCCTCTCTTCCCCCTCCGCCTGGGAGATGAAGGCTCCGGGCACCGCGGCCTTGAGATTCGGAAGGACAGCGCCCACCTCCTGCCCGACGTTGGAATGCGCGGTCACCCAGGAAAGAGACACGGCGGGATGAGCGCTGAGATAGCGCAGCAGCTCGGCGCCGATATAACCGGAGCCCCCGAAAACACCTACCCTCAACTGGTCGTTTGCCGAATTGGTCATCTCACCCTCTCTAAAGCTTCACTCGCCCTTCGCCTGGTCATTCTCCCCGGCGCTCCTGTAGAGCCGTGAAGGAATCGCTGAAATCGTCGAATATCCCCGAACGTCGTCGCCCTCCCAGAGCTTGGGCATCTCACCGTAGACGCCGGCCTCCGCGCCCGCCATGGTGCAGGGGCTCGCGGTCGTGACTACGCTGAAGGTCCCGGGGCCAAAGCGCACCCCTGCCGTTCCAGTCACGCGCTCCTGGGAAGAATCGATCATGGCCTCTATGTCCCTGAGCACGGGCTCGAAGGCCTGCCCCTCATGCAGCAGCTTTCCATAGAAGGAGGCCATGTGATCCTTCCAGAAACGCTGCCAGTCTGTCAGGGTTATCTTCTCGAGCTCACGGTGCGCGTGGATGAGCACGATCGCCGCCCCGGCCTCGAACGCGATCCGCCCCTTGATCCCAAGGACCGTATCCCCGATATGAACTCCGAGTCCGACCCTGTAGCCCCGGCAGAGCTCACCCAGCTTATTTACCAGGTCGACGCCATTGAGCGCCTCACCGCCAAGCGCAACCGGCACTCCCTTCTCGAAGCCGATCTCGAGCAGTTCGCCACCTTCCACCTCATCGGCAGCCACCGCCTGCTCAAAGACATCACGCGGAATCTCGGTGGCGGAATCGTGTGTCACACCGCCGCCGATCGTCGAGCCCCAGAGCCCTGAATTGATCGAGTATTCGCGAACGCTCGGGTCAATATCGACGCCCCGCTCCTTCAGGAAGTCGTACTCCTCCTCCCTGCTGAGTTTCTCATCCCTGGTGGGAGTGACAATCTCGATTCCCGGAATCAGCACATGAAAGGCGGTATCGAAGCGAACCTGGTCATTGCCGGCTCCCGTGGAGCCATGCGCGACGGCATCCGCGCCCGTCTCTGTCACCTTGCTGGCAATCACCTCGGCCTGCACCACGCGTTCGGCCGCCACCGCCAGTGGATAGACCTGGCCGCGGAGCACATTGCCCTTCACCAGGTAGCTCACCCAGCGGTCGAAGACCTCCTGGCGAGCGTCGATGGTGTAGTGCTCGATGGCTCCCAGGGAGCTCGAGCGTTCCTCGATCTCGGCGAGCTCGGCGGCATCAAAGCCGCCTGTGTCAACCGTGACGGTCACGACCTCAAAGCCCTTCTGCTCGCGCAGGTAGGGAATGCAATAGGAGGTATCAAGTCCTCCGGAATAAGCTAAGACGATTTTCCTGGCCTGGTTCATTTGGTTATCCGTGGTCCTTCTGGAATCGCGCCTGGAGCGCGTTAATCCGACCGGCAACCGCGCCGGTCTCCTGGTTCTGTTTCTTTGCCTGGCCCATGATCATTTGAGCGCCTCCCTCCAGCGCTCGAGCTGCGCGGCGACCTGGCTCGGGGCTGTGCCCCCGGGCACATCCTTGTCGGCGAGCGAGCCCTCGACCGAGATCGCCTCGAAGAGATCCTCCTCGAAGGCCTCGTGGATGGAGCGGTACTCCGGGAGAGGAAGAGACGGAAGCGACAGCTTCAGTTCCTCCGCGCGCCTCACACAGCTGCCGGCAAGGTCGTGCGCCTCCCGGAAAGGCACACCCTTTCGGGTCAGGTAGTCCGCGACTCCGAGCGCCTCGAGATACCCGCCCTCGAGGCTTCCGGCTGTACGCTCCCGGTCGACCTGCATGGTCTCGACCATCGTCGTAAACACCCCAAGAATACCAAGCAGGGTATCATGAGTATCAAAGACCCCCTCCTTGTCCTCCTGCAGATCCTTATTGTAGGACAGCGGCAATCCCTTCAGGCAGGTCAGCAGCCCGATGAGGTGGCCCACAACCCGGCCGGTCTTACCGCGAGCCAGTTCGCAGGCATCGGGGTTCTTCTTCTGTGGAAGCATCGAGCTGCCGGAGGTAACCGAATCGTCCAGGCGCACGAAGCCGAATTCGCTGGTCATCCAGAGGATGATGTCCTCGCTGAAACGCGAAAGGTGAACCATCAGCATGGAGGCGGAGTAGAGAAAATCGCAGGCAAAATCCCGGTCGCTCACGCCATCGAGCGAATTAAAGGTTAATGAGCTGAAACCCAGATCCTCCTGCAGCTTCTCCCTGTCGATGCCAAACTGGTTACCGACACAGGCTCCCGAGCCCAGCGGGCAGGAGTCGGCCTGCTCCGCGGCCCAGAGGAACCGGCGCCTGTCGCGCTCGAGCATCTCTACATAGGCCAGCAGGTGATGGGAAAAAAGCACCGGCTGGGCGCGCTGCAGGTGAGTGTAGGCGGGAATAACGACATCCTGGCACGCCTCAGCGCTCTCGACGACCGCCTTCATCAGTGCCCCGATGGCATCGGCTGCTTCTTCAGCCGCCCGCTTCACATAGAGACGGAAGTCCGTCGCCACCTGGTCATTGCGGCTCCTGCCGGTATGCAGCTTCGCCCCGGCCTCCCCGATGAGCTCGCTCAACCGGGCCTCGACGTTCATGTGGATGTCCTCAAGCTCTTCGCTGAAGGTGAAACTTCCCGATTCGATCTCGCCGGCGACCAGGTCCAGCCCTGAGCAGATCTGCTCCAGCTCATCCTCGGAGAGAAAGCCAAGCCTCGACAGACCGCGCGCCCAGGCCTTGCTGGCCTCGATATCCTCGCGGTAGAACCGCTTATCGAAGCCGATGGAGGCGTTGAGACTCCGCATATTGTCGGCCATGCCTTTTTCGAATCGTCCGCTTCGCATCATCCCTGCTCCAGGTATTCGGACTCGGCGCTATCGCTGATGACCATCGTGCCGGTCCCCTTCTTGGTGAAGACCTCGAAGAGGAGCGAGTTGTCCGCCAGACCATCAATAATATGCGCCCGCTTCACTCCCGCGCGCACGGCGTCGACAGCCGACTGCAGCTTCGGCATCATGCCGCCCGAGACGCCCCCGTCGGCGAGCAGGCCCTCGGCGCTTGACTCTGTGAGATAGCTGATACGGCTCGAAGGATCATCTATATCCTCGAGAACGCCACCCACATTCGTCAGCAGGAAGAGCTTCTCGGCTGGCATGGCCGCGGAAACCATGGAGGCGATGGTGTCGGCGTTGATGTTGAGTACGTTGCCGGCATGATCGGCTCCCAGCGGCGCGACCACGGGAACGAATCGATTATCGAGAAGAACATTCAGAACCTTGGAATCCACCACATCGATATCGCCGACGTTCTGGAAGTCGACCTCCTTCTCCTCTCCCGTCTCCCGATCAACCAGCTTCACGGGCGGCCGCCTCGTCGCCTGGACCAGGTCGCCATCGACTCCGGAGAGGCCGACCGCGGGCGTCCCGTGACTGCGCAGAGCTCCCAGGATGTCGGTGGAGGCGCCGCTGAAGACCATATTGGCCACCTCGATCATGCGGTCGTCGGTGATCCTGCGCCCGTTGACCTTGACGCTCTCAATCCCGATCTTCTCCGCCATCTCAGAAAGCTGAGGACCGCCTCCGTGAATAATGACCACGCGAATGTTGAGCTGGTAGAGCAGGGCGACATCCTGGCTGAGGCGATCAAGAAAACCATCGGCCTGCAACAGCTCGCCGCCGACCTTGATGATAAAGGTCTTCTCTCGGTACTGCCTGATGTAGGGGAGCGCGTGTTTGAGTACTTCTATGTTTTCCACGAAACTTTAATCCTGGTATTAGCTGATAAATGGGGGCGTGAAACGAAAAAACCCGACTCCAGTGACTGATTCCGGAGTGGGCTGGCCTTCAAAGATCTGGTTGTTTCCGCTTCGCCGGGGTCCGGGAATTCCTCTCGGCCCCCTGGCGTTTTCTCAGATGCGGGATCTTCGAGCCAGCCGACAACGGGCGCAGGACGCTCTGGAGCGTCTGCGGGTTGATCTCGGTCTAGAACGAAGAGTATTCATCTTTACGAACCCCAAATATGCTATTCAACTGGGTTTTAGCGTGACTGGCACCGTTGCCGCACGACAACGCTTAACTGCCGAATATAGCCCTCAGATGAGCCCATCGGCAAAGAAAATCTTGCCCAGCCAGTTCAAATCTATCACAATTCCGGCCCTGACGCACGCTCAGGCCGTTTCTTCGAACGACCGAATATATTTGCCTCGAATTTCACCCTTTTTTCCAGGAAAGACCCATGACTGAGACAAACCTGCTCCAGGGGAAAAAAGGCGTTGTCCTGGGCGTTGCCAACAAACGCAGCATCGCCTGGGCCATCTCGAAGGGTATGAGTGACGCCGGTGCGGAGCTGGCCTTCACCTACCAGAATGAGAAGCTGAAGGGCCGGGTCGAAGATCTCGTCTCAACCCTGCCCGCTGAATGCTCTCTCTTCCCCTGTGACGTGACCGACGATGAACAGGTTGCCGCCCTGGGCGAAGGCCTTAGCCGGGACTTCGGCTCGATAGATTTCCTCGTCCACTGCCTGGCCTTTGCCAGCCGGGAAGATCTTGAGCGCGGCTTCAGCCAGACCTCGCGTGAGGGCTACCTCCTCGCCCAGGAGGTGAGCTCCTACTCCCTGACCGCGGTATCGCGTATGGCCGCGCCGCTGATGAAAGATGGCGGCAGCATCCAGACACTCACCTACCTCGGCAGCGAACGCGCGGTGAAGAACTACAACGTCATGGGCGTGGCCAAGGCCGCGCTGGAATCATCGGTCCGCTACCTGGCCGCCGACCTCGGAGAAAAAGGAATCCGGGTCAACGCCATCTCGGCGGGCCCGATCAATACGCTAGCCGCCCGGGGGATTTCGGGTTTCACCGACATCCTCGGACAGGTGGCCGAGCGCGCGCCCCTGAAGCGCAACGTCGAGACCGAGGAGGTTGCCGGCGCATCTGTCTTCCTCGCCAGCGACCTCTCGAGCGGAATCACCGGGGAGGTGATCTACGTCGACTGCGGCTACAACATCGTCGGACTCTGATTCGCAGCCCGGCCTCCCTCAGAAACCGCAGGGGCCTCAG
>DCKY01000105.1:19326-37869 GCA_002320775.1 Planctomycetes bacterium UBA1662
CAGGGGCCTCAGAAACCGCAGGGGGTGTAGAACTCGCAGCCCAGGCCGACATCCGGAGTGACATCGATGTCGCAGGCCGCCAGGGGCTCGGCCGGAGGAGCGCCGCCGATGAAGAGATAGTTCAAGAGATAGACTCCATCGGTAATATCCACCTGTCCGGAGTCATCAACGTCGGCGGTGTTGAGACAGCCCGGCGTATCTCCCTCGAGGAACAGGTAGTTGAGAATGCCGATGGCATCGCTGAGATTGGCCAGCTCGTCCTGGTTGACATCACCCCGGCGAAAGACCGGATCGAGCGCGGCCGTCGTCACGAAGCTCCAGCTCGGACCAAAAACGCGGCCGCATTCATTGCGTGCCACGATGCGCCAGCAATAGGGAGTGGCCCTGTCTAATCTCTCCTCGATCTCCCAGCTGGTCGAGCTTGTCTCGCCAATCTTGACCAGTCCTCCGCAGGATCCCATCCAGACCTCGTAGATGACATTGTCAAGATTCGGCGGAACGAGGTGCTGGAATTCCGCTGCGCGCGTCACGTCCTCCCCGCGACAGACCTCATCCCCGCAGCGAAGGCTCACAAAGCAGCCGTTCTCTTCAATAACATCTTCCTCTCCACGCACCAGGATACCCTCGACCAGCAGGGTTCGCGCGTCGAGAACCGGCGAACCCGAGCTTCCACGCCCGGGGCCTCCGTAGGCCGCGTCGATACTGGCTACGAATATTTCAGGCTGACGGGCATCCCGGACCACGGCTCCATCCGAGACCTTGAGAGGAAGCCCGAATGGATGGCCCATCGCCAGCAGCTCCTGGCCCTCCTCTACCTGTCCTTCACGGCGAACGGCAAAGGGCTCTCGGCCATCAACCTCCCGGTCAACCCGGACAACCGCCCAATCGGCGCCCTGCCCTTCAACCCGGTTCTGGAGAATGCCCTCGCAGAAATAGACCTGGGAAGCATCAAAGTCCAGGATGGGGACTCCAGGTCTCTCCATCCTGCAGCCAAAGACGAAGGCGAACCGGCCGCAGTCGGAGTCATCTGACAGGCACTGCCCGCTGGTAGCGAGGAGATCAGGCCCGACCAGGAAAGCCGAGCAGATCCCCGGATTCGGCTGATCGACAAATCTCTCCGTTTCGCAGAAGGAGGCTGTCTCTCCAAGGGTCCGGGCCGGGAGACTGAACGTCCCATCGGGATTCTCGGTCAGCTCGGCGCGGTCGACGACCATGGCGATGGACTCGAGAGCTTCGCGCCGATCATCCTGGATGACCGCGTAGGCCTCCATCCGGTCATCTTCGCCATAGACAATCCGGGCAGCTACCTGCCGTGCCTGGTTCCATTGCAGGGTCAGCCGGCGGCCCACCTCGACCGAAGCATCGCCTGGCACCGGCGCCTCCGGACGGGGAGGGGAATCGCAGGGGATCGAAAAAACCCAGCGCAGAATGAAAACACCAATATCCTCGTTCTGACCATCGACGACCAGGTGATAAGAAACTCCCGCAGAGACTCGAAACCGCACCCGGCTGAACCCGGGGGTACCCACCTCGTCCACATCATCGTTCTGGGTGATACGCTCCAGGGCATCTATTGAATCACCTGTGTAAACCGCCAGCAGGGTATCGAAGCCGCTTCCATTCGTGCTGAAAGATGCCTCTCCATCATTGGCGGGAGTCCAGGTGTACCAGACCGAGCGACCCGGAATCTGGCCAAGATGATAGGGCTCCTCTTCTTCCCGGGAAGAGCCGGTATTGCTGCCGATCTCCATCCCCGCCGGCCCGTTAAGATCCCAGGCCGCGGAGAACGCGTCATTGGCGGGCGCTCCGCCGGAGCGCGAGAGGTGCCAGGTCAACAGGATGTTCCCGACATTGCCATTCCAGCCATCAACAACAATGCGATACTCCCGCCCCTGGGTGACGGGAAAGACGATCCTGCTTTGAAAATCATCCCAGGAATCATCGTTAGATTCGAGAAAAACCGTATTGCCGACGGTCTCTCCAGTATAGGAGGCGAGCAGGGTATCGAAATCGCTGCCGAAGGTATAGACGGTAAGCCTGCCTGTAAAAACCGCGGTCCAGCGGAACCAGACCGAAGAGCCCCCCGCATTGTCAGCGTGGAGCTCCTCACCGAGCTCCCGGCTCGCTCCGCGATTGTCGCCGGTCCAATGGCCTGAGAGACCTTCGAGAACAGCGGCATCTGCGTAATCATCATTCTCCGGAGCAGCCTGCACAACGGCAGTGGTGCCGGACAAGAGGAGTATTACGCACAGGTATGTAGAAATTACGAACCTGGAGTACACGAAAGAACCTCTATTCACGGGTAAGCGCCCCTTCCAGATGAAAACTCATTCAGCCCACTTCCCACTCTAACTCCAGCCAGTGACTTACTTACCATCTAGTGTACCATTAAGATGCCCTTTCAAAACCCAGGGACCGCCGTAAAAGACCTACAGGGCCTCAAACGGCAGGAACAAGCCAAACCAACGCCTGAGAAACAAATGAAGACCGATTCCCCAGCCCCTGAATTGTCACGGGAAAGAGGTCTGGGAAGCGCCCTTCGCTGGATCTCGGCGCTGATGCTCATCTCCGGCCTGCTGCTTTGTGCAGGCTCCCTGCCGCTTGAATCATCGCTCAGGCGGCTCTCATCATTGATCGATGACGCGGGTCCCTGGGGTCCCATCCTCTATGGCCTCACCTACGCCATCGCCACCGTGGCGATGGTGCCGGGTTCCATCCTGACCTTCTTTGCCGGGGTCTCCTTCGGCCTGGGAGTCGGCACCCTGACGGTCTCGATCGCCTCCACCGCGGGAGCTGCTCTGTCGTTTCTGGCTGCCCGGCGCCTGGCCAGGAACCGGGTCTCGCGCCTGCTGGAACAGCGCCCCTATCTCACCGCCATCGACAAGGCGCTCGAGCAGGGCGGCTGGAAGACGGTCGCCCTCATGAGGCTCTCTCCGGCCATCCCCTTCAATCTACAAAACTATCTCTGGGGACTGACCCCTGTTCGTTTTCTCACCTACACTCTCGCGAGCTGGATCGCGATGCTTCCCGGCACCTTTCTCTACGTCTACCTTGGCTACATCTCTCGCGAAGCGGCTGGCGCGGCAACGGGAGAAGAGCCGCTGCAGGCGGCCAGGTGGATCCTCCAGGGAGCCGGGCTGCTCGCCACGGTGATCGCGACAATCTACGTCACCCGGCTGGCCCGCGGCCAGCTTGCCTCGCTTGGTAAATTTGACCGGCCGTCTACGCCTGCCCGGGGCATCGATCTCAAGACCATCCTGCTCGCCGCGGCCGGAGCGCTCATCCTCGTCTGCGGCCTCCTCAGCCGGTTTCAGCCAAACCTCCTGCGTGAGGCGGTGGTCGATCTACTTGGTCCTCCGCGCGCCGAGTTAACCGAGAGCTACTCGGCCAATAGAGGAGAATCTGTGGTGGACCACTCCCTCCTGGACTCGGTCCTCAGAACGCATGTCGACCCTGAAGGCTGGGTTGACTACCCGGCCCTTGCCGCCAACTCAGGAGATCTTGACCGCTATATTGAGAACCTTGGAGGCCAGGAGCTCGACCGCCTGGGAAGAGACGAACGACTGGCCCTGCTCATCAACGCCTACAACGCCTTCACCCTTCGCCTGGTGCTGGACCACCATGGCCGCATCGACTCGATCCTCGATATCCCCGAGGAGATACGATGGGAAGACCCGCGCTGGAAGATCGGCGGAGAGAGCCTGAGCCTGGACGAAATCGAACACGACCAGATCAGAAACCATTTCCGCGAAGCCCGAATCCACTTCGCGCTGGTCTGCGCGGCGGCCGGCTGTCCTCCCCTTCGCCAGGAGGCCTACACGGGAGCGAAGCTCGAGGCCCAGCTTGAAGAACAGGCGCGGCTCGTGCATTCAAAGGAGACCTGGCTGCGCTTCGATCACCAGGAAGGGCTTCTCGAACTCAGCCCGATCTACGAATGGTATTACACTGACTTCGAGGCCATCTCCGGTTCGGTCCAGGCCCACGCCGCCCGCTACCACGCTGCCCTTCATCAGGCCGCCGGTAGCGGCAGAGCAATCACCGTTCGATACCTGGATTACCCATGGCATTGGGAGCTGAACGGAAAGGCCAAGAAGAGACCGCGCTGAGAAACCTCTCGAGGCGGCGAGCTGTCGAAGGCGGGATCAGTACTTCGAAGAGTAGAGGTTGTTCAGTCGAGCAGTGGAGTCACCGAGCTTCTTGCAGGGCGCCCCCATGCGCTCAAGCATGGCGAGGTAGAGATTATTGAGCGGTGTATTCTTCGGATAGCGCACATGGCGCCCCGGCTTGAGGGTGCCGCCGCCTTTGCCGAGCAGGATGATCGGAAGCTCATGATGGTTGTGACGATTCCCATCGCCGATACCGCTGCCGTAGAGGACCATCGAGTTGTCGAGAAGATTGTAGGACCCCTCGGTTGAAGCCTTCAGCTTCTTCATGAGGTAGGCAAACTGGTCCATATGGAATTTGTTGATCTTCTTGATCTTCGCCTGCTTGCCCTTGTCGTTGCCGTGATGGGATAGAGAATGATGGCCATCGGGAACGCCAACGTTCTTGTAGCTCTTATTGCTGCCCTCGTTGGCAAGCATGAAGGTCGCCACCCGGGTCAGGTCGGCCTGGAAAGCGAGAATCATGATGTCGCCGAGGAGCCTGATGTGCTCGCCGTAATCACCGGGCCTTCCACCCGGGAGACTCTGGCCGACCTTCTCCGCATCCTTCGGCAGCTTGCGAAGGGCCCCGTCCTTTTCCTTGTCGGCCTGGGCCCGGGAGAGGCGGCCCTCGATTTCGCGGACGGCGGTCAGGTATTCGTCAAGCTTGCGGCTGTCGCTCGAGCCCAGCTTCCTGCCGAGCTTCTTGGCATCACCAAGAACAAAATCGAGGATGCTCTTGCGATAGCGCTCATTGACCTGGGTCTTCTGTTCCGAGATGTTCGGGAAGAGACGGTCGAAGAGCTGGCGGGGGCTGGTCTCCTTGGCCATCGGCATCGAGGCGTTCTTCCAGGAGAGATTGTGCGAATAGGCGCAGCTATATCCCGAATCACAGCTTCCGGTCTGTTTGCCCTTATCACAACCGATCTCAAGCGAGGGAAAGGCGGTCTCTTTTCCTATTCGGGCAGCCGCGTACTGGTCGACCGACACCCCCACCCTGATATCTTTTCCATTGGTTTTCTTGGGCTGCGCCCCGGTAAGAAAGGCTGCGGCTGACCTGGCGTGGTCGCCGGGGCCATCGCCGTTGGCGCGCGCCTTGTCCTGGGTCAATCCGCTGAGAACGAGCATATGGCTGCGCAGATCCTTGAGCGGAGCGAGCGTCTCTGGAAGCTGTCTGAGCACACCAGTCTTCTCGGGAGTCCACGCCGGCATATGCGCCCCGTTGGGCACATAGAAGAAGGCCATGCGGCGGGGCAATTTCTTTTTAGCGGCGTGGGCCTTGACCAGGAGATCCGAGGGAAGCATAGCATCAAGGAAGGGCAGCGCCATGGCTGTCCCTGCACCCCTGAGAAACGTTCTTCTGGCTAATGGACTTCCAGTTTTCATGTCAGCATTTCACTCCGGTATCGCTGCAGCTGTTTGTTCTGCCCTATTTCACCGCGGCCAGCGGTTTTTCCCCTCTGCGTTTTCTGAACTTCTCAGACAGGACGATCTGTTTCACTAACGTCGAAAACCGGTAGCCGCTCAGAGCAAGCTCTTTCGAGATCTCATCTACCAGTGAAGTATCAGTATACTCCAGCCCTCGGCCGAGGGCAAAGATCATCATTTTCTCGGTCAGGCAGCGGCAGAAATCGGCCTTATGCCGCAGCAGGAGGCTCTTCAACTCCATCACATTTTCGAAGCTCTGACCACTCGGAAAGGTGCCGTTCACAATGATCGGCGTTCCGGACTGGGTTTCCCGAAAGGTCCCGATCCCATCGAATCTTTCGAATCCCAGCCCGATGGTGTCCATTTTTTCGTGGCAGACCGCGCATTCGGGATTCTGCCGGTGGAGCTTCATACGCGCGCGGAGGGTCAACCCCTCCTCGGTAGCCTTGCCGGCGAAATTATCCGCGCCCGGGGGAGGAGGAGGAGGAGGGCTTCCGAGGATCTGTTCGAGAATCCATTTTCCTCGCTTCACCGGAGAGGTCCGTGTGGGATCAGAGGTGATCGTCAGAACAGTACCCTGGGTGAGGACTCCGCCGCGACGCCCGTCTCCCAGGGCGACACGTTGATGCTTCGCGCCGCTCACTCCGCGAATACCGTAGTGCTCGGCCAGGCGCTGGTTGAGAAAGGTGAAATCCGAGTCGATAAAGAGAAGCACACTGAGGTCCTTCTTCATGATCTCCTCGAAGAAGAGCTCGGTCTCCCTGCACATGGCATCCCGAAGCTGCTGATCAAAATCGGGAAAGGTTTCCTCATCGGGAGTGACCAGCTTCATTGTCCGGATGCCAAGCCAGTGGGCAGCAAAGGTTTTAACCAGCGCCTGAGATCTCTTGTCCGCAAGCATCCGCACGACCTGTTTTTCAAGCGTGCTGCGCCTTCGGAGGCTTCTCGTACGGGCGAGCTCGAACAATTCATCGTCCGGCATGCTGCTCCAGAGAAAATAGGACAGCCGTGAGGCAAGTTCGTAATCGTTGAGAATGCGGACCGCCTCGGGATCGTCAGGCTTTGTGTCGATCTCTACCCGGAAGAGAAAATGAGGAGACACCAGCATGGCCTGGACCGCCAGTTGGATACCTTTGTCAAACCCATCCTCATTCTTCACCGCAAGCTCGACAAGACTGACCAGGGCCGCGGTCTCGCTGGAGGTCAGGGGGCGCCGAAAAGCCCTGAGCCCGAAGGCCTTGATGATTTTCCTGGCACAGGTCTTCATCTCGCTCTTTTTTTTCGGCGAGCAGATCAGGATCCGCTCGCGGGATTCATCTTTAGACCAGGCCGCTTCCACGATCTTCTCGCCCGCCCTGAGGTATTTCTCCATCAACAGCGGCGGGATCGAGAGCAGGTCGCTGATGTTGTCGAATCCATAGCCGATCTCATCGGCGGGAAAAGCATCGGCCAGGTCGAGATCGAGGCCGACAAGATCACGGACCGTATAGTTGTATTCGACCTTGTTGAGCCTCCTCATGGTGACCCGGCCGGGGTCCTTCCCCTTGCCCTCGTTGAGTCCGAAGACTGCCGCGTCAATCCAGGCGACGACCTTGGAGACCTCATCTTCTGTGGGCCTCGGGTTTCTCTTCGGAGGCATCTCGGCCGCCTTGATCTTCTTGGCTACAGCCTCCCATACCGGCTTATCCTTAACCGCCTCGGAAGCGACAAGATAACCATTGAGCGCCAACTCACCCTTCTTCTTCTCCTGGTTGTGACAGGAATTGCAGTACTTTGAGAGAAAGGGAACGACATGGGCCTCGAAGTAGGCCTCCTCGGCATTCTTCGGAACCACCGGCCTCACGATAACGGGCTTCGGAGCCGGCGGTTTTTCTTTCTTCGCCACGGGAGCCGGGGTCTCTACGGCCACCGCCTCCCGTCCGCCGTCCTCCGGCTCGAGCTTCGCTTCAGCCGGGGGCGGCTTCACGGCCGGCTTCACCTCGTCCGGCTTCGGCCTGGTGACTTCTGGCACCTTGGGATACTTCGAGCGGCTCTCCTTCCGGGCTGGCGGTCCCTGCCGAACGAGGAGGTTCGTATTCGCACTGGCGGGCGGCTGTTGCGGAGGAGGATCCCTGGAAAGAAAGATCACCACGATGATCCCCACCAGCACGGCGGTCGCGACCACCATCGGCAGACCGGAGGACCTGGTTTTAGCCTTGTAGGAATCGGAAACACGCCTGCGCGGAGCGATGCCGCCAACCTTTGCCGGCGCCCGTGTCGCCAGGGCGGCGCCGGAATGAAACTCCAGACGCGAGTGCCCCATTTTCAAAATATCGCCATCCCGCAGTTCCCTGCCATGGGCTGGACTGGAGCCAATAAAGGTAAGGTTCCTGTCTCCAAGATCCTCGTAACGAACCACCGTCCCCCGGCGCAGCACCCGGCCATGCTCACGCGAAACGGCCGAATCCTTGAGAATGATATCGTTTTCCTGCGAACGGCCGAGCAGGGTCTCCCCCTCGGGAAGAATCACCAGGCGCGGCTGGGAATCTTCACCGGGAATCATGAGCAGAAAATGGGGTCCGCTTACTTGCTTTGGCACAGAGAAATTATACTCCGCAAATGACCTGGAGAATAAATTTCCGCAGCCCGCCGGCAGGCGAACGTACCTGTTCTCATCGGCACCACCAACGCCGAGGGTCTGCCCGCCTGGCCAGAATACGATTCAAAAAAACCTCGTACCTGGAGCTTGGAGATGAGCTGAAGACCGGCGTGGGACTGCGAGAGAGAGCCTGCGATGCCCTCGACCGTTTCACCTCCAGGGCCTATTCCGCCATGGAAGCAAAAAACTGAGCAAACCCGCGAACGCGCGCCCGCTCGATAATGGGAAGGTAAAAATGGGGTGAGCGAGGGGACTTGAACCCCCGACCTCCTGGACCACAACCAAGCGCTCTAGCCACCTGAGCTACGCTCACCACAATGGATCCTTCCTGAGAAACCTCCCATCAGGAAGCTCCCTGAAAATCGAAACACGAGTTTACGAACCCGGGGGTTTATTTCAAGCACTAACCCTCGCGAGGGAGAGCCTCCGGAAAAGCTGGAGCGCTCGAATCAGGACTCATCCTTCTTTGAAATGACCGTCTCAAGACCCGAGATGATTCCCTCAAGCTTCCCGGACAGGTTATCAAATTCTTCCGAGGAGAGCTTCAGGCCGGGATCCTTGTTCCCCCTGAGCTTGTTCCACAGCCCCTTCTGCTCACCTTCAACCTGGAAATTGAAATCCTTCAGCTGGTCCCTGAGCGAGTCGCGGAGCCGACCCAGTCTCTCTGTCATCGCCGACTGGTCGCTCTCCCACCTGGAGACAACATCCTTCAGAGCCAGCCCGAGGTCGTCGAGACGTTCGCCAAGGGTGCTCCTGATTTCTTCGACCCCCTCGCTGTTGCGGCCCAGCTCTTCCTGAGCCGCGGCTGTCTGCTCTCGCAATTCTTTGAAGCGCGCTCCCATGCCCTCGATCTCGGGAGTGGTAGAGTCGATGTGCTCCACCTGCCCGGAGACCTTCGAGAAGGTCTCTTCGATACGGCCGAGACGCTGGCCGACCTCTTCTCCGAGGCTCTCGACCATTCCCCTGGAGGGAACCGATTCCTCTACACGACCCAGCATTTCCTTCAGCTCACCGATTTGCACGGTCAATTGTTCCATCATCTCAGAGATCTCCTTACCCAGGCGAACTTCCAGCTCACCCATCACGGTCTTTGCCGTTTCCGGAACGGACTCCTTGAGCTGCACGAGTCCTTCCTCGATATCCATAACCATTTCACTGACGACCTCGAGCTCATCGTTGACCTGCCGGCCAGTGCCGGCGACCTCCGCCCGCACCTCGTTGACATCGAGCTGCAGAGCTCCAAGACCATCGTCAAGCGAGGTGCCCAGCTCCCCCGCCCTCGCCTCGATTGAATCGAGCCGGGCGCGGAGCTCATCCACGGACTCTCTCACCCCGGCGACACCGGCAGACGAAGCCGCCGTTGAACCCTGCCCTGCATCCGCCTGCGCCAGCCTGCCCCGCAGATCCTTGAGTTCAGGGAAGAGCTCGTCGCCTCTTTCTTCGATAAGAGACACGACAACCTCCCTCACCGCCTCCTTGAGGGTTGCCCTGGTAACCGAGGCCTGGCACATCGTCTGAAGCGCTGTACGAACCTCCTTCACCTTTTGAGCTACCGCCTCCAGCTGCTGTCCCTCAGGACTGCTGACCCGACCGACGTCCTTCTCCACACCATCCCATTGATCAGAGATCTTCTGTATCATGAGCCCACCATTCCACTTCTTCTCTGCGGCGACGAAGCGTAATTCCAGCACGAAGCCGACTTCAGTTGTAAAAGTAAGACAGACACTAAGGAAGAGAGATGGCTGACCCGGGAAACTCCACCACGAGCCTGAGGCCGGATCAGCGCCGGTATACTATCAGCAGATTTCAGTATAAGCAAGGCGCTCAGAACCCGGGCCGTCGAAGTTTGCGCTCCCACCCCCGCCCCTCACCTCCCAATGAGAACGAAGTTCAAGGCAACGGCGTAATCGCCCTCCCTGTTCACCTCCGCCTCGAGCTCAGCGGTCAGCATCTCGCGCCCGAGAATCTTTGACAGCCAGTCGATGCTGACCGACACGCCATAGCTTTCGAGCAGGCCCACCGCATCTCCTTCTTCAATAAGCTGGCCGAGGTCAAAACGCAGCCTCAGGTTGGTGTCCACGCGATAATGATCGGACACAAGAAAGCCTTCACGGCCCGGAGTTTTCGTCTCGGGCTCCCCCAGGCGAGGGGGGGAATCTTCCGTATTGAAAAGCTTCTCGAAATGAACCTTCATGGACCCCGAGTCCATGATCGTGAAGGGGCCCCAGCCCAGGAGCTGGATATCTCTCTCGCCGCCTTCGTAGCCCTCCTCAAAGAGCGCTCCCTTGAGCTGGCTTGAATAGTAATCTCCAACCAGCAGGTTGTACTCATGAGCCTCCCTGCCGATCTCATTGATGCGCAGCATCTGCTCCTGGTACTTATCGTAGGCCAGCCCCGAGCTGTTCTCGTAGTTCTTCTGCCACTCCCTCTTCAGGTTACGCCTGAGCTCAACATAGAATTTTTTCTTGGCCAATCTCCTGGCAGCCCTGGCAAGCCGGGTCTCGACAGGAGGCTTGAGCCTGAACATGGGATCGGGATCATAGTTAACGTAAACTGGAGGCTCATCAAAAACAGGCCTGTCGAAGTCATTCTCCAGGCTCCTGGTCATGAACTTCTTGAGCTCACGGGATTCGCTGAAAAAATCATCCTGTTCGAAGGCCGGAGGCCTGAGGCTTCTGATGGCGACCCATGGAGCTCTGGCTCCGCGCTGACCCGCCCGCGAAACGCGCCGGACTGCGCGCCTTATTTTCCTCGCCTCCGGAACCGGAGAAACCCCGGCACTCCGATTGCCGCGCTCAAGCTCGAGCCGCGCCGCGAGAACTGCAGTGCCGGGACCGCTGTCCGCCACCTCTGAAACAGCCACCGACTCCTGGGCTGAAAGAGAAGACCTCATCAGCCGCCCCCCAGACGCCATCACTGCCATCAGGACAAGGAACGCGCCAGCCGCTGTCTTTCCAGTTTGACCGCAGCGTCCCGGACCCTGGCTACAACTGCCCAGATTCATTTGTTCCCCTCTCTCGGCTGACCGGGAACCTCCGCGGAACCGCTCAAAAAGAAAGCCGGTCGGCCGAATGACCTTCACACTTCTTCAAATCCGACATATCCCGGGACCCACTCCCGGAAGGCCTGCCAGCAGGACAAAGAAAACCCACAAACAAACCGCAAGTCACACACAGACCGCTACAGGGACCGCTACAGGACCGCTCAATTACATCCGGAAGCAGTCCTGATAGAGAAAGAGACTCTGATCTTTTCCTCTAAAGGCAACTATAATAGGGAGATGGGCGCTTTCAAGCCGGGAGCGGAGGTCCTTTATCTGAAGCGACTTACGAAACCTCCAAAGACCCCTCGCAGCAGAAAAAACCGCCGGAAACCCCAACCTGTTGCGGCCAGGATCAGGAGCTCTCGAGAACGACCCGGATGATCTCTTCAGCTTCACCTGGAGCGCTCGCCGGGAAGTCAGCCCCTGACAGCTTCTGACAGGCCGCCTCCACCCGTTTGCGGGCATCCTTAAGAGAAAAACCGAGCTGTTCCACCAGCACGGTAATCGCAATTTCGGATACCCGGCCAGCCTCACCTTCCGGTGGCTGCTCAAACCCGCCGCTGCCAGACTCGCCCAACTGCAGGGCTCCTGCCTTGTCCCGGAGCTCCAGCACCATCCGCTCCGCAAGCTTCTTCCCGACACCCTTGATGCGCTTGAGCGAATCGACAGCGCCGGATCCGAGATCGCGTATGAGCTCCTTGACCGAAAAAGCCGAGAGCGCCTGCAGCGCGATCTTGGGTCCCGTTCCTGAAACTGAGAGAAGAAGCCTGAAGAGCTCCCGCTCCTCCAGGGTGAAAAAGCCGAAGAGCTTGAGCACATCTTCCCTGACCAGGAGATGGGTGTAGAGCAAAACCTCTTCCCCAAGGCGATCGCCGATCAACAACCTGGTTGACAGAGGGATCTCAACATGCCAACCGACACCGGAGGTCTCCACAACCGCGCTCAGGGAGCCCAGTTCGATCAGCCTGCCCCTAAGATGGTGATACAAAGGACACCTCGAACTTTCAGGATCTACCTGAAAATCAGCCGCGCAACGACAAGCCTTGCTCGTTGAGCTGCTGCTTGATCTCAGTAAGAGAGGTCATACCAAAGTTCTTGGCTGACATGAGCTCGACCTCGGTCTTGTTGATGAGATCTCTCACCAACCGAACGTTCAAACGCTCCATGCAACGCCGGCTGCGAACAGACAGGTTCAGTGAATCGATCGGGGTATCAAGTACCTGTGGATCAGCGGAAGCCTCAAGCGGGTTCCTGGGCGAGAGCGGCTCGCTCTCCAGATCGTCAAGTCCCTGCCCGAGACGCAGCTTCTTCTGCACCAGCATCTCCTTGATCTCGGTAAGAGAGGTCTCACCGAAGTTCTTATAGGAGAGCAGCTCCTGCTCCGTCCGCATGATCAGGTCACCAAGAGTGTCGATGTTCATCTTCTGCAGACAGTTGCGGCTTCTCACCGAGAGCTCGAAATCACTGACCGGGATTCTGAGTACCTGGGATTGACGATCCGCCTTCTTCTCCTGCTCTTTATCGTAGAACATGGTGGTAGAGGCGACGGCGTCATCGAGAAAAAGCTTGGCCCGGGTGTGGTTCGGATGATGCTTCAGGACAGCCTGGAAGCACTGGATAGCATCGTGATATCGCTCACAATCCTCATAGAGGATGCCGAGATTCATCACCACGTTGGTATTGATGGGACGAGCCTCGAGACATTTCTCATAGTATTCGAGGGCAAGGCCGCTCTGCTCCTCTTCTTCTGTAGCATGAAAGCCCAGCAGGTAGCCCAGACGGAAATAAGCGTCGTAATTTTCTTCGTCCAGCGAGGTGGCTCGCTGGTAAGAATCAATCGCCTCCCTGTAATCTCCGTCTTTCTCACTGCAGAGACCGCTGGCGTAGGCGAACTGGCTGGATTCGCTCTGGCTCGACTTCAGCGAATCGAGAATCGAGCGAGCCTCGTCAATATTGCCGCTCTGAAGAAGCGCCTCAACAGCCAGGTAGGCAAAATCTACCGAAGCGGGAGACCCTCCCTGGAACTTCTTCGCGATAGCCAGGGCTTCTCCGGGCATCTTCTTCTCCAGGAGAACCCGGCAGAGCCAGTAGGAAGCCCAGTCCGAACCGCTATTCGACTCCAGGGTGGCCTGGGCTGCATCCAGATCACCAAGGATCATCTGGAAATACCCGAGAATGGCGCCCGCATCGGCGGTCGAAGGAATCGAGCCGGCTACGACACCCCAATCGGAAACGAGAGATCGGAGCCTGTCGGATCCGTTAATCGTGGAATAGGCCTCGTAGGAGAGACGATGAAAAGACTGCTTCTGAAGACCCTCTGCGGCGATCTCACCGACGATGGCGCTGAGATCCTGCTCCGGTTGGTCACTTGTCTGGTCTGAAACTATATTATCCAAGAGATCCTCTCCGTATCGCTTAAACGGGAGAAAAAAAGAAGGCTCCGAAACCCCTGTCGGTGACCTTTGTTAAACGGACTAAATTAGTCCCAAGATACTGTTTTGTCAATACCTGAGAGAATTCCGATGGCCACCTCAATATTTTTTCCACCAATGGGTTTTCCCCGGGGCAGAGATGCCGATAATGCGTTCTGCTGGGGCTGTCAGCCCGAGGGCGGTCTCTTTGAGGTTTCTGCTTACCGCTCCACTGGAACAAAGTTATCTTAAGCAGGTTAGGTCTGACCCGTACACCCCGGTGATCTGACGAAAAACGATGGAAAAAACACGATTCGACGACCTCCTGGCCGAACTCAATCCGGCCCAACGAAAAGCGGTAACCCACATCGATGGAGCGCTGATGGTCCTTGCCGGGCCTGGCAGCGGCAAGACCCGTGTCATCACCCATCGTATAGCCCACCTGCTGCGCACGGGAATCCCGCACGACAATGTTCTCGCCATCACCTTTACCAACAAGGCCGCCAGCGAAATGAAGGCGCGAACGGAGCAGCTCTGCGGCTCGAGCAGTCCCTGGGTTTCGACCTTCCACAGCTTCTCCGCGAAGCTGCTTCGCCGCCATGCCTACCGCATCGAGCCCTACGATTCTTCCTTCACGATCTGCGACCGGGCCGACTGCAAGGCTCTCGTCAAGACGATCCTCAAGGAACAGAATATCGACTCGCAGCTCTGGGATCCGAACAGCCTGCTGTCCTCGATCAGCAAGCTCAAGAACGTCGGCCATGGAGACGACGCCTCGCTGGGCTCAGATTACAAGCATGGCCAGGTGCTCCGGGACCTCTACAATCGCTACACCGATGCGATGCGGGAGCGCAACCTGCTCGACTTCGATGATCTCCTGCTACTCTCGGTGCAGTTGCTGGAGGAGAACGAGGACCTGCTCGAGCGCTACCGCGAGCAGTTCCAGTATATTCTCATCGACGAATACCAGGACACCAACTCTGTACAGTACAAGATCGGCTCGCTGCTGGCGCAGAGCCATGGGAACCTGTGCATCACCGGCGACCCCGACCAGTCGATCTACCACTGGCGCGGCGCGGATATCAACAACATCCTGAACTTCGAGAAGGACTACCCCGGAGCGCAGGTCATCCTGCTGGAACAGAACTACCGCTCGACAGGAAATGTTCTCGCCACGGCCAATGCGCTGATCTCCAGGAACCTCGAGCGCAAGCCCAAAGACCTCTGGACCGAGAACCCCGGCGGAGACCCGGTACGCGTCTACAGATTCCTGAACGAGCTGGAGGAGGCGCGAGAGATCTCCACCCTCATCAGGGGTCTCATCGACGCGGGAACACCCTGTGGAGACATAGCGATCTTCTACCGCCTGAACTCGTTCTCAAGGACCCTCGAACAGGAGCTGATCTACTCCAATGTCCCCTATACCATCGTTGGCGGCGTCGAGTTCTTCCTGCGCAAGGAGGTCAAGGATCTGCTCAGCTTTCTGCGAATCCTTGACAATCCCCGGGACAGCGAGAGCCTCAAACGAATCATCAACGTGCCGCCGAGGGGCATGGGCAAGGGAACGATCGCCCGGCTAGAGAGCGTCGCAAGTGAGCTTGGCAGGGGACTTCTCGACGTCGTCCTCGGCGAAGAGCTCAACGACCTCTTCACCACCCGTCAGCGCAAGGCCCTCGACAGCTTCCGAAAGGTCTACCGGAAGATCAGCGAGGCGCGGGAGGAATCTGTCGAGAGCGTCCTCCGCTCCATATTGCGGGAGACCGGCTACGAGGGCATGCTCGAGAAAACGGGCTACGAAGAAGCGCAGGAGCGCAAGGCGAACATCAGCGAGCTGCTTGGAGCCGCGGTTGAATACGATCGAAACCATCCTGAGGGTTCGCTGACCGACTTCCTGGAGCTGACCGCGATCCTCGGAGACGTCGACCGCTGGGACCAGAAGGAAGACCGCGTCTGCATGATGACACTGCACTCGGCCAAGGGCCTGGAATTTCCCGTGGTGATCATCGCCGGGATCGAAGACGGAGTGCTGCCCCTGCTGCGAGCAGATGATGACGAACCTGACATCGAAGAAGAGAGGCGCCTGCTCTTCGTCGGAATCACTCGCGCCGAGAAGCTGCTCTACATGACGCACACCAACAGCAGGCAGCGCTTCGGGCAGATACACTCATCCATCCCCTCCCGCTTCCTCGGCGAGCTCACGCGGCCGAAGGATGAGAACACCGACCATCTCGAGCTCGATGCCGAGACCCGGGCGAGCCTGCAGGGCCAGGGACTGAAACGGCCCGGCTTCGGACGCGCCCGGGAAGACGACCTTGATGACCCCTTTGGTGATGACCCCTACGCCGACGATGATCCCTTCGGCGATTTTTTCGATATCGATGAGGACCCCTATCCGGCAGGCGCCCGGGTCGCCCATGATGTTTACGGCGAAGGCGAGGTCGTCAGGACCAACGGCTTCGGGGAACGCCGCAGGATCACCGTCAGGTTCGAGGAGGCAGGCGAAAAACAATTTGTGATCGCCCACGCCAACCTGCGAGTCATCCGGTAGTATACTCGGCTCTGTCTCCTGCCGGGTAACCAGCCATGAAACGAGTCCTTACCGCCTGCCTTCTCCTCAATGCCCTGGGAGCCTGCCTGTCCCCGGCAGCCCTCGCCCATGTCCCCCGCCACCTCGCCGGCAGCCAGTGCCGGGTCCTCTTCTTTGAGGACAGAGTTGAAATCTCGATCGACCTGGGCTTCAGGGGATCCTGGGCGCAGGCGGAGATGCTCGAGGCCGACTCCGACAGGAACTCGGTGGTCAACAAGACCGAGGCCGATGCCTACCTCGCGCAGAGCTGGAAGAATAGAATTCGGCGGCAGGAAACAGGGGGGGAAGGACCCGCCATCACCTGCCGGGTGGATGGAAAGAAGATCGAGCTGGAGCTCGTCAAGTCGCTGCATGAAGGTCTCGTCGGCCAGGTCGCGCCGACTCCCTTCAGTCTCTACTTCACCGTTATCGCCCGCCTGGGGAGAACCCCCATGAAAACCGGGAGCACCCACAAAGTTGAAATCACCAACCGGATCCTGGAAGGCGCGGTTCCCGGCCTGCCCCTCTTCCTGGTCCCCTTCTCGGGCCATGGCCTGGACCCCGCGAAGGCGAACCTCCGGCATCGCCTGACGGTGCCGGGGCCGGAGGAACAGATCATCGACGCCCAGGGCCATCGGATTCTCATCGAAAACCGGAAGCTTGTGGCCGAGCTCAGCATAGAACCCCCGAAGTCCGGGATGGCCTCCGTGCCTCCTCCCCTCGATGTGGAGATCAACCTGCAAGCCCCCCGGCCTTCCGCCCTGACCGAAAACTTCCTCCTGTCACGGGAAGAAAAAGAGAGCTCTTTCACCATTATCTACTTCTTCTCCTCGCTTCTCGACCAGGATCTCTCGGAGAAAGACGCATCCGGGATCCTCGGCTTCCTCCTCCTGGCCTTCACACTCGGAGCCGGCCACTCCCTGGCCCCCGGCCACGGCAAGACCATGGTCGCAGCCTACCTGGCTGGCTCGAGATACCGCTACCGCGATGCAATCCTGCTGGGAGTCACCACAACCTTCACCCACACCCTGACCTTTATCATCATCGGCGCGACCCTCCTCGCCATCATCAGCAACCTGGCAATGGGGGTTCTCCAGGAGCGGCTCATCACCATCTGCATGCTGTTCTCGGGCCTCCTCCTTACCATCATGGGCCTGACGATCTTTCTCAAGCGGGCCGGGGGAGAGGCGAATGACCGGGACAACGAGTCCCGCGATCATTCCACCCACCCCGATAAGCGGGGAAGTCGCCTCAAGGAGCTGCTGGGCCTTGGGATCTCCAGCGGGCTCCTGCCCTGCACTCCGGGCATCATGGTGATCCTCATTGGCCTGCATCAACCCGACAAGCTCTTCTTCTCCATTCTCCTGCTTCTCTCCTTCAGCCTGGGGGTCGGCTTCGTCCTGGTGCTGATCGGAATTCTCACAATCAGCGGCAGGCAGCTGCTGGCGACCCATCGCAGGCTCGCTCCACTGCGCCGGAACCTGCCCGGCTTTTCTCGCGCCTTCTCCCTGGTCTCAGCCCTGGCCATCCTGGCCCTCGGAGCGTTTCTTCTCTCCCGCACGGTCCTCTCAAGACCGACTGAGATCGGTGAGCTCTTCGCCTGGTTGAGGTTCTGAAAAAGCGGACCCCGGGTATTTTATCGGCACATAGCAGCCCTGGGCTGAAGCCCCTGTCGTGCCACTATTTGTGCCCCCTTTTCGCATGAATACCCCATTTCTTGGCGTCCGAAAATATTCATCAAGGAAATAGCGGTCGAACTGCCGATATTCACAAAGTGATATTTACGGACTCTCTGGCGGCCGTTTCGTGGCCCCCGGCGAATTCTCAGGACGGGTTTCGGGAACAGGATAACCAGGAAGGAACTGTTCAGGGAAATGTCTGAGAGCGTCAGCAAAACGACCTTCGTAATCAAAGAGGGGCAGGAGTACTGCTTCCTCTCCAACAACGAGGATCCGTTCGAGATCTTCCGCGCGCTCATGGAGCAAGCGGGGGAAAGGGACTCGGGACTGACGCGCGGGGAGGCATACGAAATCATGGAAGGGATGATTCCAGAGCGGCTCAGGTCGATTTGAACCTGGGCGCGAAGAATCACAGCTAAGGAGCTTTTATCGGTCACCAAGGGCCGGGAGAAGGAACAAAGGAAATGGAAGACAACACTCAAACCTATCAGCCGACTCAGCCTGAGCCGGGCCCAATGCCGGAACAGTCCCAGGGAGATACCGGCTCCACGCCGATGGATATGCCAGCCGCGACGCCGCCGCCAGCGATGCAGCCCCCCGTGGTGCCGCCGGCCGCTCCCGCCAGTGACGACAATC
>DCKY01000105.1:38176-42360 GCA_002320775.1 Planctomycetes bacterium UBA1662
CCCCGCCAGTGACGACAATCTCGCCGCCGAGACAAACGCCCCTCCCGCTACGGAGCCTGCCGAGACCGGCAGCCCCGCCCCGGGCGGAGCCGACATCGATTACGAACAGGAATTCGTGAAGTACCTCCGCTACGAGCGAAACATGTCTCCTGAGACGATCCGCGCCTACGAAAAGGATCTCCACCAGTTCATGCGCTTCTTCTGCAAGGAGACGCCTGAAATTCCTCATCCCGCCAGTATCACCACCATGCAGGTGCGTGAATTCCTGGCCGAGCTGAAAGAGCGCAACTACAAGCCCACGACAATCGTTCGAAAGCTGGCGACCATACGCAGCTTCTACAAGTTCCTGATGCGCAAGAGGCACATCACGACCAACCCGCTGACCACGATCGAAACTCCGAAGGTCGAGAAGAAGCTCCCCCTCTCCCTCAGCGTCGACGAGGTAGAGAAGCTTCTGAGCGCTCCCCAGGGCACCGCCTTCCAGCCTGCCCGCGACAGGGCGATCCTCGAGACCCTCTACTCGACAGGCCTGCGAGTCAGCGAACTGACGGCTCTCAACGTGGCCTCTCTCGACTTCAGCGCCGAGGTGATCAAGGCGCGCGGCAAGGGCTCCAAGGAGCGAGTCGTACCGGTTGGAAGTTTCGCCCTCCAGGCGATCAAGCGGTATGTCCACTCCCGGGAACAGACCCACACGCCTGACGAGAACGATCCTGACGCTCTCTTCCTCAATCGCTTCGGCAAGCGGCTCTCCAGCCGGAGCATTCGGAAGATTCTCGACAAGTACATCAAGGTCACCGGGCTCAACAAGAAGACCTCGCCGCATACGCTGCGTCACAGCTTCGCGACCCATCTTCTTGACCGCGGCGCCAACTTGAGAATGGTCCAGGAACTCCTGGGACACAAGCACCTCTCGACGACGCAGATCTACGCCCAGGTCGCCAAGGAGAAGATCAAGGAAAGTTACGCGGACGCCCACCAGCGTCCATAAGCTCTTGGAAAAGAGACCGAAGAGAAAGAGCGGCGACCTTACCGGTCGCCGCTTTTTTTTGTTACGGGTTCCCTCCAACGCCCGTGAATGAAATGCCCGTATTGACAGGACTCGAGGAGCCTTCTATCCTTCGCTTGGCCCCTCCAGGGGGCGAACATGGCAAACAAGAGAGGATGTCGGCGCGATGAGCTCACTCGAGACCCTGAAAAAGCTTGTAGAGATTGACTCCCCCACCGGCTTTACCGAGCAGGCCTGTAAATACGCGGCCGAGGTTCTCGAAGGCTACGGCTACTCGCCGGAGCTGAGCAATAAGGGCGCCGTACGCTGCTCGCTTGGACCGGCCCCGAAGCTCGCGATCGCCGCGCACACCGACACCCTGGGAGCCATGGTCAGCGGCATCAATTCCAACGGAAGCCTCGCCATCTCCTCCATCGGCGGACTGTCGCTGAACATGGCGGAGGGTGAGTACGTGAAGGTCTACACCATGGAGGGAAAGATCATCACCGGCACCTTCCTGCTCGACAATCCCTCCTCCCACGCCAACCGGGAGCTGAACAAGACCCGGCGCGATATCTCGAATATGCACATTCGCCTCGACGAGGAGGTCTCCACCGAAGCCGACACCAGGAAGCTGGGGATCCGCCCCGGCGACATCGTCTGCTTCGATCCGCGCTACCAGGAGCTGCCATCCGGCTACGTGAAGGGCCGCTTCATGGACAACAAGGCCGGCTGCTTCGTCCTCTTCGAAATCGCGCGGCGACTGCCGCCTACGGACAAGGGACTCCCGGTAGAGCTCTTCTTCTCAAACTACGAGGAGGTTGGGCACGGCGGGACCTGCGGCTACTCCGACACCATCGAGGAGCTGCTCGTCATCGATATGGGAGTACTTGGGGACCCCTGCGAGGGAAGCGAGGCACGCTGCTCGATCTGCGCCAAGGACACCAGCGGTCCCTACGACTACGCCATGCGAAAAAAACTCGTCGACCTGGCGGACGGGAACTCCATCCCCCACTCCGTCGACGTCTACCCCTACTACGGCTCCGATGGATCCGCCGCCCTGAGGGCGGGAAACGACTTCCGGGTCGGCCTCATCGGCCCGGGCGTTGCCGCCTCCCATGGAGTTGAGAGGACCCACGTCAAGGGCATCGAGGCAACGATCGAGCTCTGCCTCGCCTACATCGCCAGCCTCGAAGATTCCTGATGAAGTGGCTCTACCTGGCCGCCTGTCTTGGGCTGGCATCAACCAATACGACCGAAACCCCCGCCACAGACGGGGAGAAGGCCCGGCGCCCCAACGTGGTGATTCTCTTCACCGACGACCAGGGTACGCTGGATGCCCGGTGTTTCGGCTCGCAGGACCTCCAGACACCGAACATCGACAAGCTGGCGAAGACCGGGGTGCGGTTTACCCAGGCCTACGCGCACACCGTCTGCTGCCCCGCGCGGGCCGCTCTTCTAACCGGCCGCCACCCCCAGCGTTCAGGGGTCAACACCTGGATGCAAGGAGACATGAAGGGCAAGGCCGGCCGTAACATGGCCCTCGAAGAGATCACCCTGGCCGAGACGCTGAAGGCCGCCGGCTACCGCACCGCGCTCTTCGGAAAATGGCATCTCGGCGCCCATCGCGACCACGGCCCCATGAAACAGGGCTTCGACGAATTCTTCGGCATCCGCGACGGCTTCATCGACAACTTCAACCACTACTTCCTCCACGGAGACAAGGGCTATCACGATCTCTACGAGGGAACCGCCGAGGTCACCCGCAAAGGCGATTACTTCCCGGAGATGGTCACCAGCCGCTCACTCGAGTTCATCGAACGCAATCGTGACCGGCCTTTCTTTCTTTACCTGGGTTTCAACATCCCCCACTACCCTGAGCAGGCGCTGAAGGAACATGCCGCCCTCTACCGGGAGCTGCCCATGCCGCGGCGGTCCTACGCCGCGATCGTCACGACAACGGATCACTACATCGGAAAGATTCTCGACCAGCTCGAAAAGCTCAACCTGCGCAAGGACACGATCGTGATCTTCCAGAGCGACAACGGCCACTCCACCGAGAGCTACGCTATTCGAGGCGCCGAACATGCCAGCGGCTACCCGAAGGGGCACCGCTACGGAGCCAACGGCGGCGGCGGAAATACCGGCAAGTGGATCGGCGGCAAGGGGACCTTCCTCGAAGGAGGCATTCGCACCCCTGCCATCATCAGCTACCCTGCCAGGCTGCCGCAGGGCACGGCGCGCGACCAGGTCATCACGGTCATGGACTGGTACCCGACTGTCCTCGAGCTCTGCGGGATTGATCCACCAAAGGTCACCCTCGACGGCCGCAGCGTTCTGCCGGTCGTAAAAGACGCGAAGGCCGTCTCGAAACACGAGACCCTCTACTTCCAATGGCAGAGCCGGTGGGCGGTGCGACAGGGCGACTGGAAACTTATCGGAACCCGGGATCGAAAAGGCAAGGCCAAGCTGACCCTTCACCAACTGACCGGAAAGAACCCGGAAAAGAAGAACCTCGCCGCCAAACGGCCAGAGCTTACGAGGCGACTCCACTCGCTTCACGAGGCCTGGAAAAAGAATGTCACTCCCGGCTCAAAATAATTTTTTCAGCGGTCTTTTTTCCTTGGCTCCGGAAAAAACTCACCTTTAGCATCGGAAGTGGCAGGAATAGTGGGGTTCGGGGCCGCACCCTACGCCGTACCGTAGCCTCTACCAATAAAGGAGGGTGCGATGAGAATAAGAACCACACGGTCGTTACCGGTGTGCCTCTTGGCTCTTATCACGGCTGTATTTTTCGGACAAAGTGCGTTTGGCTGGCAGGATGAAGACGGCAGGGTCGACGTGAGCCATGGCCGCGTCGATCTTTCTCCAGCTGAAGACGCCGAAAACCAGGATGCCGATGGCGGCGCCAAACTGCTGCAGATTGGCGATCGTTCGGCCATCCACGTCAATGTTTCCGGGCTCGAACCCGGTGCAACCTATGACGTCACGGTGAGCTCCGGTGACGACAGCGGCTCGATCGGCAGCATCACGACGCGAGACGGAAGCGTCAGGGCGTCGAGATGCTACACAGGCCGCCTGGCGTCTCCCGAGGAACCCGAGGTGCTTCCGGAGGAACCGGCCGGCGAAGACGCTGAAGGCGAAGGCGCCGGTGATGATGACGGAGAAGATGCCGATGACGGCATGGACGACGACGGCG
>DCKY01000105.1:42683-44866 GCA_002320775.1 Planctomycetes bacterium UBA1662
GACGACGACGGCGGAGGCCGTCCGGATCGCAACCGCGGCAACGACCGGGGGCGCGACAACAACCGCGATCGTCACTGGGGCAACGACCGCGGCCGCAGCCATGGCTGGCACTTCTGGCGCCCCAGCCGAAGAGCATCGGGCTCCGCGACCATCATGCTCAACCGCGACTACAGCGAGGCCTCCTATCGCGTCAGCGTAAGACGCCTCGAGGGCGAGGTCAGCGGAGTCCGCATCATCCTCAGCGACGACAGCGTGATCGAGTCTGAGGATTTGCGTGGAACCTTCGAGCTCGCCGACGGACAGCTTGCCGCGATGACCGGGGGAGCTACCGTGGAGGTCTACACCATGGGTGAAGAGGGAGAGGCCAGCCTGGCTCTTGTCGGCGGCGTATCCCCATGCTTCCCCTTCCTCGACCGGCTGCGCGAGAGGCTTGCAGCCCGCCGGGCCGGCAAGGGAGTCCTGCGGTTCGATACCGCCCGTGATGACGTTCTTCCCCTGGGCGCCGAGTCCATCGCCGACCTGGTCGGATCGACCATGAGTGTCGTGGACTCCGAAGGCGGCGCCATGATGTCCGGAGACATCGGCGAGCTCAGCTCCGCCCGTGTCCGCCACCCGCGCCACCCCGGCCGTAATGATCGGGACAGGGGCGATCGCGGCGACAACGATGAAGCCGATGACGATGGTGGTGACGATGCCGTGGATGCCGGCGATGGCGTTGCTGCCGCCTTTGAGGAGCTGCTCGAGCTGGATGCTCCGGAGCTCAGCTTTGACGTCCGCGAGCCCCACAACGCCCGGTTCCTGCGTGGAGACTCGAACGACGATGGTTTCGTCGATATCTCTGACGCCGTATCCGTCCTGGGCTATCTCTTCCAGGGTGGAAACGCGCCCTATTGCGCCGATGCAGCCGATGCCAATGACGATGGCCAGGTGGATATCGGTGATCCGATCCTGATCCTCAGGAGTCTCTTCCAGAGGTCGGCCAGGATCAGGCCCCCTTATCCACGCGCAGGCTATGACCGGACCCCGGACGAGCTGGACTGCGACATCTACGAAAACTGATTCGCAACCTTCTCATGCGTGGCCGTGGGAGGTTCGGATCGAACCTCTCACGGCCTTCTTTTATTCACGCAGCGGCAGAATATTATCGGGACAACGAATAAGAATGGATTGAAGAGGGTGGGTGAATATGCGACCCTCCGAAAGTAAGAAATGTCGTGATGGGGTGGGTTGTAGTGGCTCCCCTCCGCTGCCGAGCGACGACGTTATTCGATAGGATATAAACAGGTCAGCGTGGGACACGTTCACTGTTGCGGTATTTACCGTCCTGTGGCCGGCGTGTCTGGCAGGAAGCAGCGCATGGATGATGGGCATTGTGGGCTCTTCCATTTTTCAGTTTCAAGAGGCTGGTGATTGCTGTCGCCCGGAGCCTCAATACTAAGGAGTTTCAACGAGATGTATTTGAATCGTTTTCGCGCCCTTGCGGCTGTTGTAGGTGTCCTCTTTGCCGGACACTGTCTTGCACAGGACCTGGATCTTTCATTTGACGGTTCCTGCGAAGGCAGCCGCACCGCAGAGGCGGGCTCTGTCCAGGTTGCGTCCCTTGACTGCGTATTGACCACCTCGAACAATCCCACCGAGGGAGGTGTGCAGGCCTGGTCGATCAGTGTCGCCGCCGAAGGCGCCACCATCACCAACATCACCACCGATGGCACAGCCGGCGCCGAGATAGCAGACGGCGGACTCCGCAATATGGGCTTCGAAAAATCCGAAACCACGGACAATTCAGGTACCGCTGCCGGAGGAAATAACAATTGCGAGGGACTGAGCGGCGCGGTCAGCGCGGTCGTTCTCTCCTTCGAAAGCCCGGCGACCCTCGAAATCGAAGGTTCGGCGGTTGTCGCCCGGGTCGACATTGAAGCTGGAACGCCCGATGCTCCCGGCAATTGCAGTACGGTCAACGTCTTCTACGCCGATGGCTGCCGTGGATCAGGGCAACCTGTGCGCAACTCGGTAACCCTGAACACCGCTACCTTCCTCCCCGAAACCGGCAGCTGCTCTTTCGATGTCTGCTCTGCCCAGGTCGAAGACTGCGACAACGAAGGAGATGAGGACGAAAACGGGCTCGCCGACTGCGCAGACCCCGCCTGCGCGGAAAACGCCGCCTGCATCGACGACGGTGACGG
>DCKY01000204.1 GCA_002320775.1 Planctomycetes bacterium UBA1662
CTGGCTGGCCTTGAGATGCTTGGCATACATGCTGATCAGGAGGGCGGTCTCTTCCTGCTTGAGCAGGACGGCTACGGCATCTTTTCCCTCCTGCTCCACCTGCTCCCTGATGATGTCGATCTCGGTGGCATCGTACTGCATGACATTGGCACGCTTGAAACGTGAGGCCGCCCACTGGGCCCGCTCCGGATCAGATTCGATGACGGTCGGTGAGTAGCCTATCTGCTCGAGGTAGCGGGCGGTGTGGTAGCCGATGGTTCCGCAGCCGACGATGAGTATCTGGTGAACCTCCTGCTTGGGGAAGCCGAAGAATTCAAGATACTCGTCTACCTTTTCGTTCACCGTCAGGGTGAAGACCTGGTCATTTTCTCTCAGCTCGGTGTTGCCGTCGGGGATGATGAATTTTGATTCCCGCTGGATGGCGATCAGGTTCCCGGGCTCAGGGATCTTGTCCTTCAGCTCGCTCAGCTTCTGGTCGATTCCAGAGAAGTGGTCCTTGACGGAGTTCTCGATGAGGACGAGCTTTCTGCCGTGGAGGAATTGATGGGATGAGAGCCCCGGGCTCTTGATCATGTTGCCGATCTGCTGGGCGACCGTATCCTCGGTGCCGAGGGCGAGGTCGATTCCGAGATCCTTGGCAGCGCCCTCCTTCTCTTCTTCTTTCTCTTCTTCGAGCTCCTCTTCGGTCGCGGCCTCGGGTTTCTTTCGCTTGCGCTTCTTGTCCTTCTTCTTGTTGTCCTTTTTCTTCTTTTTCTTCTTCTTGCGGTCTTCCTCGGTGAGCTTGAAGTTCTCGTCGGAGTAGGTGCTGTCGCGCATCCCGGCGATGGTGATCGGGTTGCCGAGCTTCTTCGCCGTCATGCAGCTGAGCATGTTCACCTCGTCGAGATTCGTGACGGAGATGAAGAAATCGGCCTTGGCGATGCCGGCCTCTTCAAGAGCGCTGGTGCTCGAGCCGTTGCCGTTGACAACGAAGACATCGAGCTTGTTCGCCTCTTCGCAGGCAGACTCGCTGCTGTCAATGACGGTGATCTGGTGGCCTTCTTCAGCCAGGATCCGTGCGAGGTAGGTTCCCACCTCGCCGGCTCCGACGATGATCAGGTTCACTTCTGGAATATTCCTTCGTTTTTCCCGGGCCCGTTAGCCAACTCTGAACGGGCAAGGATACAGGCACCTTTTGTGCCACCCCCAACAAAATACAGGTAGACGAGCGATGTGCAAGAGAGTCTGTAAAGAACCTCTGAAGAATCAAAAAAATGCTTAAACCGGTAATGAGTGGTTTAGAATAGTTGACTCAAGTCCTTATATTTCAAACAGTTTGGAGAATCTCAGGGCAATGGCGAAATTACTCATCATCCTGGTTTTATCGACATTATTCATCAGTACGGTGACTTTTGTGCTCGTTATTGAAGGCAGCGCAGAGCCCCAGAAGGCCTCCCAGGCGGAAAAGAAACCGGATCCTGCGGCTGTTCTGGGGCCTCAACTGAGGGGTGTTTCCACCGCTGTTACCAAGCTGAGTTCTGACCTGGGCAAGCTCAACAGCTCGCTCAAGCTCCAGTTGACCCAGCTCGACAGCAGGGTGAAGGCTCTCGACGCCAGGGTCAAGGCGCTCGCCGAGCCGGTGGAGGAAGAGCCGGAAGAGAATACCGGGGATCGAAAATTCGAGGCTTCCGAGGAGCCGGAGAAAGAATAGGCAGAGTGTTGCCCTTCTTCGAGCGCCGAGTGAACACTCGAAACTTGAAGGAGCTTCAATTACTGTAGGGGGCGGGATGTGCGAACTAATGCAAAAGCGGAGGATGCCGGAAATGAAATTCAGCCTGAAATTTGTCGTGATAGTTCTCAGCCTGGCGGTCGTTTATCTGCCGGCTGCTGGTTCGCTCCTGGCCCAGGATAGTGCAGCAGACGCTTCCAAGCCGGCGCCTGAGCCTGAGTTCAAGTCTGAGAAGTACAAGGAGTCCTACGACAAGGGCAAGAAGGAGTTCGAGGCGGGAGAATACAAGGACGCGTCCAGGTCCTTCAAGAAGGCCCTGAGCGGAGCCAGGACCAAGGAGGACAAGGCCCAGGTGAATAAATGGATCCTGGGGTGCAAGGGTTCGTCTGTCCTGAAGAAAATCGAGCAATACAAGAAACGCAATCTCTGGAACGAGGCCTATGACCAGGTTCTCATCGCGCTTCAGCGTTATGGAGAGACTCCCATCAGTGGGCCGTTGATGAAGCTCTTCACCGACCTCGAGAACGCCCTCTTCCTGGAGATCGAGAACTTCAATTTCGCCAATACGAGTCTCTATTCCGCGAAGTACGGCAAGAGCTTCGTCAAGGATCCAGCCTATCTGGCCAATGGCACCCAGTGCCTGCGCTGGCAGAACACCAGGGATGGCAAGCCCGGCATGTTGAAGATCAGCAATGTTCCGAGGAACTGGAGCCAGTTCAAGTCGCTTGAGTTCTGGATCGCGCTCCAGGTCTCCGCCATTCCCGAGGCCGTGGTGATGTCGGCCGGCGGCGCCAAGACAAAAGGCGCGGCCGCGAGAACTGTCGCTCCTCGAGGTCAGGCGGTACGAACCTTTCTTATCAGCAAGGTGCCGGTCAAGAAGACAAAGGCCTGGCAATACGTCAGGATTCCCCTCGCCTCCCTTAAATCTCAGGGCGGAGCGACCCTGGAGGCTGTCACAGATTTCAGAATCCAGGTACCCGGGGGAAAGACCTTTAACTTCCTTATTGACGACATTCGCCTGCGAAAGAAAAATCCTCAGCAGGCCGCAGGAGGCCCCAGGAAGCGTTAATCGACAGTGCCCGGCCGAGATACCGATCTACAGCACCTCGGGGAAGACCGGGAGGGGGCCCCCGGGGCGATAGCGCCGCCGGTCTACAGAAGCTCCCTCTTCTCCTTTCCTGACTCGAAAAGCCTCGGGGAGGTGCTGCGCGGAGAAAAAGACGGTTATGTCTATACCCGGGTAGCCAATCCCACCATCGACGTGCTCGAGAAGAAGGTGGCGGCGCTCGAGGAGACCTCCGGGGCCATCGCGTTTTCTTCGGGTATGGCGGCGGTCAGCGCGGTGCTCTTGAGCTTCCTGCGCGCCGGTGACCACCTTGTGCTCTCCGCCAGCGCCTACGGACCGACCCTTTCGATGGCCCGGGACATGATCGAGCCGTTGGGGGTGGAGGTCAGCCTGGTCGCTCCTTCCGAGCTCGTCGCATTGGAGGATCATCTCAGGGAAAACACCCGCCTGGTCTATCTCGAATCGCCGGCGAGTCTCACCTTCGAGCTGACCGACCTGGCTGCCGTGGCCGAGGTCGCAAGAGCCCATTCGATTCCCACGGTGGTGGATAATTCCTGGGCGACCCCGATCTACCAGAAGCCTGCACGGTTCGGAATCGATCTCAGCCTGCACTCGGGGACGAAGTACCTCTCAGGGCATTCCGACCTTTTGCTCGGGATGGTCGCGGGCACCGCTGAGCTCATCGATCGGGTTCGAAAGACGGCTGTCCTGCTCGGCGGCTGCGTTTCTCCGGACGATGCCTTCCTCGCGGTTCGCGGCCTGAGAACCCTCTCCCTCAGGATGCAGCGCCACCAGGACAATGGGCTCTTTCTCAGCCACAAGCTCATGGACCATCCCCGGGTGCTGGAGGTTCTGCATCCGGCCAATCCCTTCTTTCCCGGACACGGGATCTATCGCAGTCATTTTTCCGGGGCCAGCGGCCTCTTCTCCTTTCTGCTGGATGGAGAACCGGAGCGTTTCTGCGATGCGCTGGAGCTGTTCCTGTTGGGGGTGTCGTGGGGGGGCTTCGAGAGCCTGGCCCTGCCCTCTTCGATCCTGCCGGAGGTGGCCAGGGGCAAGGGAGTTCGGCTCGACCTGCCGCGGAACCTTGTGCGGCTGTCGGCCGGATTAGAGGACCCCGAGGATCTCTGGGAAGATCTCCAGCGGGGATTCGCGGCGCTGGATTAGCCAGCCTTTTCCTGTACCGGTTCGGTAGCCGCGCGCGGGCGGAAGATGCTGGAAAAGAACCCCCGCACCCAGCCCGGCAGATCTTCGATGATGGTCACCGTCGTCGGCAGCAGGATCGAGGTGAGGAAGGTCGAGATGGTGATTCCGCCGATGATGACCAGCGCCATGGAGTAATAGTAGGTGCCTCCGAGGGCCGGGCGCTGGATGATGATCGGGATCAATCCGAGAATGGTGGTCAGCGCGGTCATCAGGATGGGCCTCAGTCGCTCTCTGCCGCCCCGGAGCATGGCTGCCTGGCGTGAGCGGCCCTTTCGCTGGTAGGAGTTGATATGTTCGATGAGCACGATGCCATTGTTGACGACGATGCCGATCAGCAGCAGCAGGCCGACAGATGCCGGCCGGTCAAAATCCGTTCCGGTCAGGTAGAGGGTCCACCAGGCTCCCGAGAGAGCGAAAGGCAGGGCGATCATCAGCGCGATGGCCCTCTGTACAGATTCGAAGAGGCCGGCCATGACCGCGAAGATAAGGATCAGTGCCAGGATGAGGCTCTCGGCGAATTCCCAGTAACGCTCCTGTTTCTTTTTTGTCTCTTTGTGGAAGTTCCAGGTGTAGCCCGGGGGAAGCTGGATATCGGCCAGGGCCTTCTCGATAGCCTCGGTATAATCCTCGGCCGTCTGTCCTTTCTGATAGTGGCCTCCGACCCAGATACTCGTCAGGCGATCTTCGCGTTCGATGCGGTAGCGTCCGCGGCGCCGGTTGACATCGGCAACGGCGGCGATGGGGACCTTCTTGCTTCCAGAGGAGACAATCGGCAATTGCTGGAGCTGGGAGAGGCTCTCGGTTTCTTTTTCATCGAGGGTCAACCGCATCTCGCGTTCGCCGTAGGGAGTCCTGAACCTGGACAGGTGCCTTCCCCGGAAGGTCAGGCCCACGGTTTCGGCCACAGCCGATGCTGAGACGCCGTAGCTGGAGGCCGCTTCCCGGTTGAATTCGAGATGGAGCTCGGTCTTCTCCCTTTCATGGGTTGACCAGGTATGTTCCAGGCCCTCGATCCCTCTGAATCGATCCCGCATCTTTTCGGCCCAGATCTTGATGACCTCGATATCTTCACCCGTGACCTGGACTCCAACCAGCCTGCGGTGGCCGCCCCTGCGGTAGGAGACCTTTGGCTCGGCAAGCTTGAACTCGAGACCCGGGATTGGGGGAAGCAGCTTCTCGACCCGGTTGCGAACCTTCTCGATGTTTTCCTCGTTGACCATCCCATCCTTGAGGTAGATACGGGTCATGGTGTGGTGCTCGCTCCAGTAGCTGTAAATATTCTTGGCGAGCAGTTCCTCACGATGGGGCTCGAGGATCCCCTCGACCTTGTTGATCATCTTCTCCCGCGCCTGCATGCTGGCGCTTTCAGAGTAGTCGTAGCGGATCTCGGCGTACGAGGCTATCCGGGAGTGTCCGAAGTCCATGTCGACAGTCGACCAGGGGTAGTAGGTCGAGACGCCCATGGCCGCGAGGATCAGCGGGGTCAGCCACCTGTTTCGAAGGTTGAACTTGAGCAGGCGCACATAGCGCTTCTCCAGCCATAGAATCCACGCCTGTTTTTTACGGACCCGGGCCTTGATGACCCAGGAGGTCGCCAGCGGGATGAGGGTCTGGGAGATAAAGAGCGATGCGAGCAGGGTAATGCAGATCGTGATGCCGATCTCGGAAAGGAAGATGTTGAGCTCGCTGGACTTGTTGAAGATCAGGGGCAGGAAGGTGATGACCGAGGTCAGGGTGGCCGCGATGACCGCGGTGGACACATCGCGGGCTCCAATACGGGACGAGGTCTTGCTGTCGTAGCCCATCTCCTGGTAGCGGAAGATGCTCTCGATAACGACCACCGCGTTGTCCACGAGCATGCCGATGCCAACGATCAGTCCCAGCAGGCTCAAGGTGTTGAGAGAGGTGTCCTGGCTCCACATGAAGGCGCAGGTGACGATGAGGGAGAAGGGGATGCACAGCACCGAGATCAGGGTTGTCGAGAACCTGCGCAGGAAGATGTAGAGCACGATGCTGGCAAGCAGGGCACCGTAGATACCGCTCATCAGCAGATCCTTCAGGGTTCGTCTGATCTCCGCGCCCCGGTCCATCCAGACAAGGAAGCCGCCTTCTTTTACGAGCAGATCCTGCAGCTGGGGGTCCTGTTGCAATTCGCGGATCCTGACCTGCAGCGCCTCACAGACCTCGGGGACATTGGCCTTGGGCTCTGCGCTCATGGAGATCCCGATCGCGGCCTTTCCGTTGAGGTGGCGCGCCTCTCGATGTTCGCGTTCCTGGAAGGTGACCTCGGCGATATCCCTCAGGCGCAGGCCGTCTCCTCTGAGGGCAAGATTCCGGATGTGTTCCACATCGGAATAGGCGCCGGTCATGCGCAGCTGGTAGACCTGCTCTGAATCAGTGAGTTTTCCAAGCGACTGGTCGAAGTTGTTCGCATCGATGAGCCTGCGGACATCACGGATGCTGATGTTGTGGGCCTCGAGGTCCGCAAGCCGGAGGTTGACCCGCACCTCGCGCGGAGAGATGCCCTCGAGTTTCACCTGGGCGACACCGGGAACTCTCTGCAGCGGGCGTACGATCCGGCGATCGACAATATCGTAGGCGTTTTTCGGGTTGTGCTTGAAGCTGAGCCGGCCCTCCAGGATGGGGTCTTCGGCATCCTTGTCGTCCCAGTCATCCATGACGGATATTTCCTGGATGTCTTCGGGGAGATCTCTGCGGATTCGGTCGAGCTTTTCCCAGATCTCCACCTTGGCGAGATGGATGTTGGATCCCCATTCGAATTCGAGGCGAATGATCGAGCCCCAGTCCTCTGAGCGTGACCAGATCGTCTTGATCCCATCGAGGGATCCCATCGCGTCTTCGATCGGGCGCGTGATCATGTACTCAACCTGTTCGGGAGCCGAGCCCGGATAGCGCACCCGGACCATGACCTCGGGCTCCTCGAAATCCGGCATGAACGCCAGCGGCAGCCGTGTCAGTGAGATGCCGCCGAGAACGACGATGCTCACGAGGATCATGAGCATGGTGACATGGCGGCGGATGGCGAGCTCGGGGAGGGTCATGGCGATTCACCTTCCTGTAGCTCTGCCTCATCAGGTTCGATGCGGGAGGGTACGAGCATATAGGCCGCCGGGATGACCACCAGGGTGATGAGAGTGCTGAAGAGGAGACCGGAGATAACGGTAATGGCCAGCGGTGTGCGCAGCTCAGCGCCTTCGCCCCAGCTCAAGGCCATCGGTAGGAGCCCGAGGATTGTGGTGAGGGTGGTCATAAGGATGGGGCGCAGCCGCAGGTGCCCGGCTGCGAGCACCGCGTTGAATTTAGCTGTGCCTTTTCTCCGTAACCGGTTGATCGCATCGATGAGGACGATGGAGTTGTTGACCACGATACCCGCGAGCATGACAGATCCGATCAGGACGATGACGGTGATGGTGGTTCCCGTGAGATACAATCCGGCGACCACTCCGATCAGGGAGAGGGGGATGGTGAAGAGAATGATGAACGGGTGGAGAAAGGACTCGAAGGTCGATGCCATGACAAGGTAGACGAGGAAGATCGCCAGGGAGAGTGCGAACATCATGCTGGTGAAAGAGATCTCCATTTCCCGGTTCTGTCCGCCCAGCTCTGTTGCGAACTGCTCTTCTGCTGGTCGCCTGGCCATGATTTTTTTGACTTCTCCGATTGCGCTGCCGAGCCCGTATCCCTTCTTCAGGTTGGCGGTAATGACCGCGGCGCGCTGCTGTTTCAGGCGATGGATCTCCGCAGGCCCGCGGGACTCACGGATTTCCGCCACCGTCTGCAGGCGGAGCTTGGAGCCGCTGGGACCCGGAATGATCAGGTTGCGGATATCTGCGATCTTCGACCGATCCTTTTCAGGGTTGCGGATCCGGATATCGATCTGGCGCTCCCGCTCACGAAAACGAGTGGGGATCACGCCCAGTACACGGTTTCTCAGTGTGGATGTGAGCGACCGGATATCGAGCCCGAACGATGCGATCCGTTCACGGTCAAAAACAACGCGCAGCTCGGGGCTTCCCGCCTCCAGGGATGATTTCACATCGACGAGGCCCTCTACCCCATTCAGCTCCCGGATCATTTCCAATGTTCGACTCTCGAGCTCCTCGATCTGGTCACCAAACAAGATGATCTCGATGGGGGTCTTGAGGCTGAAGTACGACGGACGCTTGAATTTCACGTCAAGATCTTCAATGTTCGTATAGCTTTCCCTCAGCTTCTCGATGGCGATCTTTTCTCCCCGGTCGTCACCCCGGTCTTTCATCACGAAGTTGATCTGGCCTAGGTTCTCGCCCATGGTATTCAGCGACATCCCGCCGCTTACCAGGCGACTGCCGCTGGTGGAGTAGGAGCGGTCGATACCGAGCCCGGACGTCTTCGCCTCTTCTTCCATCCGCAGAATAATATCGTCAGTTGCCTTGAGGGCGCTGCCTTCGGGCAGGCTGACCTCGAAATAGAATTCTCCTTCGCTCATCTGGGGGATCAGCTCGGTGCCGATTCCCCTGAGGAGAACAAATGACAGGGCGAACAGGGCAAAGGCGGTTGCCAGGCAGGTGACCGGGGCGCCCAGCATCTTTCTCGCGATGAGGTCGTAGCCCCGCGAGATAACGCCCAATGTGAAGACCTTGTCTGCGCGGACTTTTTCCCGCTTCACCCCGGCTTTCTTTTCTCTCCTGCTTCCCAGGGCGCTGAGCATTGGAATGAGCGTGATGGCCACCAGCAGCGATGCGCAGAGGCTGATCGTCACCGTGAGGGCCTGGTCTTTGAACAACTGTCCCGCGACACCCTCGACAAAGACGATCGGCAGGAATACGGCTACAGTTGTCAGGGTCGAGGCAATGACGGCCGGGGCGATCTCGGTGGTTCCCTCGATGGAGGCTTCCCGGAGGAGGGCTCCTTGCTGGCGTTTGCGAAAGATCGATTCGAGCACGACGATGGATGAGTCCAGCAGCATACCGAGGCCCAGAGTCAGGCCTCCCAGGGACATCAGGTTGAGCGAGACATCCATCTTGTACATGACCATGAAGGTCGCTATTACCGAGATGGGGATCGAGGTGGCGACAATCAGGGTGCTTCGGATATCCCGCAGGAAGAAGAAGAGGATGATGATCGCCAGGGCGCCGCCGATCAGCGCCGCCTTGCGGACCTCGCCAACGGCCTGGGAGATGAAGATCGACTGGTCGAAGAGGATGGTCAGTGTATTGTTTTCTGCTTTGAGCTTTTCCTGCCATTGCGCGATGACATTCTTGACGTCCTCGGCGGTGGCGACGATATTCGCATCGCCCTCCTTGTAGATGGAGATCTCGATTGATTCCCGGCCATCTATGCGGGTGATGATCTCACGTTCTTTTGCCCCCCGGGTCACCTTCGCAACGTCGGAGAGGCGAATGGCCGCGCCTCCCCTCTGGGCTACGACCAGGTTGCGGATCTCATCGAGATTTTCAAATTCGTTGATCGTGCGCACGAGGTAGTGTCGCTCGTTGCTGCGCAGGGAGCCTCCGGGCAGGTTGAGATTGGAGACCCCGACGATGGCCTGAACGGTTTCGAGCGTAATTCCCCTGGCGGCCAGTCCTTCCTGGTCCACCTCGATCTGGATTTCCTCTTCGAGGCCGCCCGCGACCTGGGCTGCGGCTACTCCTGGACGGGTTTCAAGAGCCTGCTTGATCCTTCTCTCGGCCAGGTAGCGCAGGGAGCCGAGGTCGCCCGGCCCTGAAAGCGCCAGGCGCAGGATCGGATCAAGACTTGGATCGAAGCGCAGAACGATCGGGGTCTCAGCCTCTCGCGGCAGGTGCAGGCGTTGTATCTTTTCCCTGACCTCCATCGACATGTCATCCATATTCGAGCCCCATTCGAATTCGAGGAGGACCTCCGAGCTGCCGGAACGGGATACGGAATGGACACTCTGCAGGCCGCTGAGGACACCGACGGCCTCCTCGATTCGGCGTGATACCAGGTTCTCAACTTCCTGGGGCGCAGTGTCCGGGAAGTCGGTCTGTACCGTGATGGATGGGTAGGAGATGTCGGGGAAGAGCTCGACGGAAAGCCGCGAATAGCCCACGAAACCGAAAGCGACGACAGCCAGGACTGCCATGACCACGGTCACCCTTCGCCTGACGGCTCCGGCGACAATCATTTCCTCTTATACCCCTTCGGGCCAGGTCTTTTCCTTTTCTGGCTCTCCAGGGCTCCCTGGGACACTTCCGGAGCCTTGGAACCATCATCCAGGATCTTCAGGATGGTACCGTTTTCAAGCCGTCGCTGGCCTTTTACGACGACTCGTTCGCCAACCTTGACTCCACTGGTGATCTCAGCGTGGTTATCATCTGTATAGCCGATCTCTACCGGGCGCCTTTCGGCTGTATCGTCTTCGATTGCTATGAATACGACCTGTTCATCGTGGTCGGTGATGACCGCGAAACGGGGAACGAGGACTACGTTCGGGTGGGTGTCGGTGATGACCTGGACCTCGGAGAAATCTCCGGGGCGGGTATTGGCGGGGTATTCGGATACCTCCACGGTAATCTTGATCGTGCCGGTGGCGGGGTCGATGACCGGGCTGACCAGCTTGATCCGGCCCTTCATAACTTCCTTCGAGCTGTCGAGAACGAGGTTGACGCCCTGGTCGATTTTCAGATTCTTGAACTCCTTGGAGGGTACGTAGACCTTGGCCAGCAGCGACCTGAAATCCGACAGGTGGAAAACTGGTGTGTCGCTGCCGACTTTCTGCCCGGGGTCGACCATGCGCTCGACAATCTTGCCGGCAAAGGGAGCCCGCACAGTTGTATAGGAGAGGCTGAGCTTCGCGAGCTCCATCTCTGCGACCGCGGTATTGTAGTCCGTCTCGGCCGTCTCTCGTTCCTGGGCGGAGACGAGGTCATCGGTCAAGGCCTTCAGCCGATCCCTCTTCGATTTGAGATTCTGGGTCTTGGCGCTGGCCAGGGTGACCCGGTGTTTGTATTCGTCATTCTCTATTTCAAGAAGGACCGCTCCAGCTTCGACCTCGTCGCCTTCTTCGACGGTGATCGTCTTTACCAGCCCGCTGACCCTGGACACGATGTCGGCATCCTTGTCGACCTCGAGGGTGGCGTTGGTCTTGTAGTAGCTCGAGATGTCGCCCTGGATGGCCGGCCTGGTGGTGATCGGGATGGGGCGATTCTCCTTGCTCGAGCTCCTGGGGGCTGCCTTCACTGCCCTGATGGCGTCCGCCAGCTTGACAGCGTCTTCGCGAGAGGAGGCCGCGATATGCCTGGCCACCCGTTCAGCCGACTGCTGTTCAAGCTCAGGAAGCTTTTCGAGCTCGGCGGCCAATTGATCCAGGGCGGGAGCCGCGTCAGTCGCCAGGCTGTGGGCAGCCTCCGTCGCAGAGTTGTCGCAGCCGCTGAGGAACGCCAGTATTACCAACAGCAGGGTCGTCGCAGGTAAGCAGGTGATTTTATTGGTGTCGGTCATGTTTGAAATGGATCAGGAGGAATAACAGGAGTTGCGAGTTCAAGCTGAGGGATGAAGGAAGGGTTATCATCTTATCCACAGCGGTGGCGTTCCAGCATCATTAAGCCGAATGATTGTAGAATCTTGTCAGCCTGGGTGAGGCGGCCCGATGCTTTCGCGACCATAAAGCGCTTTCCCGTTCCGCCCATCCTTGATTGATTACAATGCACAGGCCCTCTGCCCGTTGCTCAGCGGGAAATTGGATATCAGCCCGGATATTACTTCAGCTACAGCCCCGCATTATCTTTCCCATCCTGTTCGAGGTAAAGATTTGACTGCTGCAGGATCGGCAGATTTCCGAAAAGTGCAGTTTTCTCGGAAGTTGAGGCTCCCCAGGAGTAAAAAAAGCGGCGCGCCTCCGCTTTTGTGAGGCGCGCCGCTTGCTCCTGGAATCCGCCAGGCTCAGGCGTTGATAAAGTTGAGCGGGTCGAAGTAGCCGTTTCGGTCGCGACTCACCAGGTTGTCGTAGTTCGGAATGATCGAGTCCATCTGTTGGTCCGGGTCGCCAAGGTGTCGACTGAGGATCTCGTTGTAGACATTCCTGTAGTCGGTCTTGTGGGCGACATAGCGTGAGTTGGACGTGCTGAAGAGATCACCGTTGGCCCAGGATGCCCGGCTGCAATTGTAGACGCCTCCATTGACCGCTCCACCCATGGTGAAGCAGAGAGAGGCCTCTCCGTGGTCGGTTCCCCGGTTGCCGTTCTCCTGGCTGGTGCGGCCGAACTCTGACATCGTGACCACCAGGACGTCGTCCCAGATGTCCGCGAGGTCGTGGTAGAGGCCGGTGAGGGCGAGGCCGAGATCCCGCATGAGAACCGGGAAGCGGGTGTCCTCGCCGCCATGGGTGTCATAGCCCCCCTGGTTGCAGCCGACGATCTGGATGTCATCCACCTGTTTCAGAAGCCTTGCGCTGTCGCGGATGTTATTCCTGAAGCCGTTGTTGCCGATTGCATCGAAGTAGGGCCTGGCGTTGGCTGCCGGGAAATAGGGCCTGTTGAGCACATTGTCCTGAAAGAACTGGAGATTGTTCAACAGCGCAACCCCGGTGTCGTAGGTCTTCTTATTGTGTTTGATTCCCCGGTTGTAGCCAGCCTGGCCGTAGGCTCCCTTGAGTCCCGAACCGAGCGGGTTGTCTGCCGTCGGAAAGGCGCCGAGCTGAACATTGCCGGCCAGCTGGAGGCTGTTGATGTCGCTGATGACAGGGATGAGGGTTTCGCCTTTCATCAGGACCATCTGGTTGCCGCTGAGGGTTGCCGCCTGGAGAGGACGCTCCTCGTCAAGGTAGCTCGTGATGTAGCGGTTGAAGATTCCCTCCTCGAGCTTGACGTTACCCGGGATCCCGTTTTCCCAGAACTGCTGGCTGGAGAAATGCGACCGGTTCTGGTTCTGGTAGCCGATCCGATGGAGGAAGGCCAGGTTGGCTCCCCGGGCATCGATATCTCCGTTGAAGATGTCGTGTACCTTCGGGTCTGTTTCGCCGTCTCCCTGCAGGGCGGGATTCAGGCTGCAGAAGTTATTGAGGGAGTGGGCATCGTCCTGATCGATTCCGATGTTCGGTCGGGCCCGGGCGTAGCTCTTGGCTGAGCCGCGTCCCTGGTCACCGTAGGGTATGACGGCCTGGACGGCGTCCATGGCTCCCCGAAGGAAGATGAAGAGCAGCTTTTTCCCCGGCGGCAGATCACCGGCGAGGGATTTCTGCAGAAAGGGCGCCATGCTGCCCATTCCAAGGGCTCCAAAGGTCAGGGCTCCCGCCTTCAGGAAGTGCCGCCGGTTGACTGGTTGCGTGCTGATGTTCATGGTTAAACCTGTCTGGACAAAGGGCTGATTAGATTCTACTCCCTGGCTTCCCGCGCGTCCTATTGTTTTTGAAATGGAGGCAGGCCCATAAGGTCGCTGACCGCGTAAAGCGGTCATTATTTTTTAGTGTACTGACGCCTGGCCGGGTCCAAGATAGCAGCAGTGCTCTCGGGAGCATATAAGCCTGTTAGCCCTGGCCGGGGCTTTGCGCCGCCTGCCTCAAGGGGGACGTGCATGAAGGAAAAGATGTACAAGCTGTCGCCGCTGACTGTTTTATTGGTTGTTTCGGTGGTCTTCACTGGGCGGAGAGACCTTGGCGCGGACGAGCTTTTTTACCGTGGAGATGTCGATCTCAATGGAGATGTTGATCTTTCAGACGCGGTCTATCTCTTCAACTACCTCTTTCTGGGCGGCTCCGCTCCGGGCTGCGATGACGGAGCGGATGCCACAGATGATGGCGCGCTCGATCTTACGGATGGGATTTTCATCCTGAATTTCCTCTTTCTTGGAGGCAACGAGCTGCCGCCGCCTTCTCCTTTTACCTCCTGCCCGGGGCCGGATCCTACCGAGGATGAGCTGGGCTGCGATGATGGGCGGGAGGCCGGTGAGCATCCTCCCACGGCTGAGCTGCGTGTGATCTCAGCTTTTGCCCCGGGGATACGTCAGCGCGGCCGCGCGCTGGTGGAGCGGAACGAGATGGGGGAGTTTGTCGTCGCGGAGGGAACGGCGTTCGCTGTCATGGTCGAGGCTCGGCGAAACGAGCTTACCCGCGCCCCCTTCGCTTTTGACACCCCCGCGGGGGCCGATCATTCGAGTCTTGCCGTGCGTTGCGACGCGGACCTGGGTGATCCCGCCGCGGGCGGAATAGCGGCCGGGACGAACCTGGCCTCCTGGTTTGCGACCGAGGTCGAGACCTGGAGCGACAGGATCTACCTGCTGGATCATGTAACCATGCGGGTAGGAGGGACTGCTCCCTGGAGTCCGGCTCCGGGGGTCTATCGGTTTACGGCGGTCGTGACCGACCAGTCCTGCTCCTCCTCGGCTGTAGTGGAGACCGTCCTTCGGGTAGAGCCATCGCGGGCTCCTGAGCTCTTTGCCTGGCTGGAAGAAGGCGCCGCTGTTTCCGGCGCTGCCGCCCAGCACGAGACCGGCAGCGGGAACGCCAGGGTGACGCCTGGTGAGAGCGCCTATCTTGTCATCGAGGCATCCTCCAATCCACGGGGAGGCCCGGCGGTCGACGCGTCTTCGCTCAGTGTTCTGGCAGATCCTCCCTTTCCGGCGGGGGTGGATCTGTCCTCAAGGTTTGTCCCCGTGCCGGGGCAGGCGGGCCGCTATTCGATGCGGCTGGTGGGCTCCCGGCGGCCGACGGTCGGCAACACCGAGCTCGAAATCAGTATTGGCACCTTCAGCAATAGCGTATCGCGAACGATAAGTTATATTCTCGAGTCCCGGGTTGATTACGCCGAGGTGATCCAGCCCATCTGGACACGCAACTGTACGGGCTGCCATGAGGAGCCGGGTCCCGAAAGGGGGCTCGTTCTGGTCGATCCCGACCCCGAGAGCGCTCGTCGCAATATCGTTAATGTCTACGCGGCGGGACCCGAGTTTGATTCCATCTCTCCACGCCATATCCGGCCCTACCTGCCGGGAAGGAGTTACCTCTGGCGCAAGCTCAGGGGCACCCAGCTTAGGGGAGGGGCGCTGGGAGAGGGAGCGAGGATGCCGCTCAATGGGGGCTATCTCGGCGCTGCCGATATGCATCTCATCGAGAGCTGGATTCGCCAGGGAGCCAATTGAGCGCCGCTGGCGCCAGCAAGGCTGAATATTGAAGGTAAAAAGCGCCCTGATCGGGAACATACTGACCCGGACGACAGGCTACCTTGAGACTGTCAGTTCACATTCGGCGCAACCCTATCGAGGTTGCAGCCTTGGGCGTTCGCTGTGCGGAGTGGGCTGCTATGTGCGCCACAATCACTATCTCACCAGGGGCCAGGAATGGGGAACCTTTCTGGAGGCGAGGGAGAACGCGGGCGAGTCCTACCTGGAGAACTGCCGGGCGGAGAGCCGCTGGGCGAGGAAACACAGGGGAAGCTTCTCAATCTTTCTCTCCAGCTCGACGGAACCTTTTGTTCCGCAGGAGTCGCGCTGCGGAGTCACCCGGGCCCTGCTGAGCGCGATGGCAGAGGCTCCGCCTGATGCCCTCATCATCCAGACCCATAGCCACCTCGTGCTGGATCATCTCTGCCAGCTCCAGGCGCTTGGGGAGCGATGCGTGCTTCGCGTGCAGGTTTCCATCGAGACCGACAGGGAAGAGCTTCCCGGTCTTCCCGCCTTCTTCAGCAGCATCGATTCCAGGTTCGATGCGGCGCGCCGGCTCCGCGAGGCCGGCATTGAAACGGTGGTCACGGTCTCTCCCCTGTTGCCGATCCGGGATGAGGAGGTCTTTTTCGAACGTATCGCCGAGTGCGCGGATGCCGTGGTGCTTGACCATTTCATCGGAGGAGATGGAAGCCCCTCCGGCAGCCGTACCAGGCGGACCCCTCTGCCCGCGAAGATGGAGTCGCTCCATCCGGGTTCGACAGAGCTCTCCTATCGGGACCGGATGGTCGAGCTGGCCCGGAGAAGGCTTCCAGGCCGTGTAGGGGTCGGGATCGATGGGTTTGCCGGACGCTACCTGCCGGACTGATGCCCGGCAGGTCTACCCCTGGTGAAGCGCGGTGGACTACTCCTTCGGCGCTTCGATCTCAAAGGTGAGCTTGAGGGTCTCGCCCTTCTTGACAGTCACCTTCTTCAGGGGTTTCTTCTCGACGAAGAATGGGGCCAACACCTCGTGCCGGGCCTCCAGGGTGTAGGTTCCGGGGGGGATGTTCATGATCTTGAACTTGCCTCCCGCATCGCTCACGTCAAAGTAGGCGTGAGGAAGAATATGCACCTGGGCGTTCATCCAGGGGTGAAAGTCACATTGGACAAGCGCGAAGCCCTCTTTCCGTGCCCTCTCCTTGAAGCTCTGGCCCGCCCCGATGGCGCGGTTGAAGTTCATCTCGAGCACCGCGCGGGTATTGTGGAGAACGGAATCCGAGTTGACGACCTCGAGGGTGGATCCCACCGACATGGCCACGATATGAGGAGAGAACAGGCAGCCCTTGTTGTTGAGCTGGATGGTTTTCGCCTTCGGCTTCTTGCGGCTCTTCTTCATGTCCGCGAGGGTGAGGACGACGTCACGGATCGCGTTGTCCTTGCCGAGGACGAGCCTCTCATCTTTGAAGTGCTTTGCGCAGACGGCCTTGTCCCTGTTGTTGGCGGGGACTCCGGGTACAGCCTCGAGCTTTGGAGCCGCTCCCTTGAGAATGACAACACCCTCGATGTGGCCTTTCTCGGGGTCCGCCTTGGGGTATTTGTCGGCCGCGGATTTTTTTCCCGTTTCTTCAGCGGGGGTAAGAGCCAGGGCCGTCGACGAAGAGCAGGCGCATTCATCCGCCGCTGTCGAGCCATGGCTGGTCCATCCAGGCTGGAACCTGTGGGAGAGGGCGAAGATTCCCGCTCCCGCGATCAGTATTGCCGCCAGAAAGAAAAACAGATGCTGCTTTTGAGTCAACTTCAACGCTCCTTGTAGATTTAGGGTTTGTTCTTTTACGCCGCGCTCGGCAGGCGTCAGTTATTCCTGTTTTTTGCCCACCACTGCTCCCAGGCTCTGACGTTCGTTCCGAAGTCCTGGCCGGTTATCTTGTGGAGCGCCCTGACCCGCGCGATCATCTCTACCTGCCGAACCTTAACGTCGAGAGCGACTCCTTCGAGGTTGGTTTTTATCACGGGGTCAGCGACCTCGACGATGGAGAACCCGGTGCCTCCGGAGACCAGCTCGTAATCGGCGATATAGCTGCGCTGGGTGACCTGCATGGTGAAGGCTCGTCCGAAGCCGCTCCAGGTCATGCGCATCGTGGTCAGCAGCTCCGGTACCGCCGCCCGGTTGGGGAACACGGAGATGGCGTTGGCCGCCCTGGTCCTGACATGGGGATTTTCGTTTCTCAGCCCTGGCGTGAAAAACATGGCGGTCTGTTCGCTATTGATCTTTTTAAGCGAGTTGAGGCTCTGGTCTCGAATGCTTCGGTAATCATCGACCATGGCCGATCGCGCCAGGCCGGCTACGCTGTTCGAGGAGGCATGTTTTCCCAGCTCCCTGGAGGCCAGTCTGCGGGCAGCGGCCAGGCGGCTTCCGGCAAGAACTCGGGACAGAACCTCGACCTGCGTATGCTCCTGGAGCCGCAGGGTTTTCTCTCTGGCCTTGTTGCCGTTTTCAATCACGGCGACGAGCTTTGGATCCTGCTTTCTCAACTCAGGCAGGGGGAACGCTCCGACGATCACTCGCTTTTTCTTTACCGCGGCGTCTCCCGGTTTTTTTTTCAGCTTGGCGATCGCGACCTCTCCCCTTGCCCAGGTCTCTACATCTCTCACTCGTCCGGTCAGCTGTTCGAGCAGCTCTTTTTGCAGGATGGAGATTTTTTTTCGCAGGGTGATTTTCTTGCCGCGGAAGGTGAGCCGTTCGCTGGCCGGGCTTTTCTCGAGGTGGAAGAACTCCTTCCCATCAATGTAGCGAACCTTGCCGTTTTCGAGCGTGAAACGGTATCCTTTTCCATGCTTCTGGAGGTCGATCCCCCTGAGATGATCGCCGTTTCGCAGGCTGACCCAATCGGCGAGGGCGAGGACTGGAAAACACGCCGCAGCCAGGGCCAGGAGGAGCAATGCACGGCTGGGGTTACGTCGTTTCTGGGATCTCATAGGGACTACTCTCATGTGCCGGGCCGCCAGCGAAAGCGACCTCTTTCTAAGCTAACCCGTGCTTTGGAGAAAAGCAGCAGATTTCCCGCCGCCGGGCTTCTCAATGCCATTCAGACGCTCGCTGGAGGGTGATTATTCACCTTGAACGGTCTTTATAATGAGTCGGAGGGAGGGCTCTCATTCAGCTTGGCCATGAATTCGCGGAAAAACGGTCCCATGTCGCCCCAGCCGCGCGAGGTAACGAAATTCTTGGAGACGACTACCTCTTCGTCGACATAGGTGGCCTCGGCCATCTCGACCTCGGTGCGGATTCCCTCGTAGCAGGTGAGCTCGACATTTTCGATGCTGCCCGCGGCGTAAAGGAGCATGGGGCCGTGGCAGATCGCTCCGATGAGCTTGTCCTGGAGGATAAAGTGACGGACGATGCTGAGCACCTTCGGGTATCTGCGGAGCTCCTCCGGGGCTCGTCCTCCGGGGATGAGAATGGCGTCGTAGTCGTTCGGATCGACATCGTCGTAGCTGATATCCGCTTCGATTGTGTGGCCGAATTTTTCGGTGTAGCTGTCGAGGCCGGGCTCGAAGTCATGAACGACCAGCTGCAGTCGTTTCTTGCTGGGCGCCGCGACGACCGGTTCGATGCCATCTTCTCTCAGCCTGTGGACGGCGTAGTAAACCTCGAGGTCTTCACCAAACTCGCCTGTAGCGATCAGAACCTTCATTTCATTACTCCAGGATGAACAGGGCCGGTACTTTGTACGGTAGATTCTTTCAGGCGGAATACGATACTGTTTCTGTCCACAGATTCTCAACCGTTTACAGGCCGAAGCGGACGTTTTTCCACGCAGTCGATAAGGCAGCCGTGAGCAAAGAAGATCAAGAGCTACCGATAGCGGAGTGTTTTCATGACTACACGGTCATCGAATACCTTGCCCTGCTATATCCTTCCCTGCCGCGCCGGGGCCTGCAGCCGCTCTTTGCCGCTGGCCGGGTTCGCGGCGGGAAGCTCCCGGTGTCGCCGCGGGCGCGCCTGGGCGATCTACAGCAGCTGTCCCTCGTAGGGGGGCTGGAGGATATCCGGCCAATGGACCTGTCGCCCCCGACCGGCGGAGTGAGGATACTGCACGAGGATGACAGGATCATCGTGCTGGCCAAGGACTCCGGTGTCCCCGTCGTGCCGGACAGGGCGGGCAAGAGAGGGAGCTGCCTGGCCTTCCTGGTGAACCGTGAGCTCGAGGGACGTGAGAATAAGGAGCTTGAGAGCTACATCCGGCCGCGCGTGGTTCATCGAATCGACCGGCTGACCAGTGGAGCGGTGATCTTCGCCAGGACACCCGCTGCCGAGAGGAAACTCTCGGCTCATTTCGAGGCGAGGGAGGTACGCAAGGAGTATCTCGCGCTCGTCCTGGGCGACATGGAGGCTGCACGGAAGACCATCAGCGCTCCCATCGAGCCGGGCCGCAAGGGACGCATGCGCTGCGGCGCAAATGGAAAGAAGGCCGAGACGGTCTTCGAGGTGATCGAGCGTTTCGGTGCCTTCACGCTCCTTCGCGCTCGTCCCATCAGCGGGCGAACCCACCAGATCAGGGTTCACGCTCTTGCCGCCGGACATCCCCTGGCGATCGATCCCGTCTACCGGCCGGCCGCGACCAGGTGGGCTGGAGACCCTCCGGTCATCGAGAGGCTCACGCTCCACGCCCGCTCCATCGAGCTGCCCGCGAGGTGGAGCGGAGAGCGCTGCTTTACCTGTGAGCCGTCGGAAGATTTCCGTGAGGCTGTCGAGGCCCTGAGGCCAGCTGCGGGAGATCCTTCAGTCGAATAGCTTGCCGTGCTCGCGCTCAAAGGCGCTGGAGTAGGAGTAGGTGAGCCGGTCTGTTCGAAGCGGAGCATCGGTGATCGCCTGGGGGGTCGTGAAGCGGATGATCTCCTCTCCATCGCGTACGACACGGACGCGGACCCGTCCTGGTGAGCTGGGGACCGAGTGGACTTGCAGTCCTCGCTCAACCAGGCCCAGGCTCCTGCCGTTGAGAAAGCAGTTGGCGGGCCTGGAGAGCAGGGTTACCAGCTCGATCCTGTCCTCCCCGGCAAGATTTTTTTCCAGGCTCTTGATCCTGAGGGAGACAGAATGCTTCGGCTTGGCATCGTGGCGGTATTTTTTGAAGAAGACGATGGCCTCATCCCGCTCGACCTTCGCATTCTTCGTTTTCCACAGGCGCTTGAAATGCCTCAGCAGGAGGGATGGGCCGAAGTTGTGGCTCCTCTCCGGGGCCAGGTGATGACCCTCGGGGAAATCATTCCAGCTCACGTAGTTGATCAGCTTCACGTCGTGACGGATGGCCCTCTCCAGCAGCTGACGCTGGACCCGGGAGAGCCGGGTCACGCGGTAGTGGCGCTCCAGGCCGCCGGTGCCAAGCTTGAGGGCCTCGTTGGTGGGCACGATGGCGTGATCCCCGCGTCCTTTACGGTAGGTCTTTGAGGTGTAGTAGTCAGGGTACACCGATTGCGTATAGAGACAGCCGCTCTCCCGGCAGCGCTTGGCCAGGTAGTCCCAGAAATCGAGGTTCTCCTCGCTGGCGGTCCAGCCCCAGACAGCCGGAAAGGTCTTCACGATGCTGTCGATGTAGGCGGGGTCGATGGAAGGCCGTCTCACCTGGTAGACGTAGTCGATCGGTACGCCGATTGCCCTGGAGAGCCGTTGGTAGGCTTTTCCCACCTTCGCTATCTCCTCCGGCTTGTGGGCTAGTCCCTGGATGCCATCCGCCAGCCCGTCTCCAACCCAGAGATAGAACAGGAGGGAGCCCGAGGCGCCTCTGAGCCAGGCTGGGGAGTCCCTGGTGGCAGTCACCAGGCGCCTGATTGGCGGGCTCCAGAGAGCTATCTTCTGTTTCTCGGTGGTGGGGCGCCTTGTCGAGGGGTGAGCGAGGCAGAGGCTGATCCGAAAGCCCTGGTAGCGCCGGTCGCTGAGCTCGATGAACTTGCCGATGATCTGATTGTAGCTCCTGGCCAGCTCGGGAGTGCTGTCCACCAGGGGGTAGTAAAACTGGAACCCATCGACGCCAAGCTGCCGGGCTGCGCGGATCTCAAAATCGACGGCCTTCTCCAGGTCGGCACCATCAAGCTCGAGCGAGGCCATTGGAACGGTCTGGTGCAAACCTCCCAGCGCGGCTGTGCTGCCCCTGGGGTCGGCCAGCTCCGGATCGATCCAACGGATCAGCTTTCCCTTTGTACGCGGCACCATGTCGGTCATGTAGTGGGCCATGACCAGCTTATCCGCCGAGGCCTCACCTGCGGCGGCAAGGACCAGGGAAATTGAGACCGCGAAGATCAACCGCTTCATTTCATGCCTCTTCTCCGACCGTTCGGATGGGACAGGTGCCTACCGGCTACTTGCTGAGGGGCTCCTTATCGACCGTGGTCTTCCTGTCTCCCTGCAGGGCCGCGATGCGTTTCCTGGCGGCCTCTACCGCCGCGGCATCGGCAAGAACGTTGATGCCCATGCTCGCCTTGTAGGACTGGCCGCCTTTGAGTACGGGTACCCGTCCGCCCTTTCGTTCGATGCTGCGAAGCATCGGGTAGCTGGTTCCCGGCTCGATTCCGGTCACGTAGCCGTCATTGAGCGAGGTGGTGTTCTTCCACAGGGTGAAGTGGGGCAGTTCCCTGGTCGAGAAGGTCAGGGAGACTCCCCGGTCGCCCGCCTTGTTCTGGAGCATCGTCTCGGTCTGGTTGTTTTCATCTCCGTAGAGACTCATGAGGTAGACCTGCTCGGTGTAGCCGGCCTGCGGCGGCCCGTAGACATCCCAGTTCGCGAGGCCTCCCTCCGCGGCGCGCGCGTCCCTGGGGAAGACCTTCTTGACCGGGGCGATGAACCGAGTGCCTTCATCCAGCAGAGGCTGGCCGAAGTTGCAGTGGTAGAGGTACTGCATCTCCTGGTCCTTGTCGGCGAGGTTGATGATTTCGTCTTCGAAATGGATGGTTGCGGAGCCCGGTTCCGTCCATATTTCGCTGACCAGGCGGAGCTGGGTTCCGAACATCATCGTCTCGTCGATATAGCCTCGGATCCTGATCTTGCGCGATGGGGCGGGCTCGATGATGACCTCGCACCTGCTGGCCGGAAGGTAGCTGATCTTGCCGTGCAGGCCGAGGGTGACCTCGGTCGGGGCTCCGGTGTTGCTGGGAACGACATCGATCCCAGGCGCTCCGAAAGATGCCAGGCCGCAGCGGTTGAGCATCTCGCCGAAACCCTCAAGCCAGCCGAGTCCGCCGCGGGTGTCCAGGTTCACGAAGCCCGGGTGGACAATCTCCTTCACCGGCGAGTTCCAGCCGAGCCGGAAGCCGTCTTTCGTGTGGGCGTCCCAGATGTTCATGCCGCGTGTCGGAACGATCCTGAAGCGCAGGACGCCGTTGTCCACGTCAACGACATCGACGTTTTCCTGGCGGCCTCCGTGCAGGACGCTCTTGGAGATCTTCCACTCGTGGGGGGTCCCGAGATTCACCTTGCTGGAGCCTGTACTCCAGGTTTCGACACGAATGTTTTCTCCGGAGTCGATCAGGGTTTTTTCAACGGCGTTTTTCGAGCCCATTTTCTTAGCTCCGAATTCAGGCAGTTGGCAGGAAGGCAGGAGCAGGACGGCGATCAGCAGCGCGCATACGGGAACCAGTTTTTTCATTACTTGTCACCTTGCAGTATTTGGAGCCGGCTGGGAGTCGGCTATTCCTCGTTGGTTTACGGATGCCAGGTGGCCGCCGCGTTGTTTCAGGCAGGGAGTGTGAAATATCAGTCAATTAAAACAGATCTATATCGTTTACTTCATAATAAGGGAGCGTATTTTATAGGCTTGCCGGGTTGATCGGCAAGAAATAGGCCACGCAGCGGGCAGCTTCTGGCTCTGCGGTATCCAGTTTAAATAAGAGAGAGTTATGTCGAGCGATATTCTCAACGAAGATGCGGTACTCGAGGTTCTTGGCACGGTCCAGGACCCGGATCTGAATCGTGACATTGTCAGTCTTGGTTTTATCAAGGACCTGGCCATTGATGGCGGGAAGGTCTCCTTCAAGGTCGAGCTGACCACGCCGGCCTGCCCGGTAAAAGAGCAGCTGAAGATGGAGTGCTTTACCAAGGTCTCAGGAATTCCCGGGGTCGAGGAGGTCGATGTAGAGATGACCGCGCAGACTCGCCAGGCGAATCCGGCCGGCGGTCCAACGCTGCCCGGGGTAAAGAATATTGTCGCGGTGGCCAGCGGCAAGGGCGGGGTCGGGAAATCGACGACCGCGATCAACCTGGCTCTCTCGCTGAAGGCCTCCGGCGCCGCGGTCGGCCTGATCGACGCGGATGTTTTCGGTCCGAGCATGGCGATGATGTTTGGCGTCGAGGGCCAGCCCGAGATGGGAGAGAACAATAAGATCCTGCCGCTAGAGGGCCACGGAGTGAAGGTGATCTCGATGGGCTTTCTCTCAGATTCCGACCGCCCGGTCATCTGGCGAGGTCCGATGGTGCACCAGCTCATTCGCCAGTTTACCGCTGATGTCGAGTGGGGAGAGCTGGACTATCTCATCGTCGATCTGCCGCCGGGTACCGGTGATGCGCAGCTTTCGATGTCCCAGGTGGTGAGCATGTCGGGGGTGGTTATCGTGACAACGCCTCAGGACGTGAGCCTCATCGATGCGCGCAAGGGGCTCAAGATGTTCGAGCAGCTGAAGGTTCCGATCCTGGGGATCGTCGAGAACATGAGCTATTTCATCTGTCCTAATTGCGATGAGAGGCACGAGATCTTTCGCCATGGCGGCGGACGCAAGACCGCCGATGAGCTCGGGGTCGAATACCTCGGAGAGATTCCGATCGACCCGGCTGTGGTGACAGGCGGAGATGCCGGGCAGCCCATTGTCGTGGAGGCGCCCGAATCTCCCGCGGCAGTGGCCTACAACGAGGTTGCCGGGCGGGTGGCCGCGCGGTTGAGTATTCTCGCCGAGCAGAGCGCCGGCGGGGCAGGGCCGGTCATGCCGGAACCGATTGACTGGAAAAGTTGAAGCGGAAGTTGATGGGAGGATGATGTTATGAGCGGTAAGCCGGTACCGGTTGAGATCAAGCAGAGCGGCGTTCGCGAGCTGAGGATCGCCTGGAGCGATGGGCAGGTGAATGATTTTGATGTGGTCGAGCTACGCCGTTCCTGCCGTTGCGCCAATTGCGTCGATGAGCTTACGGGGGCCCAGATCCTCCATCCAAGCCAGGTTGGCGAGGATGTCCGCCCGCAGACCATTCGGCAGGTGGGAAATTACGCCTTCCAGGTGAACTGGACCGACGGCCACACCAGCGGAATCTTCACCTTCGATTACCTTCGCCAGCTGGCGGAGGTCCCGGACGCTCCCAGCGGGCCGGCCGTTGCCGAGGATGGCGCCGGGCCGAGGGCCGGGGAGGAGAAAGGTGCTGGCGGCGGCGGGTGCGGCAGCCACGGCTGCGGTTGCAGCCACTGACCCCTGCATGATTCGACATTTTCAATTGAATGTATTTGTGGTTCACTGCGTCGAAGATAAGACTTGGGATTATTACTAAGAGATTTTCTACAGGGGAATCAGATGAAGAAGTTGTTCAGCGTGGTTTGTGTCCTCGGGGTAGTCCTGCCTCTCCTCTCCTCCTGCGCGATGCCGGCGGGACGAATTATGAAAACTACGGAACCCGATTCGGTTGGTTCCAGGGCTGCCGGCGCGGCCGCCTTTGACCAGCTTCTCAGCGGAGCGGTCAACAAGCTGCTCCTGAGTCATGGAGCTGCCCGCGAGGCGGCGACGAAGCTCAGCGTGGCCGTCCTCCGGGTGGAGAATGCCAGCGCGGAGGAGCTTGGAGACTGGCAGGAGCAGATCTTCGACAAGATCTCCACGAGCATTAACGAGTCCGGGCGCTACCAGACTATCAGCATGCGGTATATCGATGCGGGGCTGCGGGAATCGCGTCTCAAGAGCGCCGATCTCTTCATCCCGGCTAAGCGAAGGGTCTTTCTCGACATCCTCGAGGCGGCGAAGGTTCCCGCGCAGGTGCTGATTTTTCCCAAGCTGACCACGGGTACGACTGAGCTCGGCCCCAAGCGGGCGCAGAGAAATTATCTTCTCACCCTCGAGCTGGTAGATATTTCGACGGGCAGGGATTTCCGCGTTTCCGAAGAGGTTCGCAAGGCCTACCGCTGATGGATAGGGTCTTCAGGAAGAGCCTGGAGGGCTGATGAACCGTTATCTGAACTCGAGCATAGCGCTTGCGGTCGGCCTCTTCCTTGTGTCGTGCGCGGGGGGGCAGAGGACGAATGTCCGCCGGGAATTCGATGAGGGACGCTACCAGTCCAGCCATGAGAAGTTGACTGGGCTGGTTGGCAAAGATGGTAAGAACGAGCACCTCTACCTGCTCGAACGGGGGGTGGTCTCCCTTGCCCTCGACCGGGCTGGAGATGCCGTGAGGGATCTGCGCCTGGCGAGGGACAGGCTCGATGACCTGGCCGGGACGGATTACGGCGGCTGGCTGAGCTCGATGATGCTCGATGACCGCCAGTTGGCCTACCAGGGCGCTGATTACGAGCAGGTGTTGGTAAGGGCGATGCTGGCGCTCGCGGACCTGGCCGATGGCAACAGTGAGGACGCCGGCGCCTACGCCCTGCAGGTGGCGAGTCGTCAGCGCAAGATCATCGAGTCTTTCCGAGCGCGTGATGGAAGCCTGCCAAAGAGCTCCTATCGCCAGATCGCCTTCGGCTCCTACCTGAAGGCGATCATCGATGAGGAGGCTCTCAAGTTCGACCTGGCGAAGATCCAGTTCCAGAAGGTCAAGGCGATCGAGCCGCGCTTCGGCCCGGTCGAGGCCGATATCAAGCGAGTTGTAGAGGGGCATCATTCAAGGAAAGGCAACGGCGTGGTGCACGTCCTCGCCCTGGTGGGGCGGGGTCCCTTCCGGGTGGAGGCCGAGGAACCGGTAACCCGCGGTGCCCTCGCTATCGCGCATTACATCTGGGCGAGCTCTCGCAACCGCGCGGTGATACCGAACATCTCCAGGGTCAAGATTCCCGCAGTGGCGGTTTACGAGGACAATCCGACCGAGATTCATGTCTCCGCCGATGCGAGTCCCGCCGGCTCGACCTCTCTGCTGACCGATATCGAGACGCTGGCTCTCGATGAATTCGAGACCATTCGCGAGCATATCGTGGCGCGGGCCTTTCTGCGCCGGGCCTTTAAGATCACGGCGACCCAGCTGGCGATCGAGGCAGCTAACAGGGACAATGACAGGCGGGGGGAGTACACCGATGGAGACGCCCTGCGCGACCTGGGGCTCTCGGCGGCGGGTCTCCTGTGGTCGGCGCTGGAGGGAGCCGACCTGCGCTGCTGGAGCCTTCTGCCGGCAAGTTTCCAGGCCCTGCGGGTCGAGCTTCCCGAAGGCGAGCATCTCATCTCGCTGCAGGCTGGAAAGAAAGGCGCCCCGGCCGGCGCCCCGCGCGAGGTGAAGGTCAACGTTCGGGATGGATACAACACCTACGTTGTCGCCATCTTCCCCTCGCTAGAGGGAGGCGCCTGCGTCCTGTCATCGGATGCCGTCGAGACTCCTTCGCCTCCTGCTGATGCCGTCGAGTCGCCCTGATCAGGTCGGCCGGTAAGAAGGTTTTGCCTTTCGCCAGCGGCTGCAATAGGCTTCTTGTTTCTCCCCTGGAGCCTTCGAGCGTTCCGGGCGGCGGCAGGTAAGACAGAGCAGGTTGCACAATTAAAGCGGAGGGTTCACGTGGCGAACGGTCAACTCGGTGTAGGTATAGTTGGAAGCGGGATGATCAGCGAGTTCCAGGCCAAGGCGATCGGGGATCTCGACAACGCCGTGGTGACCGGGTTCTTCGACCGGGTTCCAGAATTGGCGGTCAGCCGGGCCGAGCAGTTCGGCAAGAAGTCTTATGAGACCCTCGAGGAGCTGCTGGGTGATGACGAGGTGGATATCGTTTCGATCTGCACCCCGAGCGGCTCTCACCTTGAGCCATCCCTGGCCGCGGCCGCCGCGGGGAAGCATGTCATGGTCGAAAAGCCGGTCGAGGTGACCACCGAGAGGATCGACCAGATCATCGAGGCCTGCCGGGAGAACGGGGTAACGCTCGGGGCGATCTTTCCGCGGCGTTTCTTCGAGACCAGCCGGCTGCTGAAAGATGCCGTCGATTCAGGCCGTTTTGGAACACTGAGCCTCGGGGATGTCGCCATCAAATGGTTCCGGGACCAGGCCTATTACGACCAGGGAGGCTGGAGGGGAACCTGGAAGCTCGATGGCGGCGGCGCCCTGATGAACCAGGGCATTCACGGAATCGATCTGGTCCAGTGGATCATGGGCGGCGTCGAGACGGTCTGCGGGCATATAGCCACGGTCGCTCATGAGCGCATCGAGGTCGAAGACGTGGCCACCGCTACGGTTCGCTACAGGAACGGGGCGCTCGGAGTTATCGAGGGTACGACCGCGGCCTGGCCCGGCTCAAAGATTCGTATCGAGATCTCCGGCACCGGCGGGAATGTCGTGATGGAGGATGAGACCATCGTCCAGTGGGAGTTTGCCGAGCCGCGCGATGAGGATGCGGAGATCATAGAAAAATATGGGCCCCGCGAGGGACTCTCCGGCGGCGGCGCAGCCGATGCCAAGGCCATCGATACCGAGGGGCACCGAAGGCAGTTTGAAGACTTCTGTACCGCGATCCAGGCGGGCGCGGAGCCTTATTGCGTCGGTCTCGATGGGCGGGCCGCGGTTTCGGTCATCACCAGCATCTACCGGAGCGCCAGGGAAGGGCGGGTTGTCGAGGTCGATTGACGGGTACTAACCGCCGAGCTACCCGGCTGGCGGCGCCGCCTCGCATTCGAGCTCGTCCTCAGTCGGGTCGATGCCGGTCTCCGGATACGGAGCCTGGGGAGCGGGTCCTCCCTGGAAGAGGAAGTTCAGCAGGGCGATCGCATCGGTCAGGTTGACCTGGCCGTTGTCATCGATGTCAGCGGTGTCCTGGCAGGCCAGTTCACCGCCCCTGAAGAGCCAGAGCAGGATCTGGATCGGATCGGTCATGCCGAAGGTGCCTGATGAGTCAACGTCGCCGCGGATGAATTGGACAGGCGGGGGAAGAATCTCGACCGTTGTCGCATCCGAGCTTCCAACGCCCGGACAGGTGACCGTCACTCCGACTGTTCCCAGCGGGACCTCCTCGGGTACGGTGACGGCTATGCTTTCGGGAAGTCCGGCCAGGTCGATCTCCTCCGCGAGGATCTTTCCAAAGCTGACGGTGAGTCCGGGGTGAAAGTTAGAGCCTTCTATGGTGATGATGCCGCCTTGCGCTGCCTGGGTGGGAGAGATGGAGGTGATCGCAGGCGGGGCTCCACCCGGGGCGGTGACGATGACCTGGACCTGGTCCACGATTCCTCCGGATGTGTTGAAGCCGAGGAAGGAGACCTCGTTGGCTCCCTCGTTGAGGGGGACGGTGACCGACCAGCCCAGTGGGTTCGAGTTGGAGAACTCGGCTCTCTCGGCGCTGGGTTCGACCTCGCCATTGACGAGAACAAGGATGTCGGTGATATCTATCGGCGCGCGTCCCTCGATGGTCGCCTGGTTGCCGCCGGCAAGGAAGGCCTCTCCATCGTTCGTTTCTATGGAGAGGGGCATGCGGTCCGAGGAGAGACCTATAAGCCTGGAGCGGATGCTCGAGGAGCGTCGATCAATGAAGCCGTTTCTCCTGGCTACCTCGAGGCTGGAGATTCCCCGCCGCTGCAGCAGGGAGACAAAGTTTCCAAGGAAGGCGGAGTTGAACTGGTGGTTGATCATCTCCCAGAGGATTCCGTAGTACATTCGCTTGATTCTCGGCCGGTTCCACATCCGATGCAGGGCCGGGAACTTACCCTGGTTGGTGACGAAGGGCGCGTTGATGTTATTGGATGGGAGCCAGCGGCTGAGCCCGCCGTTGCCGTAGGTCAGTTCCATGTCCCAGGGCAGAAGCACCCAGCGTCCATCGGCGGGCGGCCGGTAGATGTAGCAGTTCTTACCCCTGTCGGTACCCCAGGTGTCCCAGTCGTCGGTATTGATTCGAACGGCCAGGCAGCGCAGGAAGGAATCGACGTTCATGTGGTCCCAGATGATCTCGTCAAAGAGGGCATCGGGGGTCATGCGGCGATCGAGCACCTGGGCTAGCCTCACCAGGTGGGAGAAGTCATCTTTTCCCTCGTCCATCCGGTTGTTGTAGTAATAGCGGTAGTTCTCTTTGTAGTCAGGCGGATTCCCCGGGTCGCCCTGGGGCGGGTTGACGTAGGGTGGGTAGCTCAGGCGTCCATCGTAGCTGGTCGTACGGCTGCCGCCGTCATTGAACTCGTGGCGGTCATCCATTTCGAAGAAGGAGCCGTTGTCGTCATCGGGGTACCAGCGCTGGATCAGCTCCCTGTTGGGAACCTGGACAAATTCGCGGATCTCGTTGATGCCCGCGCTCGAGCCGCGGTTGATGTTCCATTGCACCAGCCACTGGTAGGAGTAGGGAGTCCGGGTGTTGCCCTGGTTGTGCCGGATGAGGTAGTTCGAGATCCGCTCGCGGCCGTCACGAGCTCCAGCGCCCTGGTGGTCCTCGAGCCCGAACTTCTTGATCACCCCGTGAAGGGTCTGGTCCTTCGCCATCGAGACGCGGTAGCTTTCCGACCAGCGCTGCCTTGCCCAGGGGCTGCCCGAGAAACGAACCCGGGAGTGATAGTACAGATCCTCGTTGCCGAAGAGGAAGGATCCCTCGACGAGGTCGTTGGAGTGCAATTGCCTCGCGTTGAGGTAGCGTTCGGCATCCTGGTCGATCCAGAAACGGTAGGAGGGGTTGGCCCCTCTCTGGACATTCTCGTGGCGGTAGACGCAGTAGCTGCGATCGAGGTTTTCGATGTCGAGCGCGCTGAGAATCGATGGGTTGGTGCGCTGGGTACGATCGATCGGGTAGCGGCCAACCCGCCCGCCGCTGTCCCTGGCCAGCACGTAGAAGACTACTGTTCTTCGAAGCGGCTGTCCCGGGATGGTGGCATGATAGCGCCCCCTGGAATCAGGGCCCTGCATGCTGATTTCATTGTCAGCCTCCCCGGAGGCGTTAGCCCTGTTCAGGCTCCAATAGAGCTTGACGTCCGTGATGTTGTCGGAGTCCTGCACCCTGCAGGAGACCTGCACCGGGACATTGTTTCCGGGCAGGCTGGGGGACTGGACCATCTTGTCGATGACCGGACCTGTGTTGGGACCGGCGTTTCCGGCCGCCTGGCGGGCGGTCACGCTATTGATGGCCCCGGGTGTTCCAAGGTTGCTGGGGATGTCGAGCTCGTGGGACCTGGCGAAGTCGTGGTTATAGCCCCGGGTCAGCATCGTCTGTGAACCCGCGATCCACCTGGCCTTGAAGGAGATGAAATAGTTGTTTCGGGCGCGCAGGTTCCTGGCCAGCGTGTGCTCGAGACGGTTCGCCTTGTTGTCACCCTTTCCCCTGGCGACGATTTTCAGCGAGGCGTTACCCTCGATGACCTCGGCCGGGTCGGTCGTGCGGCCGGAGTTGATGTGGGTTCCCTGGATCTTCCATTCACCGGGCCTGGAAGAGTTCGAGCTGATCTCCGCTTCGATGTCTCCGTTGCCAACGTAGTTTTCAGAGTCGGCGGGAACGTACTCACCTGATTCAAGGACAGGGGAGATGTAGAAATCGCTGGAGTTGACGCTCGAGTTGTGAGCCTGGATGGCGATGACGTTGGTGCCGGTGATCAGCAGGTCCATGAAATCCAGCATATTGATGTCGGCCTGCCCCGAGCTTGTTCTTTCACGCGAGCTTCGGGCCCTGGCGTCGAAGGAGTCCTGGACATCTTCGCCGCTGGTGCGCATGTTCTCGATGTGGATCCTGGTTCCATTGAGGTAGACGATGAAGCCATCATCGTAGGCCGCGTAGAGCCTCAGGGTCCCGATATTCATTGGGTCGGGGATGGTGAATTCGGTTCTCATATAGACCGAGATATGGTTCCCGCGCATCTCGGCCATCGTGGTTCCACCGTCTTCGGTTTCGTCCTCTCCGTAGCCCACCGGGGTGGTGGCGGTGGTCCAGGCGGAGTCATCGAAGTCCGGCTGGTACCAGTCGGCGGGCGGCTCCTCTGTTCCCGGGGTGATTTTCCACTGCGCGCCGAGGGCGAGGAAGGTCTCCTCCGGCTGGAAGGTGATGATTCGTTCGACCATCCGGATGTCGTCGACGATGGTGATTCCACGGGCGTTCATGAGGAAGTGCAACTCTGGCTCGCCGCTGTTATAGCGACCCTGGTAGCCGTACTCCCGAACCTGGGACTTGCCCGACTCGTCGCTTGAATCCCAGGCTGCCCCGGTATTGTTGTCCTGGAACGGATCGATGAGCTCCATGGAGGAGCCGCCTCCATCTGCCCAATAGGGCCACTGGCCGCCATCATGGTATCGAACGGTATCGGCGATATTCCCCTCCGTGTCGCGCAGGTTGACCCTCTCTCCATCGTTGCGCAGACCGCCAAAGCCGTCAGTTCCGCCCAGGACCTTCTCCGGCGGGAGGCCGTAGGTCTCGCGGATGTAGGTCGGATCGCGGGCGACGACGAGATAGCTTCCCGGGGCCATGACGGTACCCGGTTCAAAGACGTAGTTGATTCCCTTGGTCAGCTTCCACCCGCTGATGTCAATGCTGCGGTCGGCGCTGCGGTTGTAGAGCTCGAGGTATTCCGCGAACCGCTCATCTCCGCTGGCCGGTCCGTTGATGGGGTGGTACATGATCTCATTGATGACGATGTCAGTCTCCACCTCGACCCTGTTTGCCTCACCCCGGGTGGGGACCGCCCGGTCGCTGATGTCCTCATCTCCATCGGGAATTCGAGCTTCACTTTTTTCTGCGGCTTCGGGTTCAAAGATGTAGGCATCGATCACCCTGCTGCCGTTGGGCTCGACCAGGGCGATGAAGCGTCGTCCCGGGGAGCCCTCCACCACCTCTTCGTCGGCCGCCGGGGCGAGGTCGAGTCCTCCGAGGTCCGCCTCTGAGAGGGCGAGGTGTCCTCCGGCGCTGATCGAGGTGTCTGCTGGAATCTGGAAACGAGACTCCTCAGCTCCGATCGTCCTGCTGTTGGTGATCCAGAAGCCCGAGAGGTCTACGGCCTGGTCGCTGCGATTGAAGAGCTCGATCCAGCGGGTGCCCGCGGTCCAGAGGAGGGCCTCGTTGATTACGATCGTGAGTGAGCCCGTGGATGGGTCATTCGCTGCGCCGGGTGTTCCGCCCGGGGCGGAGCTGATGCTCCAACTGTCGGGGTCATCGGGGTCGCTGTAGATGTCGATGAGGGAGAGGGTGTGTCCGGTTCCATCCGCGGCGGAGGGCCACTTGCCGCGGTCGTTGAAGCCGACGGTCGCCATCACCACCCCGTTTTCTTCGGCGAGCTCGATCGTTTCGCCGTTGTTGGCCAGGGCGCAGCCGTCTCGCTCATCCCCTTCGAGGTCGCAGCCAAGCCCCCAATTTCCGATCAGGTTATCGATGTCGTAGGTCGCGGCTATTCTTTGTTCGTTGGCACAGATCACGATATATTCTCCCCCGCTCAGGAATGACTGGGGGGGGAAGGTGAAGCTGATACCCTTGGAGAAATACCAGCCGGAGACATCGACCGGCGCCGGGCTGGCGTTATGGAGCTCGATGAATTCCAACTCCTGTCCTCCGCCGGACGGGTGGTACATGATCTCGGTGATCACGATCAGGCCGCTATTGCTGGCATTGGCTGGCGGTTGGATGGAGAAAAGGCCGATGGTGCAGGCGAAGAGCGCTATCAACAGCCTGGCCAGGGGGATACGGATCAACATCGTTATTTATCCTCTGTGACTTCCTGATGATCTGGAGGCGCGGCTGTATTTAGAGTCGGTTCAACCACCCGAAATGTCAGAAAGACCGAAAACTAAGTTTTTATTTAATAAGTTGTTACAGGGATCGAATCATCATCGATGAGACAACCTCAGGCCTGCTCGGCCGATGGTTGATTTTCATCCCGTAGTTTCCAGGATTCCCTGGAAAAGACCCTGGGCCACTTTCCTGTCAGCTTCCCGTGACCCACTCCAAACCATTGTGAACAACAATTTTATGGTTTCAGTATAGGCAAGTCAACGGACCATATTCCCGTAATATTAGAGGGAGTAACGGGACAGTTCGCCATGAGTGGAAGAAAGACCAGGGATTGGGAAAAGGGGTCGTTTATGTCCGATGATTCAGCTTCCCATAGTCCTATAACTTTTTGTGGGGGAAATGATTAGGTCGACAGGGTCTTGAAAGAAGCAGGTCTCGAAAAGTTTATTTTTGAATGAGTTCAGGCTACAATCGTTAGTTCTGTTGAGGGTGTCCATTGCGACATGGCACCATTCAGGAGCAGGGTGTTTCCTGGAAGAGAAGAGTTTAGTGGTTATCTTTGTCGGGGGCTTGTTTTCGCATGTCCGAAAAACCCGGTTCATTCGTGGAAGGTCAAGAGGCTGAAGAGCCTGTCGATGCGGAAGTGACACAGGAACCATCAGGGTCCAAAAGCCGTGAAATCGATGGTGGTGGAGACGCATCTTCGTCTTCCAGCGGACCAGCCAGCGAGACCGTCGAGGTAGATCCGCCGGTCCAGGGCGGAGGTTTGACGGATTCTGATATTGACCTCAATGCCGATACGGTGACCCAGCGCGGTGCGGGAACCTATGATACTCATTCCACGGACCTGACGGAGGATGCTGTTGCCGGCTGGCAGGAGGATGACCTGGTCGCGGATCAGTACCGCATTCATCGTCTGATCGGGCAGGGCGGCATGGGGAAGGTCTACCTGGCCCAGGACGAGGCGCTTGATCGTCCGGTGGCACTCAAGCGGATTCCGCAGGAGATTCTCTTCGATGAAGATGCCAGGGATGATCTCAGGCTGGAGGCCAACCGTCTCCTTGACCTCGCCCATGACAACATCGTCAGGATACACACCTACACCGATCGAAAAAAGAAGCCGGGTGGCCCGGAGACCTGGCCCTTCTTCGCTATGGAGTATCTTGAGGGGCAGACTCTCAAGCAGCTCCTGCGCCAGCGAAAGCGGGAGGGGCGGAGGTTCGATGCCGATGAGTTGCTTGTCATCGCGCGCCAGGTGGGGGACGGGTTGGCTCACGCCCATGCCCGTAATGTGGTTCACCGCGACCTGAAGCCCGCGAACCTGATGCTCGCGAAGCAGGCCGAGGGAGACCTCCAGCCATCTGATACGATCAAGATTACCGACTTCGGGATCTCCCGTGTCGTAGCCGACAGTACCCTGCGCCAGACAGGGAAGAGAAGCGGAACGATTCCCTATATGAGCCCGGAGCAGTTTCGCGGCGAGCTGTCGACCCCCAGCAGTGACATCTACTCGTTGGCCTGTACTCTGTACGAGCTCTCTGCCGGCTCACCGCCCTTTTATACCGGTGATATCGGCTACCAGATCATGAATATTGAGCCGGCCCCGTTAGAGGGTCTGCCGCGGACCATCTCCGAGACAATCCTGCGTGGCCTGTCGAAAGATGCCGAGGATCGTTTCGAGTCCGCCGAAGAGTTCGTGGCGGCGATTGAGGGGCGAAAGATTCCCAGGCCCGGCAGGAAACGCAGCGGGACTCTGGGGCTGGTCTCCAAGATGTTCGCCGGCATCCTCTTCGCTTTTGCCGTGCTCTGGTGGGCTTCCGGCGGAGGAGATCGTTCCAGTGAGAGTGAGGGGTTCGGGAATACCGGCTCCGCGGGTTCTGCGGCTGGACTGGCGGTCGCGCCCGGTGGTTCTCCCGCGGTCGGTGTCGAGGTTTCCGGGCTGCCGGAGCGAAAACCCGAAAATCCGGTTGAGAAGAAAACGCGTACGGATGCTTTCCGCGCCTGGCTGGGTGAGGTTCTCCAGAAGCAGTTGCCGCTCAATATCGGCAGGGATTACGGTGAGCTGGCGACCGGCGGGGATCCCGCCATCGATATCACGCTGGCGTTCACCAGGTCCGAGGCCCCGAATGAGGGCGAGATGCTGGATGACCTGGTTTTCCTGGCTACGCAGGCGGGGGATGCTGAAACAGCGGAGACCCACAAGGTTCGCGGTCAGCTGGACGCCGAGAGTGGTGTGCTCAGCTTTCATTTTCGCCGGCTGGCCGGCGGGAGCTACAGTTTCGCGGCGTTTGTAGATGACAAGGAAAAAGGTCTGGCTGTTTTCCAGGGGACGCCGCTGCTTGAACGCCAGCTCGTGATTGATCTCATCTCTCCAACTTTCGATCTGGCGGCCGCTGATCCCATTGGCCTGGTTGATTCGGACTCGGAGGGTACACTCGAGTTTGCGACCTTCGAGGAGTTGGTCAGGATGCGCCTGAATATTGCCGGTAGCACTGATATCAAGGAGGCCTGGTACAGTCTGCTTACCCCGGACGGAGGCAGCTCGGAGGAGCGGAAAATTGAGGACATCAGCGACTGGGAGATCAACTATCTCACCCCCGGGGAGTCTCGAACGGTTCGGGTCTACGCTATCGACAAGGCCGGCAACCGGAGCGAGGAGGTGGAGGTCATCTTCAAACGCCTGAAGATAGAGCTTGAAGAGTTCCGCACGGTTGAGATTGTAGGCAACCTGGCCAGGTTAGAGGGCCGCTTCAAGGTGGAGGGAGCCATCTATCCCGATCTGCAGTTTTCCGTGAATGGTGAACGGGTTGACGTCGAGTGGTCGATGAACAGACCTCCTCCAGAGGAAAAAGAGGAGGACACTGGCGTTGGTGAGGAGCCTTTAGATGAGCCCGCGATTGACAACCCGGTTCTCGAGGAGCCTGTGGACAGGGAGTCGGTGATCGGGAAGGAGCCGGAGCTCGCTCCCGGAGCGACGAGAGCCTATCCTTTCGTGGCTGATATTCCTCTCAGCAAGAGCGTTAATATCGTCTCGGTGCAGTATTCATGGAAAGAGAGACCGCCGGTCTCTTTCGGCGAGGCGGGTACCCTCGACCGCGTCCAGGCGCGGGCACCGCTGATCGTGCTTCGCCTCCCGGCCCTCGAGTCGCTGGCCGATGACAAGGAAGAGCCCGATGCGGATGAGACGGGCCGCAGGGTGATCTATACACGAGACACCACACTCACCGTGGAGGGTGAACTGGACATGGTCTTTGAAGGCCTCAAGGTCATGCTCCTGGTGCAGAACAGCTTCGGAGAGAGCAAGGAGGAGATAGCTGTGGACCCGGCCGCCACCGGCGCCGGAGGCAGGTTCAAGAAAGACATAGAGCTGCAGCCGGCGGTAGCGACCCGCGTAGAGGTTCGCTGCTTCTACAATAATCTCGAGGCCGAGCTGGCGAATATGGCCGAGCCCCTCGAGGTCTACTGCGACCTGGAAGCTCCAACGGCGAAGGTCAGGACCAGTGAATCGGGCGATCAGCTGGTGGTTTTCGTCCAGGCAAACGAGAAACTCAAGCAGCTCAGGGGTCGCCTCGGAAGCTCTGAGGGCGGGGGCGCCGATCCGTGGATTGACATCCTGGTGTCGAAGGTTCTCGAGACCGGCGAGCCCGAATACACCTGGAGCATCCCGTTGCAGGAGCGCGCGGTTCCGATTCTCTTCGAGCTGACCGATCTTGCCGGGAATGTTTCCGAGCGCCGACATGACTATTCGCCGCTGATTGACGAGCCGATGCCCGAGGTCGGCAAGCTCCCAGTGAAGCCCACGGCGGCGGCGCCGGTACGCGCCGGTACGATCATTCTACGGTCGAGATTCCTGCGCGAGGTCGGTCTGGACTTCATCGTGTGCGGCCCGACTCGTCTCGAGATGTGCAAGACCGAGATCTCCGAGAGCTGTTGGTTCAGGTTTCTCAATGAGAAGGGATTGCGCGGTCCCGATGAGCGGCTTGGCAAGCGTGAGAATCCCATGGTGCTCTCCGACCAGCCGATCGAACTGGTTGGCCAGTTCGTCAAGTGGTTCGAGGAGCAGGCGGCCGATGGCTACACCTACTCCCTGCCGACGGTTGAGCAGTGGCTTCGCTCCTTCACCGGTGCGCGGACAGAGGCCGAGGCGACCCGTGAGATTGGGAGCTGGTTCTCAGAGGATGGTGAATTTGTTTTCCAGCAATCGGAACGGTATGGGCAGAATAAGGTCAGCGCGATCGGGGAGCGGTCGGAGAACGCGACCTCTACCGGGCTCCTGGACATGGAGAGCAATCTCCAGGAGATTGCCCTGACAGCCCAGGGCCTTCATGTTGTGATTGGCGGGCACAACCAGCTGGATGACCCGGAGCGTCTCTCGCGGGCCTGTACGATGCCCAGGAGCCTGGATGAAGACCAGCGCGAGCTCCTTGGAGGATTTACGGGTTTCCGGATCTGCCGGAAGCCGGTTTCTGAAAGGTGATCGTTATGCGTTCGAACCGCTCTGGATATTCGACAAAGTTTCTTTCCCTGGCATTTTTTCTGTCACTCGCAGTCTCGGGAGCGCTGCGGTCCCAGGGGCGGGATGAACCGATCGAGCCGCTCTTTAACTGGGACCTTGTCTCGATAGAACAGAACAACCAGCGTTTCAACGGCAGCGCCCTGACGGGATTTCATTCGATTCGTTCGGCCGGAGTCACTCCGCTGGGGGGTTGGAAGATGGGCCTGGGGTTTCTCTATACGGGTGAAGAGCAGTTTGTCCGTTCGGTAGGAGACAGCCTCTTTCGCCGTAACCAGGTCTATCTCAACCCGAAGATGAACCTGGGGCTCTTTGAGAACATGGAGTTCGGGGCGGGGCTCGTAGCGGCCTATGCCAACGGCCGCGAATTGTTGACAGATGAAGCCGGAGAGGGGTTTTTTGAGAACCGGGAGGAGGGCGGTCTCAGCTCGGTGGACCTTGGCATGAAATGGAAGGTCTACGACGATCGTCAGTTGCGGCTCGCCCTTTCCTTTGACACCAGGCTCTCGCTCAACGAGGACACCTTCGGAATGCTGCCGGGTAATTTTTACAACATCGAGCTCGATGGAGACTACGCGGTAACCAGCCGCCTGAGCATGGCCGGCAACCTGCAGTTTCTGACCAGTGACAGTGCGGAGCTTGAGAACCAGTTCATCCTCGATGTCGCCGCGGTCTATTCGTTCACCAACACCTTTCGCGGGATGCTCTTCAGCACGGTCCAGGAAGATGACCTGGCCCGCACCTTTCTCGGCTTTATCGGTTTCGCGGGGCAGTATGTTTACAAGCAGCACGCCTTTACGCTGAGCTTCGATATCCAGCTCAACGATGCCGACCGGGCGATCCGCACCGAGGAACAGATCGACATCGCCCTGAGCTACACCTACGCCTTCTGAATAAACCCGGGATTAGGGCATTTCAGTGCTCTCCCTTCCTTGACACCCGGAGTGGATCTTGCGTAGAGTGGGCCGCAGGAAATCGGGGCTCATAGCCTCATAGAGTCAACAGGGTAGGAGCTTTAGCGGAGAGCGAGATGGACGATAGAAATAATCAACTTCTGTTCTGGGGCTGTTTTATAGCCCTGATTACCACAGCCTTCGGGTTTATTGGCAGGATGTTCCTCATCGGGGAATGGGCCACTGAGTTCGGGCTCGATGGTCCCCAGGCTGGAAGGTTGGCCGGAATCGGAATCTGGCCTTTTGCGGTCAGCATCATCGGCTTTAGTCTCTTCATCGACAGGATCGGCTACAAGGTCTCGATGATCTTCGCCTTCGCCGGGCATATCATCTGGGCCATCATGGGTTTCATCGCCTGGCAGATCGGTGCCGCTGACGGTGCGACTGCGGATGACAAAGCCACTGCCTACAGTCTCGTCTACTGGGGCAGCCTGATCCTCGCGCTTGGTAATGGTACGGTCGAGGCCTTCATCAACCCTGTTGTCGCTACCATGTTCAACAAGGAGAAGGTCAAGTGGCTCAATATTCTTCACGCCGGCTGGCCGGGTGGACTGGTCCTGGCCGGAATCATCACCATCTTCATGGGTGACATGGCCTGGGGTTACAAGGTTGGCATGATCGCCATTCCCGCGGTCGTTTACCTTCTCATGCTGCTGCCCTGCAAGTTCCCGGTCAGTGAGCGCGTCGAGGCCGGTGTCAGCTACAAGGAAATGCTTTCGGAGTTCGGTGTTCTTGGCGCAGCGATTGTGGGCTTCCTCGTCGTTCTCCAGCTGATGGATTTCTTCAGCGCAGGAGGCCAGGTGGAGCTCTCCTCTACCCAGACCTATCTATTTGTAGGTATAGGAATAGCTATTGTTGCTGGTTTCGGAATCTATACCCAGTCCATGGGACGGCCGCTGATGTTTGTCCTGGTGCTGATCATGATGCCCCTGGCAACCACCGAGATTGGAACAGATGGTTGGATCACGGCGGTCATGGAGAGTGTCGTTAAGGGCGCCGGCGCCGATGGAAGTGACCTCTTCCACCCCGGCTGGATCCTTGTCTATACCTCTCTGATCATGGCGGTCCTGCGTTTCTATGCGGGTCCCATTTCGCATAAGTTTTCCGCGCTCGGGCTCCTGGCAGGGAGCTCGCTGCTGGCGATTATTGGCCTCTACGCCCTTGGAGGCGCAGTGGGGATGGCCGCGATCTTTATCGCGGCGACTGTCTACGCCTTCGGAAAGACCTTCTTCTGGCCCACCATGCTCGGTGTCGTTTCAGAGCAGATGCCCAAGGGAGGCGCTCTCTCTCTGAACGCGATCAGCGGAATTGGTATGCTGGCTGTTGGTACTCTCGGCTTCCCCTATATCGGCGCCTTGCAGGCTGAGAAAGCTATTGAGGCGGTGGAGGCCAATGAGGCAGCCCAGACCGCGGGGCTGGTCAAAGATGGCAAGATCTCCGAGAAAGCCCTGGCTGACAAGGATATCTACGAAATCATCAAGTACCAGA
>DCKY01000252.1:0-1605 GCA_002320775.1 Planctomycetes bacterium UBA1662
GTCCGGACACCGAATAACTTCGGCTTCAAGAGCGATCCGCCAAGTCACCCGGAGCTACTTGACTGGCTGGCCTCGGAGGCCGTCAGGGGCGGCTGGAAACTCAAGCGCATCCATAAGCTCATCATGATGTCCTCGACCTACCGGCAATCTTCAACCCATCCAAGCCACGATGAGTACGCGGGTCGCGATTATGCCAACCGCCTGATTTGGCGGTTCAACCGCAGAAGACTCGACGCGGAGGCCCTGCGGGACTCGATCCTCACAGCCAGCGGACGGCTGAACAAAAAGATGGGGGGCCCCAGCTTTTTCCCCCGGATGAGTCCCGAGGCCCTGGAGGGTCTCTCCCGTAAGGCCACCGCCTGGGGATCTTCTCCGCCCGAGGAGCGCTCGCGCCGCAGCATCTACATGATGAGCAAGCGCTCTCGTCTGCTCCCGCTGATGACCACCTTCGACTTCTGCGACACGACACTCTCCTGCGGTCAGCGCGATGTGTCGCTGGTACCGACCCAGGCCCTCGCCCTGCTCAACAACCACTTCGTCCACGAGCAGAGCCGCGCCATGGCTGAGCGTGTCGCGGCGGAAGCCGGGAAGGACCAGGACAACCAGGTCCGTACAGCTTGGCAAATTGCCCTGGGACGTTCGCCGACTGAGGTCGAGCTGATGGCGGCGACGGCACACCTCGAATCCCAGGCGATGCACTTTAAAGAACAAGAGCAGGAGAACCTGCCGCTGACGTCCCTCTGCCATGTGCTTCTCAACACCAATGAATTCATCTTCATAGACTGATGCCGAAAAAACAGAACCAACATCCCATCCTCTATCCCTGCGGCCAGACCCGGCGTGAGTTCACCTGGGAGATGGGGGGCGGCTTCGCGGGAACAGCCCTGACCTGGCTCCTCGCGCAGGAAGGTTTCTTCTCCTCCAATGCGCACGCGGAAGAAAAAAAACGCCCTGGCTCTCCACTCTCTCCGAAAAAACCACACTTCGCGGCCAAGGCGAAGAGCTGCATCTTCCTGATGATGAACGGTGGCCCCAGCCAGGTAGACACCTTCGACTACAAGCCGGAGCTTCGTAAATACGCAGGGCAATCCCTGCCCCCTGACAAAAAATTCATCAACTCAGGCGGACGCAAGATGGGCTTCCTGACCCCGAACTGGCGCCCCTTCAAGCCGGGCGGGAAAAGCGGCCTGCTGGTTTCAGACTACTTCCCCAGGGTTCGCGAGCACGCCGACAAGCTCGCCGTCATCAAGTCCTGTCATACAGACAGCCACGCGCATGGCTCCGCCCTGGTCGCCATGAACACAGGCAGCACCTTTATAGGGAGACCGTCGCTCGGCAGCTGGATGGTCTACGGAATGGGAACGGAGAACCAGAACCTGCCCGGCTATGTCGTCATGATGGACAAACGCGGCGGACCGATATCCGGACAGCCCAACTATTCCGCCGGCTTCATGCCATCGACCTACCAGGGAACTCTCTTCAGACCATCCGGCAACCCGATCCTTGACCTCGAAGGCCCCGAATACATGCAGCAGGCCAGCCAACGTGAGCAGCTGGACCTCCTGGCCAGACTGAACCGGGAACACCTGAAGAAACGTTCGGGGG
>DCKY01000252.1:1992-4105 GCA_002320775.1 Planctomycetes bacterium UBA1662
GCCCCGAAAACGGTCGACCTCACCGGAGAAAAGAAAAAGACGCTCGAAGCCTATGGCGTCGGCAGGAAACCGACGGATGAATTCGGCCGCAACTGCCTGATCGCCAGGCGCCTGGTCGAACGCGGAGTCCGTTTCGTCCAGCTCTACTCCGGCGGAGGGCATCTCGAAGAAACCTGGGACGCGCATGAGTCGATTGAGAAAAACCATGGCCGGCATGGGGCCGAAATTGACCAGCCCATCGACGCGCTGCTGACCGACCTCGAACAGCGGGGACTGCTGGAATCAACGCTGGTCGTCTGGGCGGGAGAATTCGGACGCATGCCCTTCAGCGAAGGCAAGAACGCTCCCGGCCGTAACCACAACCCCTACGGCTTTACCATCTGGATGGCAGGCGGAGGCGTGAAGGGCGGTATCGATTATGGAGAGACCGATGATTTTGGCTTCGAGGCCGTTACCGACAGGGTCCACCTGCACGATATCCACGCCACGATCCTTCACCTCATGGGCCTCGACCACGAGCTGCTGAGCTACTTCCACCAGGGCCGTAAGGAGAGCCTGACCGATGTCCACGGCAGGGTGATCCGGGACATCTGCTCCTGAGACATCAATCCCTGCCGTAGGAAGAGCCCGCCCACGAATCCCACCAGTCCTGGAAACGCTTCAGCTCACTCTCGGCATCTTGCTTCTGGCTGTCGTCCAGGGAGTCGTCCTCGTTGAAGTTGAGCTCGAAGTCCGATTCGCCCAGGAGCGTAAGAAGGTATTTGTAGTAGAGAACGAGGTCCGGTCCTTCGTCATAAGATGAAAGAACCGCCAGGGAATTTTCGAGCTCGGAGGCGAAGGTCCTGGCCTGCTCGTCCCCACCGGCCCCCAGGGCGCAGAGCGACAGGAGGTGAAGAACCTCGCCCGGGAGGCAATTACCGATACCGGTGATCGCGCCGACGGCTCCACAATGGATGTAGCCATGAAAAACCTGGGTGTCGACGCCAACCATCAGCAGCACGTCTTCATCTACGCTGGTGATGTGCTCCGCGGCGTAGCTCAGAGATTCAGCGCCTCCGAACTCCTTGAAGCCGACCAGGTTTGGAAATTCTGACCGCAGCTCGAAGAACAGCTCAGCCTTCGTCTCGAAACCGTAGTAGGGACTGTTGTAGATCACCGCGGGCAGCTCCGGCGCCGCGGCCAGGATAGCGGCGAAGTGGTTTCTCTGCGCCGCCGGCGAGGTTCCGCGGGAAAGGAGCCTGGGGATAACCATCAATCCACCGGCGCCGGTGTTCTGCGCATGGGCCGCGTGGGCCGCGGCGATCACGGTATTCTGGGCCCCGGTACCTACAATCAACGGCACATCGGCCTCGGTAAGTTGACGTACACCCTCCTGGCGTTGAGCGTCTGACAGGAGCGGCCAGTCCCCCATCGAGCCGCAATAGACCACCGAGTTCATACCGGCGGCGATGAGCTCACGCGCCTTTCCGACCAGCGCCGGATAGTTCGGGCTGCGGTCCTCAAGACAGGGAGTCATGATGGCGGGCACTCCGCCTCGAAAGATGCTTGTATCCATTATTTCTTCAAAGCCTCAGCTAGGGCGTAGCCGACCAGGGAGTAGTTGGCGGCGGAGCCATTGTAATGACAGTACCAGTGCACTCCCAGCCTGAGGAACTCATCATTGAGCGCCTTTGTCGGCAGGTGGTTCTCCTCGGTGCTCTTAATCCCCTTCTTCTCCTTCTCGTTCCACCATGCATCACTCTGCTCTCGTAATTCCTGCAGACGGCTGTCCCAGAACTCAGCGGTCGGAACAAAGCTCACGGCATTGAGCGACTCATCGGCCGCGACCGCTCGCTGCGCACGGCGGAAAGCCATCATTCCCCGCGCCTCGTGATCATCTTCACGCTTCGCCCGCCGCTCCATTTCACGACCTCCGACACCCAGCTCTCCGATCACGATCGGCAGCCCGGGCGCTCCGAGGTCCTTGCGCAGGTCTCGGAACATGGCGGCCAGGTTGTGCGGGTAGCGTTCGATGAGGCCGAGGCCTACAGGTTTCTTATCAAGCTGCAGATGCCATTCAGAGAAGTCATTCCAACCCTGGAACCAGGCCAGCCCACCAAGTTCATAGCCCTGG
>DCKY01000254.1 GCA_002320775.1 Planctomycetes bacterium UBA1662
GGGGGCAAGGAGAGGGTGGCCCCTCATCCTCTTATCTCCCACTCGTTTTGCGGTAGAGAAAGGAGTCGCTGGTGAGCAGGGAAAGGATGAGCTGCTTCATGCTGCCGCCGCCCCGGACGTAGGCCTGGTCGGCGCGGCGCAGGGTGGAGGCATCTCCGAGTGTTTCGTTGCGGCCCATGAAGTAGCGGAAGGCGTGGCGGACGAAGACCTGGCGGACGCGTGGTGAGTCAGCCAGCTTGCGCACCATTGCAACGGCGTCGGGCACCTCACCATCAAGCGCCTTGAGCCCACTGTTGTTGATCGCGCCGGAGGTAAGGACCGGCCTGCCAAGCTCCCTGGTTCGCCAGCGGCCGAAGTGGTCAAACATCTCGAAGGGCAGGCCGACCGGGTTGGTGTCCTGGTGACACTTCCAGCAGTAAGCCTCCTCGGTGACCTCCATCTTCTCCCGGAGAGTGAGGGTCTCGTCGTTGGGAAGCTGGGCGTCGACCGTGATCGGCAGGTCCGGAATGATACCGCCGAGGAGCTTCCCCCGCACCCAGAGCCCGCGTCGAATCGCATCGTTGTCGAAATTACCGCTCTTGGCGACCAGCCAGGCAGGCTGGGTCAGGATGCCGGCCCGCTGCGAGCCCGGCAGCTCAATCGGCTGGTCCGGAACCCATTTCCAGTCCGGCGGCAGGCTGTAGGCAAGGTGCGCGCCCAGGTTCCTGGCAGGAGCCCTGGCCGGTTTCTTCGTCTTCGAATCAATTCCATACTGGACGAAGCTCCTGTTGGTGGTGAGAAGTTCACGCAGCACGTTCTTGTCCTGTTCGTAGATGTGCATGATGAGCCGATCGGTGTCGCTCACCAGGACGCCCGGTACGTGATTGCGATTGAGCGCCAGGTCCTTGAAGACATCGACTGCCCCCCCGTACTCGAAATACTCGCGGAAAAAACCGAGGAGGCGAGGCTTTTTCAACCTGGAGTCGGCGAGCATGCGGCGGACCTGGGCCTCGACGTCGTCCCGGGCGGCGAGTTTCCCGGAGGCGGCGGCTTTGAGCAGCTGATCATCCGGGCGCGTGTCGGCCAGGGCGTAGGCCAGGGCGTAGGCGATTTCACGGGGGGCAAGCAAGGCCCGGCCGTGTTTGTCGGGTTCCCCCTGGGCGAGTTCGGAGCGGTAGAGGGCCTCGGGCTTGAGGAGGACGGCCGAGATCAGGTTGCGGACGCCAAGGAGCTTGCCGTCGGACTTCATGCTCTTCATCGAAAAGGCCTTGAGGCGCGCTTGCTCCCCGGGGGTTGGGTTCCGCAGGAGCACCCGGTCGTAGAGCCATTGGATGACGACGTCGACCTTCGCTTCCGCAGGCGGGGTGTCCTCGGGGTAGATGAGGGCAAAGAGCTGGGCGGGGGTGGAGTTACCCCTGGAGGCCTTCCCCTTGGCGACACGCACCTCGGTCAGCTGCCGGGCGGCGGTCGAGGCGTTGGCCATGAGCTGGGTGAGGTCGGCGCCGGTAAGGACGTACTGGTTGTCGTAGTCGCGGAAGGCGTGCCCGCCGGACTTGAGGGTGAAGGGGCGCACGTACTTGCCGTTCTTGGCGATGGCCCGTATGCCGGACTCATAAACCGAGGGGCGGATGCGCCAGATGCGGGGAGGCGACCAGGAAGGACCGAAGTCCTCGGCGCTGAAAAGTCGTTCGTGCTTCACGTAGTTGCCGGCCCCGGGGCGGAGCAGCTTGTTTTCCGGTTTCCGGCCACCCTTGAGGAGCTCGGCCCGGATCCATTGGGTGAGGCTGTGGCGCTCGGCGGCGGTGGGCTGGGACTTTTTCTCAGGTGGCATCTGGCCGAGCTCGAGCTGGTGCAGAACCTTTTCCCAGCGGCTGAAGTCGGGGCCGTTGACGAGGTTGCCGTCGACCTTCTCCAGCGAGAGGTCGCCCTTGGAGGTATCGTTGTCGTGGCAATCCATGCAGTAGCGCTCGATGAGAGGCGCGACGAGTTTGCGGTAACCCTGAACGTCCGGCTGCGCTTCAGAGGCCTGAAGCGTGGTGTGGAGGAAAAGAATCGCTGTAATATATTTCTTCATTTTTTCCGCGCGAGCACCACTCGCATGCCACGAAAGTCCGAGTGCCCTTCGTTGTTGCTAAACTTACAGGACAAACGGAAACCACTCTGGCAGTAGGCAGCCAAACTGCACCACGTGCCTCCGCGGATGACGATGTTGCTTCGCTTTTCCACATCTCCCAGGGGATCATTTCCGCCAGGAAGTTGGGTCAGATATTGGTCCTGCACGAATTCGGAAACGTTGCCGTGCATGTCGTGAATTCCCCAGGCGTTGGGCAGGTACGAACCGATTGGCGCCGGACGCCGGCCTACACCGTCGTTGGCCGTCAGGTCGACGTAATGAAAGGAATCGTCTTCCTGGTGCAGCGAGCGATCCGCGTAGTTGGCATAACGATGAAGGTCGCGAACGGAATCCCCGAAGGAGAATCGTGAAGTGCTGCCTGCTCGGCAGGCATACTCCCACTCGGCTTCGGTCGGCAGGCGATAGCCCCAACCCGATGGCAGACAGCCTGCTTTCTTTTCCATCGGTTCGAGAGTCCCCGATCCGAATTTCAGCGCATTCGGACCCTTGATTCCAGTGATGGGTTGATTGGCGTGAACCAACGGAACCAGCTCTCTTCCTTCCGGGTTTCGTTTTCTCGCTCGGCCATAGTCGCCCAAAGTGAGTTCATACTTGCTCATCCAGAAGCCCTCGCTGATCGACGCATCCACAGGCGCTGCGTCACGGGTTTGCGGGGTCGGCGGCCCATCGATCCCCATACGGAACTTGCCTGGTGGACACCAGCAGAAGACCATGCCCAGACCGTTGATCCATTCGTCGCCCGGCTTGGGATTACCCGGCGGCAGCCTGGTGGTCGCGATCTTGCGTTTGCGTGATGACACGACGGAGGCGGAGGCGTCCTTCGGCAACGAGAAGCGATACCAAAGTTCCTGTTTGCCGCCCGACTGTTTCGCGACCTCGGCCTTGACCCTGTCCATCACCTCACCGAGTGGTTGCCCCCTTGCCGTCAGATGACGAGCCAGGCTCTCTGCCAGCGCGGAAGGCGTGCCGGCGGGAAGCGATTTTCCGGGCGGAGCCGCATAGCATACCATTCCGCCGGGCCATGTCTTCGGATCGATGGCCGCCAGGCCCTGTTGAGTCGCCTTAGCCTTCGGATAGTTGTAAGCGCAGTCGAGCACGAGCAGGTTCAACCGGGCGTGGCTTCGCATGCGAAAGACCCGAACGATATCCTCCAGGCGGTAAGGATTGTTAACCTTAGTTCCCCAGATGCATGAATCAGGCTCGTAGTAATACTCCTTTTCCTTCGTTCCGTCCGGCTTCTGGATCGTTCGTGAAAGCTTGCGGTCGTAACCGCTGCCGTATCCGCAAAAATACAGCAACGAAACACCGCCATTGGGACAGGTGGGCGTGAAGGATTCGAGCTCCTTGCGAAAATGTGACCCCTTCTGGATATTTTCCTTCACCGTCACCGTGAAGCCGGCCTGCTGCAGCGCCCCGGCCAGCTTCGCGACGTTGGCTTTCGCTTCCGGAAGTTGGTGTTCACCATAGTCGGAGTTGGAAATCAGCAGCGCGGTCTTGTCGCTGGCAAAGAGAGGAACGCCCAGGAAGAGAGCGAGTAAGGGAAGTAAACGCATGGCGTGCATCCTGGTTGAAACGGATTGATTGCGCCTAGGCGAACAAAGGTTCCAGCGGTCCATCTCCATGGGCTTCGCCTTTGAGCATGGCGTCGTGCACGCCGAAGTATTCGCGCTTGTCCCCGGCGGCGTGCAGAAGAGTGGTGTAGAGGTTGCCGATTTCCCGGTGACCATCCTGCATATAGTGTGGAAAGTCGATGTACTGACCGCCTTTAAGGCCGGTGTTCCTGCCTGGGATCAAAACAAATGGCCATTGGCCGCAGCGACTGTGATGCGCCTCGGCTGCATCGGACAAATACACAATGACCGTGTTGTCCAGCATCGTGCCGTCCCCTTCCGGCACCGCATCGAGTTTCTTCATCAGGTCGGCGATGAGTTGGAAATGAAATTTATGGATTTTGACCTTGAGCTGGCTGGGGTTCATTCCGTTGAAGCTGCCGCCGTGGCCGATACTGTGTTTATCCAGGTCAATTCCCAGGCCCGTAAACCGAATGCTGAAGTATGGATTTCCCACGCCGGAAGCGATCGTGATGGACCTGGTCAGACCGCCAATCAGCGCGGCCGCAGCGATGTCGAACTGGGCATCGAGGCGATCGGACTCGACCTCCGATTTGAACTTGTCGGTGACCTTGGGAGCGGTTCGTCGCAAGGTGCCTTCGATCTGGCCGAGACGACTCTGGCGGTTACGCATGTCTTCGTAACCCTTGAGATGGGCCTGGAGCTTATCGTGTTCGGCGCCGGCGACCTGGCCCTGCAGGCGCTTGACGTCCTCGCGCAGGAAATCGAGCAGGTTGGTCCTGGCGTTGAACTCGGCCTTGGAATTGCCCCCGGCGATGCTGCCAAAGAGCGCGCCGTAAGATGTCATGGGCTGGCAGATGGTCGGCGTGGGTTGGCCCTTGCCCCAAGCCGAAGAGTTGTAGATGACGTCATCATCCTTGCGGCCGGAGATGCCGATGCCAAAGTGCGGAAAAATGCCGCCGAGCTTCTTGCCGAGCGCGACGTCGATGGTCTCATCGGTCGGCGTTCCACTGCTGCCGACGCCACTGCCGCAGTTATAAGCTCCCAGGGCACCAAAGTCATTCGAGTGCCCGCCGCCGGCAATCCGGCCTGATAGCCCGTTAATGACGGTTAATCGATCCTGCCAGGGCTTGATCGGTTGCAGGGATTCGGGCAATTGTTTATCAGCAAGGGATTCATTAACCAGCTCGGTCACCCCCTGCATATTGGGGACCTTAGGTTTACCCACATGAACATTCGGACGTTTATAACCTGTTGGTGTGATGTGTGGAGGCTCCAGCCCATTGCCTTCAACAACAAATAGAAAACGCGGCGGAAGCCTGGTTCCGGCGGCCTGCGCCTGAATTTGCGAAAGGATGGGCGACAGGAGAAGCCCTCCGGTCGTTGCGGCGGAAGCGCGGAGAAATTGGCGGCGGCTATTCATAGCTAATATGCTAAGGCAGGAGGGAACACCAATCAATAAAATCGGCATCGCTCAGGGTGATTGAGAGGGAAAAAGCAGGGGCCGTTTCTGGCACCAGGAAGGCACCCGCTCGAACGGGCCAGAAACAAAGAGGAGCGGAAGTATTCGTAACTCCCGCCCCTCTTAACGTTTAACTGGTGGACCTAAGGGGA
>DCKY01000068.1 GCA_002320775.1 Planctomycetes bacterium UBA1662
GGCTTTGAGGTCACGCGCCGGGAGAACCTCGGCGACAAGGCCCAGAAGGCGGCTGTCGATGAGTTCGCCCTCGGGGTGCCGACCAACGGCATCGCGGTATTCTATTTTCTCGGCCTGGGCGCGCATGTCGAACGCCAGGGAAGGCTCTACAACCTGCTGCGCCCGGTGGGGGAGAAGATCGGCAGTGACAACGACTACCGCTCCCGCGGCCTCAACGTAGCCGAGGTCATCAAGACGCTGGCTGAAAAGAGCGGCTCACGGCTGAACCTGCTCTTCCTCGACGCCTGCTGGGAGTCATCCATCCTGCCGGAGAAGGGCCAGGTGAAGGGCGGGCTGATCGAGTTTGAGCCCGGGCCGGACACCCTGGTCCTGTTCGGGGCCCCGGGAGGAGCCACGCTGCCTCCGCCCGGAGGTGACCAGTCCTCTGCGCTCTCTGCCGCCCTGGAGAAAAACCTGGTCGGCATCCAGGCGTCCCTGGAAAAAACCTGCCTGGCCATCTCGGCGGCGGCCGGGAAGTCCTGGTTCAGTCCACCCGCGGCGGGGGGGATCGGCTCGAAGCCTTCTGCCCCTGTTGGCGGGGGCCCTGGGGAGGGAGGGAAGGCGGGTGCAGGCTTTGTCAACTCCCTGGGGATGACCTTTCGCTGGTGTCCCGCCGGCACTTTCACCATGGGGTCCTCGCGAAGCGACACCGCTGCCACCCGGGACCGCAAGGCCGTCAAGGTTACCCTGACCAGGGGCTTCTGGATGGGGGAGCACGAGGTGACCCAGCGCGAATACAGGGCGGTGTTGAGAAAGAACCCGCCCCCGGGATTTACCATCCATAAGAACGCGCCCTTCTGGGGCTTCGGGGAGGCCAAGAAGGTCACCGATTTCTGCAAGAAGCTCAGTGAGCTCGACCGCAAAGCCGGCCGCCTGGAAAAAGGCTGGGAGTATTTCTGCCCGACCGAGGCCGAGTGGGAATACGCCTGCCGGGCCGGCTCCGGCGCGGCCTATTGCTTCGGCGACTCGGTCGCCGAGCTCGGAGGTTATGCTAACTTCGCCGACAAGGCCCTCCACCAGGCCGACCCCGACTACCACTGGGCCCGGCGCGATGTCGATGACGGAATCGGAGCCGCTCTCGCCCCGGTCGGCAGCTACCGGCCGAACACCTGGGGCCTGCGTGACATGCACGGCAACGTGGCCGAGCTCGTGGCCGACCATCTCCTTCCAGAATTGCCGGGGGGTAAGGACCCCCTGGCGCGGGTGGAGAAGGATGGAGGGACCCAGGTCCGCGGCGGCTCCTGGTGCAGCCTGCCGGGCTATTGCGAGTCTTCCTTCCGCAACGCCCTGGGGGGCGATAAGCGCAACTATGTTGGTTTTCGAATCCTGCTCAAGAGGAAGAATTGAATGTCCATGCAGGGGAAGAGATAATCAGGTCATGAGTTCTTCGAGCTTCAACACGCTGCTGCTGGTAGCGCTTTTCATCCCTTTCCTGGTTTCCGACCAGGCCCTGGCTGATGACAAGAAACGAGCCGAGCGCGACAAGGCGCTGGCGGAGGCTGACAGTAAGGCCTTCGAAGCCAACATGGCGGCCTACCAGGCCGTGGTGCGCCCCTTCCTCGAGAAGCACTGCATTTCCTGTCACGGTCCGAAGAAGCTGAAGGGAGACCTCGCCCTCGACCTCCTCGATCCGGATATGAAGGAGAGCACCAGCGCCTCGCGCTGGGCGGTGGTGCGGGACAAGATCGAGCAGGGCGAGATGCCGCCTGAGAAGCGGCCGCGGCCTTCCGCTGTGGAGGCCGAGAAGGCACTCTCCTGGATCCGGGCCGAGATGAAACGGGCGCGGAGAAATTTCACCCGCCGCCTGCAGGAGATCCAGGGTAACAAGGTGCCGCACGAGCTTCTCTTCGATCCAGCCAGCCGGGCAAAGCTCGCCATCTTTCCCCGGGTGCGCCGCCACAGCCCCGAGATCTACGAGGGCTTCCGCAAGGAGCAGGCCAAGGGTTTCGACAATCTCGTCGGCAATCCCTTTACCCCCGACCCGAGGTTCCTCTTCAAGGATATGGGCGCGCCGAAGCTGGACGTTCCGACCACCTCGCAGCTCCTGCGCAACGCCGTCACCATCCTCGAGCGCCAGACCGGCCACAGCATCGAGAAGGGCAAGCTCAAGCCGATGCTCCACTCCAGAAAGGAGTTCCTGCAGTTTGTAGATCCCGACAAGCCCCTGGGCCGAAAAGAGATGCTGCTGGCGATCTCCATGCAATTCAAGCGCACCCTGGGCCGTACGCCTAAGGAGGCTGAGCAGGCGCGTTTTCTCGAGCTGATGGAGAAGAACGTCAGGGAGGCCGGCCGCGTGGCGGGGGTGCGCTATACCCTCGCGGCGGTCTATCTCCTGCCGGAGACGATCTTTCGATGGGAGGTCGGAGGCGAGGTGGACGATGAGGGCCGGACGAGGCTTGCTTCCCTGGAGATCGCCCACGCGCTGGCCTACGCTCTCACCGACAAGCGTCCTCCGCAGTGGCTCCTGCAGGAAGCCGAAAAAGGAGCGCTCGACGACAAGGCAGGAGTGACCGCGGCCCTCGACAGGATGTTCGAGGATGAGCGTCTCGCCCGCCCGCGCCTCCTGAGGTTTTTCCACGAGTTCTTCCAGTACAAGCGCGCCACCGAGGTGTTCAAGAACCCCGAGGACTTCAAGGCTCACAAGGCCCGTGTCCTGGTCAGCGACACCGACAACCTGGTGCGCTGGATCATCGAGCGCGACAAGGACGTCCTGCGCGAGCTGCTCACCACCGACCGCGCCTTCGTCAACACGCGCTACGATAAAAACAAGAAGAGCCTCGTTCAGCACGAGCGCAAGGGAGAGATCCACAGGTCCTACAGCCTGCCGCCGGACTGGAAATGGACCGGCGAGCAGCCCATCAGGATGCCGGCGGGCACAAGGGCCGGGATCCTGACCCAGCCCAGCTGGCTGGTGGCCTGGTCGATGAACCAGGACAACCACGCCATCCTGCGCGGCAAGTGGGTGCGTGAGCGGCTGCTTGGAAACGTGGTCCCCGATATTCCCATCACCGTGGATGCGCAGCTGCCGCATGCGCCTGAGAAGACCCTGCGCGAGCGCATGGGGGTCACACGTGAGAAGTACTGCTGGCAGTGCCACAAGCTGATGAACCCGGTCGGACTTCCCTTTGAGACCTTCGACCACTTCGGCCGCTGGCGCGCGCGCGAGCTGGG
>DCKY01000085.1:0-5902 GCA_002320775.1 Planctomycetes bacterium UBA1662
CATTCTCGGCATCCTGCTCGTGGTCCTGGCGGTGATCTTCAAGACAGCATCTCTCAAGCACCCGTTCTGGAAAAAGTTCTACACCTTCTGCCCCGTGCTGCTGTTGTGTTACTTCATTCCCTCGCTGCTTGGCAGCCTGGACATCGTGGCCACCGACAAGGACGGCTCGAAGCTCTACTTTGTCACCAAGAACTACCTGCTCCCCACCAGCCTGGTGCTCCTCACCCTGAGCATCGACCTCAAGGGAATCATCGGCCTCGGCCCCAAGGCTCTCATCCTCTTCCTCACAGGCACCGTGGGCATCCTCTTTGGCGGCCCCCTGGCCATCCTCATCGTCTCTTCCTTCTCCCCTGAGATGGTCGCGGGCCATGGCCCGGAGGCCGTCTGGCGTGGCATGGCGACCTGCGCGGGGAGCTGGATCGGAGGAGGAGCCAACCAGGCCGCCATGAAGGAGGTCTTCGAAGTTGGTGACGGGATCTTCTCGGCCATGATCACCGTCGATGTCCTGGTCGCCAACGTCTGGATGGCGGGCCTGCTGATCATCGCCGGAAAATCGCGCCAGCTCGACGGCTGGCTGAAGGCCGACACCAGCGCCATCGACAACCTGAAGGAGCGTATCAGCGCCTACCAGGAAGAGACGCTGCGGATCCCGAAGACGGCTGACACCCTGATGGTGCTCGCCGTCGGCTTCGCTGTAACCGCGCTCTCGCACTTTTTCTCCGGAAGGATCTCGGCGCTCTGTGAAGAGCTGGCTGTCACCAGTCCCTGGATCAAGGACTTCAACCTCACCAGCACCTTCTTCTGGCTGGTCGTGCTGGCCACGACCGGAGGGGTGCTGCTCTCCTTCACCCGCTACAGGAACCTCGAAGGTGTCGGCGCCTCAAGAATCGCCACCGTCTTCCTCTACCTGCTGGTGGTGACGATCGGCCTGAAAATGGACATCTTCGCGATCTTCAACAATCCCGGCGTCTTCGTGATCGGGGGAATCTGGATGCTGATCCACATCATCCTGCTCGTCGGCATGACCATCCTGATCCGGGCCCCGGTCTTCTTCATGGCGGTCGGCAGCAAGGCCAACATCGGCGGCGCGGTCTCCGCCCCGATCGTGGCGGCGGCCTTCCACCCATCGCTCGCCCCGGTGGGCGTGCTGCTGGCGGTGCTCGGCTACGCGCTGGGAACCTACGCAGCCTGGCTCTGCGGTCTCATGATGCAGGCCGCCGCGCCGGCTGGCTAACTGCCCGGAAATCACTTGCCGCCTATTTCTCGGTCACCGTGCATTTCGTGATTGTCAGCTTTTCCGAGGTCTTGCCGCTGGCATCCGGGCTGCCTGCTTTCTCAATCGCCTTGACCACGTCAAGCCCCTCGACCACCTTGCCGTAGATCGTATAACTGCCATCGAGGGTGGGAGTAGGACCGAAGGTGATAAAGAACTGGCTGCCATCGGTTCCCGGCCCCGCGTTGGCTGTACTGAGAACCCCGGCGCTGTCGTGCTTCAGATCCTTTGAAAATTCTCCGCCAAACTGGTAGCCGGGACCATCCCGTCCGGTGCCAGTCGGACAGCCGCCCTGGGCCATGAAGCCCTGGATGACCCGGTGAAAAGTCAGGCCATCGTAATATCCAAGCCTGGTGAGATAGATCGCGCTCGATACGTGCATGGGCGCCACCTCTGGATTGAAGCGAATACGGATCTTGCCCTTGCTTGTCTCCATGTTCCAGAACAGGCTCTTGCCCTTGGGGAAAACGTACTTCGGCGGCTTGCGAAGTTTCTTGCGCCAGCCCGGAACCGACTTATTGACCTTGCCAGCTGCGATGAACTTGTCAATCGCCGCGAAGCTGAACTCTTCCCTGACGATGGTGGCCGTGGAGATGGTGCATGTCTTCATGAACAGCGATTCCGAAGGCTTCCCCGTGCGCGAGCCCTTTGACTCGATATCCTTGAGCACTTTCAGCCCCTCCACGATCTCGCCGAAGAGAGTGTGGCGGTTATTGAGCCAGGGAGTCGCTTTGAAGGTAAGGAAGAACTGGCTGCCATCGGTTCCAGGGCCGGCGTTCGCCATGCTGAGCAGTCCCGGGCGATCATGCTTCACCGCGGACGAAAACTCGCCGCTGTACTTGAAGCCCGGGCCGCCAGTGCCGGTACCCAGAGGACAGCCGCCCTGGGCCATGAACCCGGTAATAACACGGTGAAAGGGCAGGGTGTCGTAAAACCCCAGGCGGGTCAGGTAGATGGTGCTGGAGACGTGCATCGGGGCGACATCTGGCCACAGCTTTACCTTGATCAGGCCTTTGTTGGTTTCAATATTCCAGAAATAATCCGTATCCCCTTTTCCAAAGTCAGCCTGGGGCGGCTTCGGCAATCCAAGTCGCCAGCGCGGCGATGACTTGTCGACCTTTTTCGAAGAGATGAACTTATCGAGCTCTGCGATCGCGGAATCCGAAGCTTCTTTGTCCTGGGAATAAGCGATCGGTACAAACGTCAGCGCCAGCGCGAATAAAACGCAGCCGGCTGAAACAAGCGCGCGGAATTGTGTCACTTCGGTCACCTCATCATGTCAATCGGTTGTAGTACGCGGCCCGTAGAACGGATCGCCAAAAGAACGATCATTCTATTCTGGTTCCCGGAGTTCAAGAAGAATCACTAAAAGCTCATCTCTGTGATATCTGCCCCAGGCCAAGAACCTTCAAATTACTGGAACATGGAGATGAAGAACATTATGCTAAAGGCACTTATGACGGAAGTGAAGCTCGCGACACGACCTCTCCAGCTGATGATTCGAGCCCTGCTGCCGATTATTATCACCCTGCTTCTTCAGACGACCCTCACCAGGGCAGAAGACCAGGCGGCACAGCCCGGCGCTCCAGCCATCAAATTTTTCGAACAAAGAATCCGACCGCTCTTCATCGAGCGCTGCCACAAATGCCATAGTGAAAAAAAACAGCGCGGTGAGCTGCGCCTCGATTCGCTGCGGGCTCTGCTCAACGGCGGAAAATCGGGCCCCTCCATTGTCCCTGGAGCACCGGAAAAGAGCCTGCTGATCCAGGCGGTTCAATACCGCGAAGAGCTCAAGATGCCGCCAAAGAAGCGGCTCTCCGACAGGGAGATCGCCGACCTCGCGGCCTGGGTCAAGATGGGCGCGCCCTGGCCGGGCGCGACGGCTGAAAAAGCTCCCGCTGTAAAAGCGGCCAGCTCTGCCTACGAAGCCATCTTGCGTGAATCAGAAAACCATTGGGCTTTCCAACCTCTGAAGCGTGAAGCTCCCCCCCTGGTAAAAAAGAACGGCTGGATTCGTTCGCCGATCGACAGCTTTATTCTTGGCGCCCTTGAGGACAGCAACCTGGCTCCCAGCGCCCCCGCTACCTCGGAAACACTCATCCGGAGGGTCTACTTTGATCTCATCGGCCTGCCGCCCGGGCCGAAAGAGATCAAGGAATTCACCTCCGACAACTCGCCGGAAAACTACGAAAAGATCATCGACCGACTGCTCTCCTCTCCACGCTACGGAGAACGCTGGGGACGTCACTGGCTCGATGTCGCCCGCTACGCGGACTCAAACGGACTCGATGAAAACATCGCCTACATCCAGGCCTGGCGCTACCGCGACTGGGTGATCGACAGCTTCAACAGGGACAAGCCCTACGATGAATTCCTCCGTGCCCAGGTCGCAGGCGACCTGCTCCAGAGCCCTGACCCCGAGAGCGACTACGAGGACAAGGTGGCTACGGGCTTTCTTTCGATCGGCCCGAAGATGCTCGCCGAGGATGATGGCCGGAAGATGGAGCTCGACATCGTCGACGAGCAGGTAGACACCGTCGGACGGGTCTTCATGGGGCTCACCCTGGGCTGCGCGCGATGCCACGATCACAAATTCGATCCTGTCTCCACCTGGGACTACTACTCCATGGCCTCGATCTTCAAGAGCACCAAGACCATGGAGAACTTCAATGTCGTCGCCGTCTGGCACGAATACGAGTTCCCCTCAGGCGAAGAGCGCCAGCTCAAGGCGAAGCTGGAGGCGAGGCAGCGTGAGCTCGAGGCTCGCCGAAAGGCCGCCGGTGAAGAGGTCGAAAAATCGCACAGGGCGGCACTTGGCCCCTACCTCAGGGGCGCCTGGGAGCTGGTTCGCTTTCCGCCCCTGGTCCATGAGAAACCGGTGAAATCGGTCGCCGCGAAGATCCCCGCCGCTGAGCTTTCGAAGCGGGGCATCCTCATCGAGATGGAAAAGTTTCAGCGGAAGGAAAAAGATCTCGTCGTCGACACCACCGGCTATGGCAAGGGCATCGGCGTCCTGCTCAGCAGGGTGAATGCCGCCGCCGAGTATGATCTGGATATCCCGATGGAGGGACTTTACCAGCTCGATGTCCGGCACGCCGCGGCCGAATCCCGTCCCATGGTTGTCACGGTCAACGGCGACACCAGGGTCACCGGCGTGGCGGCCGCCATCACCGGGACCTGGTATCCCGACACCCAGAAATGGTTCCCGGCGGCGACCGTTCACCTCGCCCGGGGCCGCAACGTCCTGCGCTTCGAGCGCTACGGCGGCCCCATTCCTCATCTCGATAAGTTTTTCCTCAGCAAGGTCGCCCCCCAGCCTGAAGATCCGGCCGTCAAGAAAGACTCGACCCTCATGATCGAGCTGGAAGATGCGACGAAAACCGGCGGCGACCTCGTCATCCAGCGCGATGGGAATGGCGAAGGCATCGGCATCCTCGCCAGCGAGAAGACCGCCTCCGCCGAGCTCGAGTTGAACACAGAAGAGGATGGCTACCGGATCCTCAAAATCCGTCATGCCGCGAAGGAATCACGGCCTGTCCGACTCTTTCTTAACGACAGGCTTGTCGGCAACGCCTGTGGAGAGGTGACCGGGGGCTGGGGACCGGAGAACCAGCTCTGGTTCTCCCAGGGAATCCTCTACCTCCCGAAAGGAAAGAGCAGGCTTCGGATTGAGCGAACCGATGGCCCTCTGCCCCACCTCGACAAGCTCTCGCTCCAGTCAGTCAAGCCGGGGAAAACCGCGAGCGAACACCATCGAAACGCTTCCGAGATCGCGCGGTCGCTTGGACTTCGCGCGGAGCTGCTGCGAGCCTGGGCGACCATCAGCTCCCGAGACCCCGCACTCCTGGAGAAACTCGATGAGGCCGTCATGGCGGGCCTTGCCACCGACAGGATCGGCCCGGCTCCTGGAAAAGAGCTGCTTGCCGGGACCGCCGCCCTGGTCGGAGAAGCTCTCAACCTCGCCTTCCCTGGCAATAAACACGAGCCTCTCTTTTCCGCCAAGGCCAGGGAGGCGATCGCCGCGATTGAAAAATCCCAGGCAGAACTGAAAAAGAAAATGGCTGCCAAGCTGAAGGTCATGGGCGTCAAGGAGGGGAAGGCGGAAGACCTCAAGGTTCATCTCCGAGGCAACTACCTCACCCTCGGTGAGCAGGCCAGGAAGGGGTTCCCGACCTTCCTCGCAAGCTTCGACAAGCCCGAGATCAAGACCACCAGCGGGCGTCTCGAATTGGCCCGGTGGCTCAGTGATCCCCGCCACCCGCTCACCGCGCGGGTCATGGCCAACAGGATCTGGCGCTGGCATTTCGGCCAGGGAATCGTCAGGAGCACCGACAACTTCGGAAGGCTGGGCTCACGCCCGAGCCACCAGGCCCTGCTTGACTGGCTCGCATCGATGCTGGCTGAGGAGGGCTGGTCGGTGAAGCGTCTGCACAAAGAGATCCTCACCTCGAGCACCTACCGGATGGGGAGCGTCTTCAACGCCGCCGCCGCCGAGGCAGACCCTGGCAACACGCTGCGCTGGAGATGGAGCAGGAGGCGGCTCGAGGCGGAATCCATCCGCGACTCCCTGCTCGAGCTGGGCGGAAAGATCGACAATAAGATGGGCGGGCAGCTGCTGAGCGCGAACGC
>DCKY01000085.1:6282-12072 GCA_002320775.1 Planctomycetes bacterium UBA1662
AGACGATCGGTGTACCTGCCGGTGCTTCGCAGCGCGGTCTACGATGTCCTGCAATCATTCGACTTCCCCGACCCGAGCGTCGTCAACGGTGATCGTTCGACAACGACCATCCCCTCGCAGGCTCTTGTCATGATGAACTCGAAGCTCATGGACCAGGCGGCCCAGGGTCTGGCATCCCACCTGCTCAGTTCAGGTACCGCGGACAGCCTGGCGCTCGTAAGGCAGGCCTTTCTGCGGGTTCTTGGCCGGCCCGCCGGCGATGCTGAAGAAAATCGCTGGATCTCGATGCTCGTAAAACTCGAAGAACGCTACCGGGAAGCGGGTGAAAAGGAAGCCAGGAAGAAGGCCTGGCGCAGCTTCGCGAGAGTACTGCTGTCTTCTAACGAGTTCATCTATGTAGAATGACTGAAGAGAAGAAGTAAAATCCGGACACCAACTAAAATGAATCACCACTGGACTGATCCCCTGGGCAGAACAAAGACCCGGCGCCAGATGCTCAAGGAAAGCAGCGCCGGTTTCGGCGGGCTTGCGCTGAGCTGGATGCTTGGCCGTGAGGCGCTCGCCGAAGAGGCATCGAGCGCCAGCCCCCTGGCGGTTCGCGAGGGCCATCACACCCCGAGGGCCAAGCGGGTCATCTTCCTGTTCATGCACGGCGGCCCTTCCCAGGTCGACACCTTTGACCACAAGCCCCTGCTCGACCGCGACGATGGCAAGAAGCTGCCCTTCCCCAAACCGCGGATCGTCTCCGGAGCGACGGGCAACCTCCTGCGGTCGCCGTGGAAGTTCAGACCGCGGGGAGAGAGCGGAATTCCAGTCAGTGAGCTTTTCCCTGAGGTCGGCAGCCGCGTCGATGACCTCTGTGTCATCAACTCGATCTACGGCTCCAACTCCCGCCACGGCGGCGCCCTGCTCGAGCTCCACACCGGCAGCGACACCTTCATCCGCCCGAGCATGGGCTCCTGGATCTGCTACGGACTCGGCAGCGAGAATGACGACCTGCCCGGCTTCATCACCATCTGCCCGACCCTCGGCCACGGCGGAGTCAACGCCTGGAGCTCATCCTTTCTCCCGGCTCATTACCAGGGAACCCCGGTCGGCTACACCAGCGTTCCGGCGGACAAGGCTAAGATTCCCTACATCACCAACCAGCACACACCAGGTACGATCCAGCGCATCGAGCTCGACCTCCTGCGGGAGATGAATGAAGAACAGCTTCGGCACCTTGGCCGGGACACCGACCTCGAGAGCCGGATCGGCTCCTTCGAGCTCGCCTACCGCATGCAGACCGCCGCGCCGGAGGTGCAGGATATCGCGGGAGAATCCGAGGCCACGAAAAAGCTCTACGGACTCGACAAAAACAATACGAAGAACTTCGGACGCCAATGCCTGATGGCCCGGCGCTTCGCTGAGGCCGGCGTACGCTTCATCCAGTGCACCCACAGCTACAAATGGGACCAGCATGGAAACCTGAGAAAGGATCATACCAAGAACGCGGCCGAGGTCGACAAGCCCATAGCGGGCCTGCTCCAGGACCTCAAGCAACGCGGGCTTCTGCAGGACACCCTCGTGGTCTGGGGCGGCGAGTTTGGACGCACCCCCACCTCCCAGGGAAATCGCGACGGCCGCGACCACAGCCCACACGGCTTCACCATGTGGATGGCCGGCGGCGGAGTCCGTGGCGGCCTGCGGTTCGGCAAGACCGACGACTATGGCTACTACGCCGTGGAGAACAAGGTTCATTTTCATGACCTGCACGCTACAATCCTTCACCTGATGGGGCTGGATCACAAACGCCTTACCTATCGCTACGCTGGTCGTGATTTCCGCCTGACGGATGTCCACGGCCGGGTGGTAAACGAGATCATTTCCTGAAAAACGAGGGCGGCCCGGCCAGAATCCCCGGGACGCGAATTCACGCAAACAAGAAGGAGAAACTGATGACATCCGGAAGACTCTTCGTGGCGGGCTCCCTCGCCACGGCCATTCTGCTCACCCTCTGCATGCAAAACGTGGCCTGGAATATCCAGGCGAACAAGGCGCCGCGAGCTGTCGACCCGGGCTCCACGACCAGGGCTCCGTCCGACGCGATCGTGCTCTTTGACGGCAAGAACCTCGACGAGTGGGTTGGAAGGAAAGGCGCCGCCAGCTGGACAGTAGAGGATGGCATCATGACGGTGGCCCCGGGACAGGGCGATATGTACACCAAGAGAAAATTCGGCGATATCCAGCTGCACATGGAGTGGCGCACCCCGGCGGCTACGAAGCGCAAGGGCGAGAGCAAGGGCAACAGCGGCATCAAATTCCACTCCGCCTACGAGATCCAGGTGCTCGACAACTACAAGAACCAGTCCAACCCGAAGGGACAGGCCGGCTCGGTCTACAAGCAGCATATACCGCTGGTGAACGCCTGCCGCCCCCCGGGAGAATGGCAGACCTACGACATCATCTTCCGCGCTCCCTACTACGACAAGGACGGCAAGCGCGTCAAGATGGGCACCTTCACGGTCTTTCACAACGGCATCCTGGTGCAGGACAAGGTCAATATCCTGGGGCGCACGAACTCCAACAAGCCTGTAGCCCCGGACTACAAACAGCCCTTTTTCCTGCAGGACCACGGATCCCTGGTCAGCTACCGCAACATCTGGGTCCGTGAGCTCAAGAGAGCCCCGCTGGACTGAATAGCTTGACTGCACAGATGGACACCCCAGGGGACGGCACCCTGAAAACTGAGCTTGAATCGATGCTCTCCAACGACCTGGTGGCCGGCCTGGCCGGGCGCGAGGGACTGGTGGAAAAGCTGCTGCTGCACGCGGAACTGACCCTGGCCGCCAACCAGCGGCTGAACCTGACCTCGATCGTTGAGCCGCACGATGTTGCCCTGAAGCATTTCCTCGACAGCCTCGCGCCGCACTCATTGATCGAGGCCGGCGAGAGGGTTCTCGACCTCGGCAGCGGGGCCGGCTACCCGGGGATCCCCCTGGCCTGCGCCCTTGATCTCGAGAGCATGATCCTCGCAGAATCGACCCTCAAGAAAGCCCGCTTTCTCCAGGAGACCGCAGACGAGCTCGCGCTGCCTTCCATCGAGGTGATCGGTGAGCGAGGCGAGGAGATCCTCAGAAGGGTCAAGGTAGATACCGTCCTCGCTCGCGCTGTAGGGCCGGCCGAGCGGCTGCTGAAGATGCTGGAAAGAGTCACCAGGAATTTCGGCAGGCTGCTGCTCTACAAGGGGCCGGACCCGACAGCGGAGCTCGCCAAGGCCAGGAACATCGCAAGCAACCTGAAGCTCAGGGAAGAAATCGTTCTTGCCTACGATCTGCCGGGTGGAATCGGCAGCCGCTCTATCGTCGAGTACCGTCGAGCCTGAACAAGAACCGCTACCGGGGTCTTTTCAGACGATCGAGAAAAGGGTAAGATTGCCGCCTTCCTCAGATATGAAACAGGAGCTCCCATGGCGGAAAAGATCAAGGTAACGGGACCGGTCGTCGAGCTTGACGGCGACGAGATGACCCGGATTATCTGGGCCAAGATTAAGGACAAGCTGCTACTCCCATACCTCGAGATGGACCTGCGCTATTTCGACCTCTCGATCCAGAGCAGGGACGCAACCGACGACCAGATCACCCTGGACGCCGCCGCGGCCATCGCCGAGCACAAGGTAGGGATCAAGTGCGCCACCATCACCCCTGATGAAGACCGCGTAAAAGAATTCGACCTCAAGGAGATGTGGAAGAGCCCTAACGGCACCATCCGGAACTACCTCGGCGGCACCGTCTTCCGCGCACCGATCGTCTGCGAAAACGTGCCGAGGATGGTGAAGGCCTGGACAAAACCGATTGTCGTCGGCCGTCACGCCCACGCCGATCAGTACCGCGCTACAGACGTGATCATCCCCGGCGCCGGAACCCTCAAGATGACCTTCGAGCCCTCCGATGGAGGCGAACCGCAGGAATGGACCATCAACGAGTTCGATTCGGCCGGCATCGGCATGGGAATGTACAACACCGACGAGTCGATCACCGGCTTTGCACGCTCCTGCCTCAGCTACGGACTGCAGATGGGCTACCCGGTCTACCTCAGCACCAAGAACACCATCCTCAAGACCTACGACGGCCGCTTCCGCGACATCTTCGCCGAGGTCTTCGAGAGCGAGTTCAAGGACCAGTTTGAGAGCGCCGGGCTCACCTACGAGCATCGACTGATCGATGACATGGTTGCCCAGGTCCTCAAATGGGACGGCGGTATCGTCTGGGCCTGCAAAAACTACGACGGTGACGTTCAGTCAGACACCGTTGCCCAGGGCTTCGGCTCACTGGGGCTCATGACCTCCGTGCTGATGTGCCCCGATGGGGAAACGATCGAATCCGAGGCCGCCCACGGAACGGTTACGCGCCACTACCGGGAGCACCAGAAGGGCAACCCGACGAGCACGAACCCCGTGGCGAGCATCTTCGCCTGGACACGGGGACTCGCGCACCGGGCACGCCTTGACGACACACCCGATGTGGGCGACTTCGCCGAGAGCCTGGAGAAAGCCTGCGTCGCCACCATCGAAGGCGGCACCTTCACCAAGGATCTTGCCGTGGCGATCCACGGCACCACCAGCCCGCCGGATGGCTCCTACGTCTTTACCGACGACTTCCTCGACGCGATCGAGGCCAAGCAGAAGGAATTGCTCGGCTGAGAATACGCCCGGAACGAAAAAGAAAAAGCCTCCGCCCCCCGAAATGAGGGCGAAGGCTTTTTTTCTTTTCGCAGTTAAAGGAAAGATCTCAGAAGCTCTGCTCCTTTGATTTCTTTTCCTTCTTTCCTTTCCCCTTGGCTTTCGCCTTGGCCTTCACCCTCGAGATCGTGTGGGTGCTGGTGGAAGAATAGGAGAAGCTGTCACGTTCGGAGGAACGCTTGGAGATGTACTGGAGGCTCTCGAGCAGGCCATCTTTCTTGCTGAAGGAAACCTTCCCGAGCGAGGTGGGCTCAGCGTCTTCTCCGCGACCCGCACGCACGAGCTCGAAGCCATGACTGGCTGAGTCCTTGGCGGCGCTGTACTTGAGGGAGGTGCCTCCAGAGCTGGAGCCTCTTCCCCGTGAACGTCCACCCTGGTCCTGGCCGCGGCCACGATCCTGCCCCTCAGCTCCACCTTCACGACGGCGGCGCTCCGGGCGCTCCTGCGGACGGTCCTGGAGAGAAACCTCGTAGCTGCCGATGCTCTCTTCGCGACGGCCACGTCGACGGTCTTCGCCACCACGCTCTGAGCGTCCACCGCCCCAGGCTGCCCGGGAGTTGGTGCTCATCCGGTAGAGCTCGCCATCCTTCAAATCCTGGCCCTGCACACCGGAACCGAGAACGTAGCTGAGATCACGAATAAGATCAGAGGACCGCATGGGGCCCCTGCTGCCGCGGAAACCACGTCGTTGTCCCTCTTCGCCTTCGGCGCGGGGGCGCTCGTAGGTCGGGAAGCCCTTGATACCGGCAATCTTACCATCAGGAGTCACCTCGACGGTGATGGTGCTGGCGACGACCTTGCGCAGGTAGGCCGCCTGGTCGCCTTCCTTCTCGGCTTTCTTGCTCGAATCGAACTCGAAGCCACCTTCCCTGTTGTTGCTGAGCTTGAGCGAGGAGTAGTTCACCTCGAAGGTGATCTTTCCGTCCTTGGCGACATCCTTGACGCTCAGGGTGAACTGAGCCGAGGTGTCACTCTTCATCTCGTTAGACTCGCCATCGCGCTCGAACTTGACGTCCGAGGTTCTCTGGCTGCTGTAGCTGACCGAATGGCCCTTCTTGACGCCAAGGGAG
>DCKY01000231.1:0-17804 GCA_002320775.1 Planctomycetes bacterium UBA1662
TTCCACGGCTGGCCGGACCGATTTCCTTTTTCATTCCTGACAGCTGAGGATCTGAAGAGCCGGCCGACTGTCGAATTTATCGTGGGCGGCTACCTGCTGTCGGAAGGCGGCGAGTGGAAAGCAGCGGAGAGTCCTCTGCAGGGGCCTTTCGGAATCGATTTTGATTCTTCAGGGGCTATGTACATCGTCGAGCTATCAAGCGGCAGTCTTCATCGACGATCCAGAGCGGGAGAATTGAAGACACTTCGCGGGCGTCATAAGAAAGGTTATTCAGGCGATGGAGGCGGTGTTTCGCAGGCCGGGTTCAATGGGCCGCACAACTGTGTAGTCACTGCAGATGACAAGCTGCTGATTGCCGACAGCTGGAATCATTGTGTGCGCCGCATCGATCTGGAAACACTTCAAACCGGAACGATCGCGGGAACAGGAACCGGGGGCTTCTCCGGCGATGGCGGCCCGGCCAGATCTGCAAGATTCAATTACACCATGTGCATCGAGCTGTCTGTGAACAGGAAGATTTTACACATTGCCGATCTGAAGAACCGACGGATTCGCAATATGGACCTGCAGACGGGAGTCATTCGTACCGTTGCAGGTAACGGGAAAAAAGGGATTCCGAAAGACGGGGGTCTTGCAGTGAAAAACCCGCTGGTCGATCCGCGGGCTGTCACATCGGATGGATCAGGGAATCTTTACATCCTGGAGCGCGGTGGAAATGCATTGCGGGTGGTTCGTGCGGATGGGGCGATTCACACGGTTGCCGGTACCGGCAAGAAGGGTTTTCGGGATGGCGCCGCGTTGAAGGCGCTGTTTGGTTCACCCAAGCACATATGCTGTGATCCTGGAGGGAACGTTTACATCGCAGATGATGCGAACAAGGCCATTCGCAAGTACGACCCGAAGACGAGGCAGGTTTCAACCGTTCTGGGCAGGGGATTCGGTGATTCTAAGATTCAGCTGGAACGTCCACACGGAGTACGCTGGCATCGCGGATTTCTGTATGTCGTTGACACAGGACACCATCGAATCCTGCGAGTCCTGCTGAAGTGACGGGGGAAGAAGGGGAGGCCTCAGGGGACGAGATAGACCCTGGAGCGGGCCCAGCCGAGATCCTCGTCATAGGACCAGAGCGCAACGTAAGGGAATGCGACCCTGCGAGCGGAGGGGCTGTCGAGGAAGACCTCGATCGGCCTGCTGATCCTCGGGAGGCTTCCGCTGGAGAGAACCTCTACATTGCGAAGGAAATCAAAATTTTCTCCAGGAGCACGGATCAGGTCGTGCCGATTGGAGGATCCGACCAGGAAGTAGAATCCGTCACCGCTTCTGGGGTGTAGTTCAGCTCTTACCCTCATCGACTGCCTGCGTCTTTGCGCAGCTTCGAGGAGTCCGATAGGACGATCGCCTTTCTTTCCACCCCGCAATGCGGGCACATTTCCAAGTTCCGGTAGATCAGCCGAGAATCCCATCCAGGGCAGTCCCCTGACATCTCCGCTCCAACTGCCGAGGGCTATTCTCGCACCCGTAGTGCTCGAATGGAGGGAAACATCAAGAGTCAAGACCCCCATGTCAGGGGTCAGGAGGTTGAGATCGTCAAGTGCGGCCTGGAGCCAGTCGATATTGAGATTGACCGGGACATTGAAGAGTCCGCTGGTGGGATCTCTTGGAGTGGTAGCTCGACCAGTGGGGTGTACCGTCTGCATGGTCAGGAAAGTTCCACTGGAGCTGAAGACCAGAACTCCCGGGTTGGCGTAGTTGGTCTGGAGCCTCATTCGCAGCCATTTACCGTCAAGGAGGTTCTCTCCGGCGGGAACGTTTCCGGCACGGGCTGCGGCGGCTCTCTCGTTGGGAACGATGTCTCTATCGAAACGATCAAGGCCTCTTTCGCCAACCTGCGCACCGCCGCCATCTCCGAGCGGCTCGTCGTCACCGGGGCCATCAGCCAGCGGCTCATCGTCACCGGGGCCATCGGCCAGCGGCTCGTCGTCGCCAGGGCCATCGGCCAGCGGCTCGTCGTCACCGGGGCCATCAGCCAGCGGCTCATCGTCGCCGGGGCCATCGGCTCTCCTGGCGGGTTTCTTGAATCTTTCAGGACCTATGACCCGTTCAACACCGTTTGCTGCGGCATCTTCGGCGGCATCTTCGGCATTGACGGCCTGGAGAGCTCCTGCGGCCGGGCCGATCTGCGGCGCAATCTCCAGTGGTCTGAGGGGAGGCTCTTCGCCGGGGCCCAGAAGAAGAACGAAGGGTTCTTCCTGTACTATCGGCACGCCGTTTTCATCGTAGTCGGCTTCTTCACGGGCCCTCAATACTTCGATTTCGGGAAGATCGATGCCGGTGGTCTGGAGTGTTCCAAGTACCCAGGATCCAATGAGCCAGAGACCGATCAGGAGGCCTGCGGCCAGGCCGCTGAGGCCAGCTGTTCTGAGGGCGTAGCGGAATCGTGAGCCTGCAGAGCGTCCGGCTGCATCGGGCGCTTTGAAGCACCTCCACAGCCCGCTGTTTTGCCCTTTTCTCCCGGTTCGCATAGAAGCCCCTGATTTCCCCTGAGGACGTTCTTTAAGGCAGTTTCTGAGACCGCCTCTAAGCAGTTTCAGTCTCACTGTAATTTCAATCCTACGAGGCTAGATAGTAAGGGCAATTTTAGTAAGGTGCAACCTTTTCAGGGTGATGGACTTCGCTCCGGGAACCACTCTCTTTCCGGTCTTATCATCGGGGTTGCGATTCGGTTACCCATCCTGGCGTTCGATGGAGTGCTTTTTCATCAATCGATAGAACGATTCCCGTGACAATCCACTCAGCTTGGACGCCGCGGCAACATTACCGGCACATTCCTGCAGGGCCTTCTCGATATACATACGTTCAAAGAAGTTACGGGCGTTGCGGAAATCTTTTCCATCGGCCACCCCGAACAGGCCTTCCATGGTGTTCTTTTCCTCGTGCTTGCCTTTCACCGAGCGGTCGAGGATGAGATCCTGCGCCGCGATGGATTCGTTTTCAGCGATCAGAAGGGTTCTCTCAAGCAGGTGGCGGAGCTCTCTTACGTTTCCGGGCCAGTCATGAGCGAGCAGCTTCCTGGTGGCACCCCTGGTAAATGACGGCTGTTTGATACCGAGTTGGGAGGCGATTTCTCCGGAGAAGGTATCTACGAATTCCGGAATGTCTTCTTTGCGCTCACGAAGCGGCGGCAGGTCGATGCGTACGGTGTTCAGCCTGTAGAAGAGATCTTCTCGGAAGAGCCCATCCTCAACCAGCTTTCGTAGATCCTTATTGGATGCGGAAATGATTCTCGGGGTGACCGTGATGTTGGAGGCGGCTCCGACGGGACGCACCTCGCCCTCCTCTAATACGCGCAGCAGCTTCTGCTGCATCCCCAGGCTCATGTCGCCGATTTCGTCAAGGAAGAGCGTCCCATCGTTGGCTTGCGCGAGCAGGCCGATTTTATCTCTGATGGCTCCGGTAAAGGCGCCCTGGATATGGCCGAAGAGTTCGGATTCGAGAAGGGTCTCTGTGAGCGCTCCGCAGTTCTCGGAGATGAAGGGTCCCTTTCCTCGCTCAGAGTTGAAGTGAAGTGATCGGGCGATGAGCTCTTTTCCGGTACCGCTCTCTCCCTGGATGCAGACGGCGAGGGTGGAGGACGCGAGTCGCTGAACCATCAGGAGCACCTTCTGCATCGCCTCGGAGCGGGCGACGATGTTCTCCATCGTGTAGCGTGATTCGAGCAGGCTCTGTCGGTGTTCGATGTCCTTGCGCGCTACGGCCAGCTCTTCAGTCTGTTCCTCGATTCGCGAGCGCAGCCGGTTGTTCTTGTTGTTCTGGGCCTCGATGATCCGGGCGGTAGTGATGGCGATGACGGCCTGGTCGCTGAAGGTCTGCAGGGTCTTCAGCTCCGCCTCCTGGAAGGCGTGGCGCCGATGTCTGTTGTCGAGGTAGATCACTCCGAGTACATCCTCGTGAAATTTCAGGGGAACGCAAAGCACCGAGCGCAGGCGGAGCTCGCGAACGCTTCTGAGCGTCTCGAAGGGCTCCTCTGACAGGGCATTGCCTGCCAGCAGGGGCTCGCCGTTTTCCATGACCTCTCGGGCGATCGAGGTGGAGAACTTGTGACTCGGGTCCCTGATCTCCTCCTTGTCAAAATCTCTCGCGACGATATTCGGCTCCCGCTCGGGGTCCTCCGGCTGAAGGATGAGGAATCCTCGCTCGGCGTTCACCAGGTCGATCACGGCGTCCATGATGCGCTCGAGGATCTGGTCGAGCTTCTGACCGCTCCCGCGCGCGACGATGATTTCATGCAGGCGCATGAGCTCGAGGTTCATGGTCGCGTGTTGGCCCGGATCGTGGACGGGTTTCGCCGCCTTCTCCTGGTCCCATGCGAGGGGCTCGTCTACCGGGCCCTCTTCTTCACCGCCTGAGGGCTCAGGGAATGTCTCCAGCGGCTGTTCGCAGCAGCGAATCACCTGCTGGCGCTCACGTAGAGCGAAAAAGTTCTCCTGGTAGGGCCTGGGAAGGCTCTCGCTGTGTTCCTCAAGACGAGTCCTGGCCTGCTGAAAATGAATTTTTGCCAGTCGGTAGTCGCCTCGCCTCTGCTCGAGCATTCCGAGCTGGAGGTGGAAACGCCAGTCGAGGTCCCGCAGCCGCGCCTCTCTTGATTCAACCAGCCCCCGTTGGAGGTATTTGTGAGAGGAGTCGAGATCGGCCTCCGGGAGCTCCATATCGAGCCGGCTTCGAAGCAGGAAATACAGGGGGATCAGGTCTCGCGACCCCAGGTCTTCGAGTTGCGAGTAGGCCTCCTCGAGGTTGGCCCCGGCATTCTTCAGCTCCGCCATCTCGATCCTCAGTGCCGCCAGCTGGAGGATCGCCTCGACCAGTTTTCTGCGGTAGCGGGCGCCCCTGAAGAGCTTCTCGGATTCCAGCAACTGGCGCTCGGCATCGGCCAGTCGTCCCTTCTCCGCCAGCAGCATTCCCAGGCGGATCATGCTGTCGCCGGCAACGGTGGGCAGCTCCTTCGCGGTGGCTGCGGTGATGACCTCCCGCAGGCCCTCTTCCGCCTCATCGAGCAGTCCGACGTGGAAGAAGGCCCGGGCCGTTGTCGCCTTGGCCATGATCTGTCCGATCCTGTTGCCGAGCTCTTCAAAGCCTCGCTGGCCCTGTTCGGCATAGTCGAAGATGTCGGCCAGGTTTTCCGTCTCCATACGCAGCTCGGCGAGCTGGAGGTTGGAGTAGGCCAGGCCGACCTTGTCGTCGAGCTCCTCGCGAATCCGAATGCTCCTGCGAGCGTAGCTCAGAGCTTTCTCGAGCTCGCCCTTGGCCTGGTAGATCATCGCGATCCGGTAATAGGAAAAGCCGACGCCGGACTTGCCGCTGAATTTTTTACGCTTCTCGAGAGATCTGTAGGCGTAGTCGAGAGCCTCATCGTATTTTCCATCGCGTTCGAGGATGCCCGCGAGGTTGTTCATGCAGGCCGCCATGCCGTATTGGTTGTTCAGGCGGCTGAAGATGGCGACCGCGAGCTTGTAGTATTCGGCGGCTTCGGCGGTCTGGTCGCGAAACTGCAGCACGTTGCCGAGGTTGTTGTAGATTCGTCCTGTTCCCTCCTCGTCGCCGATCTGCCGGCACAGCAGGAGGCTCTTCTGGTAGCTTTCGAGTGCCCGGTGGTAGTCGCCGCCGTTGTACAGGACGTTTCCCAGGCTCTTGTAGGATTGCGCCAGGTCGTATTTGTCGGCTTCGTCTTCGGAGAGAGCGATTCCTCGCTTGATGGCTGCGGCGGCGCGATCGTGATCGCCCCGGGCGAGGTGGGTATCGCAGATGGCTCGAATCGCTATGGTCGCTCTGTGGCGGCTCCCGGCCTGTTCGGCGCATTCAAGAGCTTCCCTGCTGAGGGCGAGACCTTGCTCCAGATCGTTTTTACGGTTGTGGATCTGTGCCATGAGGAGGTGAGCTTCCGAGAGCAATCCGTCCATTCCATTGCGGCCGTCGGCTTCCGAGTGACACTCGGATACCTTCTCGCCTGCGAGGTCAAGGTCCCCGCGTTCAAGGAGGAAATCTCCCAGCGAGAGCAGTGACCTGCAGAGCTCTCTGACGGCGCTATCAGCCTTCGGTCGGTCACCTTCAGCCACAGAGGAAGGGGCCTTGAGCTCCCGGATACTTTTTTCGAGAAAATGGATCGCGTTGGTGCCCTCGTTTCTCTCCTGGTAGATCTCTCCCATGGCTCGATAGACTCGGCCTGCGTCAATGCCGCTGTGCTGATCTCGCAGCAGCGAGAGCAGCACAGTGAGCTTGTCGAGAGCCTGGGGGAGGAGCTTCATCTTCCGGTAGAGATTGACCAGGTTCCAGTTGACCGACCAGATGAGTCCGCTGTTCTTGGCGTCTCCCTCCGGCGTGTTCGAATCCGGCTCGGCGAGCTTCTCGAGGATACTTTCGCAGAGCTCGGCCGCGCCAGGGTAGTCGTGGAAACGGTCCAGCCGCCGCGCAGCCGCGACGGCCTGCTGCAGGAAGCGGTTGGCGAAGCCCGCTCTCAAGGCGTGATAGGCCAGGTGCTCAGGTACGCTGGCCGCCACGGTGTGGAGATTGAATTCACTCGAGAGCACCTCGTACAGCACCTCGTGGTATTGCTGGAGGCTTGTTTTGCCGCAGCGCTTGTAGAGAAGCCGGCTGGCGGGTTCGCAGCTCCACTGGACCTCGGTCCCGCGGATCCCTCTACGCAGCGCGACAAATCCCTCAGATTCAAGTTTTCGCAGCCGCTGTTCGAATTCGAGCCTGGCGGTGTCGACGTTTACGGGTTCGTCTTTCGGGGCATCCTCACTGAAGCCGCGGAGCTTGGTCTCGGCGACTCTCAGGGTCTCGGCAGGTACGGAAATACTGCCGGCGCTGACGAGCAGTTCAAGTAGCGATCGATCGCGAGTCAGCAGGAGGTCTTCTCTCTCGAGAATAGCTCCTTCAAGGTTCATCGGCAGGCCCGAGAGGAGGTTGGCCGAAGTCTCGGCCTTTGGCAGGGCGTTGATGTCCTGTTCGCCTGAGATCTTGAGATGGCGTCCGTCCATTCTCCTGAGATATTCGTCAAGCAGCCTGGGCAGGCCTTCGGAGCGGTCGTAGAGCTTCTGCAGCAGCCCCGCCGGCACCTGCAGGTGCGGGGCTCTCTCGGCTACCCAGTCCCGCACGCGCTCAAGCGTGAGATTGCGAAGACGCAGTCGCCGGCAATACGGCTCTTCAGCCAGGGCCTCAATCCGGTCATGGGTTGTTTCTCGGGTCTCCTCGGCCTGCTCGAGAGTTTCGTTGCTCCAGGTTCCAAGCAGAAGCAGCTTGCTCGGGGCGGGGCGGTTTTCTTCCGGGCCGGCAACCTCTCCCTCGCGCAGGATGGAGAGGTTGCGAGCGATGGATCGCAGCAGCGCGAGGCTCGACTTGCTGGCCCGCTGAAGATCCCTGAGACAGATCACCAGGGGCCGTTGCCTGCCCAGCTCGAGAAGTACGGCTGTCAGGCTGTCGACAAGCCGCACGCGCTCGGAGTCTTCTTCGCTTGAGGAGAGAGCCGGCGCATCCTGCTCGGTGAGCTCTATCTCCTCGATGAACAGTGATATGGTCTGTTTCAAAGCTCCCCAGGAGGGGGAGCCGAGGTCGAAATTCTCCGCAAGTTTGCAGATGATTTCACGGAAGGGCGAGTAGCTGTTACCGCGCGGAGAATGGCAGACGCCCTCAACGTATTCGAATCGTTCGGTGAGCACCATGGTCTCGACTTCTTCAAGGAAGGAGCCGGTGAATTGTCCGGGGTTGGTCTCGAAGAGGGCCAGCGAGGTGGTCGAGTCGTTGCGATGCAGCTGCTCCAGTTCATCTTGCACCAGGTTCAGCTCCCTCTCCCAGCCTGTTATGGGAATCCTCGAGGAGGAGAAATTAAGGTTACCCGGCAGGGTGAAATCGCCAGCCTCTTCGAGCGTCTCGATGAGCTCCCTGCAGCTTCCCGGGCGATCTTCCGGGTTGGTGGCCATGAGCCGGTGAACCAGTTCCGCCAGCTTCCCGGGAATCCCGGGTGCCTGGTCGCGCAGATTCTCAGTTCTTCCCTCGCGAGCGGAGGCGAGCCATTGGGCCGGGTTGTCTCCAGGGAAGGGAGAGCGGCCGGAGATGCTCCAGGCGATCGAGGCTCCAAGCGAGAAGAGATCGCTTCGTCTGTCGGCATGGGCCTGTTCGATGACCTCGGGGGCGACGAAGGGCACCGTGCCGCGGGCCCGGGTTCCGATAGGGGTCGTCTCCAGCTCGCACAGGCCAAAGTCGATGAGCTTGACCTCGAAGGAGGCCGGGATTCCATTGTTCTGGTTATGTGAAGAGGAGGGCGAGAGCAGCAGGTTCTCCGGCTTCAGGTCGTAGTGAATCAGGCCCCGCGAGTGGACGTATTCAAGTCCGACGCAGATCTTGGCGAGCGCTTCAAGGTAGGTTTTCCAGGGGCCAGCTCCGCGGTCTCCGTTTTCTTGTCCGTCGGCATCCGGGAAGAGGCTGACAAAGGCTTCACGCAGGTTCAGCGCTTCGACATGTTCGAAGGTGATATAGGCCAGGGAGCACTCCGCCTGGTCTTCCTGCTCCTGGAGGAAGGGGCCGAGGAGCTTGAGGTCTTCGGCCGGAAGGCCCGCTTCCTTGAGGGTATCGGCGCCGGGAAGCACACCGAACTCGCCGACCTGGGCAAGATAGGGATGGCGCAGGCGCCGCAGGGTGAGAAATTCCTGGCGCGCAGCCTCCAGCGCATTGTGGTCTTCAACCTTAAAGAGCTTGAAGGCTGTCGGGCTTACATCGTGGCGGTGGTCTAATACCTTGAGTACGCAGCCCTGTTCATGGCAGGACAGTGTCCGCTGGTATTCCCAGCGACCGAGAAAGAGTGAGGGGGGGCTTTTACCCATGGCAATCCTGAACAGTGTCAGAATCAGAGATCAGACCTTCGACCCCGGTTAGGTTAGCCCAGGTTACGTCATATTTCTACCTACATAGTGTCATTTTTATGACATCTATGTGGCGTAGTTGCCACAACGAGAGCTTCGTTACAGCTTATATTTCTTTATCTTATTGTAGAGAGTCGTCTTAGGGATTCGAAGACTCTTGGCGACAAGGCTCTTATTGCCGCTGTTTTTGGATAGCGCCTGGCGAATGAGCTCGCATTCGAACTCATCGGTGGCTTCCTTCAGGCTCATATGGGCAAACCCTTCCGTCCACTTCTTTCCGGTGGGGCTCATCGGGTTGACTCCATCCACCAGGTGTTCGGAGAGATCCTTTGCCCGGATGAGGTTGTCATCGCAGAGCGCGGCCAGCTTGAGTATTTCGTTCTGCAACTCACGGATGTTACCCGGCCAGGAGTACTCGGTCATGAGCTCGAGGGCGGCGTCTTCGATGGCCACGGGCTTTGGGGAGCCGGTGGTTGTCGATCCAAGGAAGTGTTCGACCAGGTCGGGGATGTCTTCCCGTCGATCGCGCAGGGGAGGCAGCACCAGGTTGATGACGTTGAGGCGGTAGTAGAGATCTTCGCGGAAGTTGCCGGCCTTGCATTCCTGCAATAAATCTTTGTTGGTTGCCGAGACAATTCGGACATCCACGGGAGTGAATTCTTTTGAGCCGACCCGGCGGATGACGCCCTCTTGGAGGACCCGCAGGAGCTTCTTCTGCATCGAGGGGCTCATGTCGCCGACCTCGTCGAGGAAGAAGGTTCCGCCGACAGCCTGCTCGAAGAGGCCCTTGTGATCTTTTGTCGCGCCGGTGAAGGCTCCCTTCACATAGCCGAAGAGTTCGCTCTCGAGCAGCGTCTCCGTCAGCGCGCCGCAGTTTTCAGAAACGAAGTTTCTGTCCTGTCTCGGACTGTTCTGGTGGATCGCGAGAGCGGCGAGCTCTTTGCCCGTGCCGCTTTCTCCGTTAACCAGCACGGGGGCGCATGATTTCGACAGCCGATCGATGACCTGGAGTATCTCGATGATTCTCGGGCTCCCGCCAATGATCGCCGAGTAGTCGCCCACGAGTCCTTTGCGCCGGGTCTTCGTTCTTGCCCTGGCGGGAGGGGTCGGTGTTTTTTCGCCGTTCTCTTTCTGGCGGCACAGCTCACGCCAGAGCGATTCGTTTTCTTCGCCAGCCTTAGCCAGGTCCTGCCCGGCGGCCATCGCCCGGCAGTAGACGAGCGCGGCGGCGAGGTTACGCTCTTCGAGGTTCAGCTCTTTGAAGCGGTTCTCCACCAGGATGACGCCTCGGACCGAGTCTCTGGAGACCGCGGGGAGGGCGAGCCGCGAGCCGCATCTATTGTCGGTTTCCTCGTAACAGGGCAGGCCCCCGCAGGCGGCCTTCAGCAGGAAGGTCTCGGAGACCTTGCTCGCGGGATCGCTGATGGAGTCTCCATCAAGATCCCGGGAGGCCGCGCAGTTGCCAAGCTCCACATCCTCTTCCCGGGCCTGGTTTTCACAGGGGAATAGAAAGGCGCGCTCGGCTCCGAAAATCCTGATAAGCTCACCGAGAACGGATCGATGGTATTCCTGCGGACTCTTTCCGCCCAGGCAGGAGGTCGCTTCCAGGGCATGGCGAAAGAAGCCGCTGCCTGGAAGGCTGGCCTGTGAATGGCTCCAGAGCTCTTCCAGAAGAGTCCTTGCCGATTTCTCGACCGTTTCGTTAACCATCGTCCTGAAACTCCCGTACTGTAAATGACCCGAAGGAGTATAACATCGAGCCTGAAAACCGTCTCAGGAGGGTGATTTACGGCATTTGGGAGCAGATAATCGGAACTTGGCCGAGTGCGGGGGGGACTCTTTGACTTCGCCCCTGCCATGCACTAAGCTTCCGCGATGCCCGTTGTGGGCGTTTAGAAGCCCGAATTGCCCTATTTTTGAGAGTTTGCATTTTTATGGAACGTACCCTCATTCTTGTAAAAGTGGATGGCGTCCAGAGACGCCTGGTAGGTGAAATCCTCGGTCGTTTCGAGGCGAAGGGTCTCAAGCTCGTGGGGCTCAAGTTTCGTCAGTTTCCACGCGAGGTCATCGAGGAGCACTACGGAGAGCATCGGGACAAGCCGTTCTTTCCCGATGTTGTCGGCTTCATGACCAGCGGCCCGGTATGCGCGCTGGCGCTCGAGGGGCCGGAGGCCATCTCTGTCTGTCGCAAGCTGATCGGTCAGACCCAGTCGAGGGAGGCTGATCCGGGAACGATCCGGGGTGATCTCGGTATCTCCAGGCAGTTCAACCTGGTTCATGGCTCGGATTCCGCGGATTCCGCGGAGCGTGAACTTGCTCTCTGGTTCAGCGACGAGGAGCTCGTCGACTACAGCCTCTGTGATGAGGTCTGGCTGGGAGACTGAATCTTCGAATTAAGGTGAGTCCATGGCTCAACTGCTGTCATGACCTTCGGCGCATCGGAATTGGGAGCGGTGCTCGATGAGTGTCGCGAGGCGTTGGCCGGCGCGCGCCTGAAGAATATCTACGACGAGGGAGTGAGGGGCTGGATCTTCAGGCTCTACGCCCGGGGCGAGAACAGGTTTCTTCATCTCAGCGCTCAGCCCCGTTTCGCCAGGCTTCATCTGCAGCAGGAGCGAGAGAGCTCGCCGGCATCTCCCGGCGACTTTTGCCGGGCTCTGCGCTCGCGCCTGGCAGGGGGTGTGCTGAAAGAGCTCCGCCAGGTGGGGGACGATCGGATCGCCGAGCTGGTCTTCGACACGGCTGCCGGCCGCCAGTACCTGGTCCATGAGATGTTCGGCGCGCGGCCGGAAATCCTTCTGCTCGATGAGGGGCGCAGGGTCAGCTGCGCTCTCTCGGATGCCTCAGGCGCCTCGGCGCGTCATGACAAGGGCGGGGTTTACGAGTATCCGCCGCCTCCGCAGACTCCCGGTTCCGGAGGATCCGATTGGCTCACAGCTTCGCGGGGGGAGGGGGAGTTTCCTCTCAATTTCCGGGTGGCGCGGAAGCTCGCCGCATTGGAGGCCGAGGCCCTCCTGCTCGAAAAAAAGAAGAGGCTTGCCGGTGCCCTGAGGCGGGAGCAGAAGCGGTTGCGGAAGATCCTGGGGAAGCTCGGGGAGGAGCTCGGGGCGCTGGATGGTTTCGAACGCCAGCGTGAGCTTGGTGAACTCCTCAAGGGCTCCTATGGCAGTCTGCGCCGTGGACTGAAAGAGGTCGAGCTGGTCGACTATTTTTCCGAGGGGCAGGAGCCGGTTCGAATAGAACTCGATGCCAGGCTTGGACCCGAAGAGAACATCGAGCGCTATTTCAAACGCTACCGCAAGGCCCGGCGAGCCGGCCCCTCGATAGAAAAACGCAAGGGAGAGGTCGAGGGGAAGCTCGAGAGTCTGTCGCTGCTGGCAGCGCAGGTCGAGGAGGCTTCTGATGATGACACCCTCGAGAGCTTGTCAGGTGAGGCTCAACTGTACCTCCGTTCCAGGAAGCGCGGGCGCGGGCGTCGCAGGGAAGATGCGCCCTCCGGGCCGAGAAGCTTTGTTTCTTCAGAGGGTTTTACGATTCTCGTGGGGCGCAATGCGCGTGAAAACGATAACCTGAGTCTGCGGATGGCGAGGGGGAACGATATTTTTCTTCATGCCAGCGGACGGCCGGGGGCGCATGTGATCATTCGCACCGTGGCAGGCAAGACGGTTCCGAGGGACACCCTGCTCGAGGCGGCGCAGCTGGCTCTCTATTACAGCCTCACACGTCGGTCGAGCGCGGTTTTTGTCGAGGGAGCCTCGGCTGATGTGGACTATGCTCCGGTCAAGCTGCTTTCGAAGCCGAAGGGGGCTCCTCCGGGTCTTGTGCTGCTCAGGAGTCATAAAACGTTGAGGGTTCGTCTGGATAAGGATATTTTCGATCGGATCGAGGGAGGCCGCTAATTTGACCCTGTGGCAGTCTCGTGTTAGGTTCTCAGCAGTGAAGCGGAGAAGAGAAAACGCTTCGAGCCTTGGGATGGTGTCTTGAGAGACGAAGTGACCTTCAGTTACCGTCAATCGGCCAGGGATGCTTGAGCAGGGTGCGGTCGTTCACGAAGATGTTCAGAAAGAAAATCGAAGCATGAAAAGTATGAGTTTCTTTCCGTCGCGGTTGAGCCTTTGTCTTTTGGCCTGCGGTCTATTGGCCTGTCCGGCTCTTTTCATTAGCGGTTGCGGGTCGACAAATAAGAGCAATCTTACTTCCGTAGAGATCGCCCAGAAGGCCAAGACTCTGCGTGAGGAGGCGTTAGCTTGCTACCAGCGCTTCTACGCTTCCCAGACCGATGCGGATAAGGGAATCGACATCGAGGCCTTGACTTGTTTCGTCGATCGTCGCAAGAGCACCGCGGCGCTCTTTCCCAACGCCATCGATTGTCCCAGTTGTTACGCCCAATACGGAGAGGCGTTGCGCATGCTTGGGGTCTATTACAGAACCCTGGGGCTGAAGCAGGCCGAGCAGGCGAAGAATGCAACTGGCGAGAAGAAGACGGCGCTGGAGGCTCGCAGCGCGGCGAACAGGGAAAAATCTGACCTCAATTTCAAAATGTGCCTGCAGCAGTTCAACATCAACTTCAGCACTGGCCAGGCCAGCCCTGATGCCTATTGGAGCGCCTTTGAGGCGGCCTACCTGCTGAAGCAATACAGCTTCGCTCTCGAGTTTCTCAAGGGTTACGAGCTCAATAATGCTCTCAACTCGACGGAGAAGACAAAGCTCGAAAAATGGCGCCAGCGTACCGCTCTGGCCCAGAAGAAAAAGCTCCGTGACGAGGTTCGCAGAGAACTCGAAAACAAGTAACACCGGGCTTTGCAGCAGATCTTCCCTGGAATGACGCGTCTCTGTTGCTACCGGTCTATAGGCAGTGGGTGACGAGGAGGCTTCAGCCTTCCAGCAGCCGAGCAGCTTGATTTCAATCAATTTGAGTAAAATCGGCCTAAAAGCTGCCAAATTGACATTTTTCAGTGTAGATGAGCCGCTCTGTAGGTATGATCTCTGGGTTATTGATCGTTCCCGGAGACTAAAATATGCCAGAAAGACAGGAAGTGAGCATCTCAAGCTCCCAGAAGGACTGGGGGGTGGATGTCGCAGCAATGGCAGGGAGCCTGGTCCATGAGATCAAGAATCCCCTTTCTACGATCAATCTGAGCGCCCAATTGCTGCAGGAGGAGTGGAAGGATGCCAGCACTCCGAAGGAGCAGAGAGCTCTCAGGCGTCTTGAGGTCATGTCGTCGGAGGTTCAGCGAGTCGAGCGCATCATCGAGACCTTTCTGCGCTTCACCGAGCGGCATAAGCTGGCGCTGGAGGTCAAGAGCCTCAATGAGATGCTGGAGGATCTTGCCGAATTCATGACCGCCAATGCCGAGCGCTCAGGTGTACAGCTTCGCCTGGGTCTCTCTTCCAGCCTGGAGGCTTTTTCCTTCGACGTCGACCTGGTTCGGCAGGTATTCCACAACCTTGTTCAGAATGCCTGCCAGGCGATGAGTCCGGAGGGTGGAGATCTGATTCTCAAGACCGATCGAGTTGAACGGGATGGCATCCAATACGCGGTCGGGGCGGTGACAGATACCGGGCCCGGAATCGAGGGAGACAAGCTGGAGCGGGTCTTTGAGCTTTATTACTCCACCCGGGATGGCGGTACCGGTTTCGGGTTGGCGATTTCCAGGAGGATCATTGAGGAGCACGGCGGGTTCATTGAAGTGCAGAGCGCCAAGGGGAAGGGGAGCCAGTTTTCCGTTTACCTTCCCATCGAGAGGAATGAAACATGAGCGTTGATACAACGACGGAAGAGCCGCAGGCCGATTCAGGTGAGGCTCCCAGTGAAGATGCCGATCGCGGCCGGGGGCTCATCTTAATCGTCGACGATGATCGAAACCATGCCGAGGGGTCGCGTGACGTTCTCGAGATGGTGGGCTTCCGCTGTGATGTCGCCACCAGCGGCGCGGAGGGGATCTCCATGCTCTCCCGGCGGCAGTATGATCTTGTGCTTACGGACCTGGTCATGGATGACATCGATGGGATGGAGATTATTCGCCAGGCCCAGCAGATCAATCCATTTGTAGCGGTGGTTGTCTTCACCGGTCATGCGACCATCGAGACGGCGGTCGAGGCTCTCAAACGCGGCGCGGTGGATTATCTCGTCAAGCCGCTGAATATCGAGGGTTTGCGGGTTCGCGTAGAGCGGGCGCTCGAGCACCAGGAGCTTGTCAGGGTGAATCGCGAGCTTGAGGAGAGGCTCGACAAGCGCTTCGGATTCGAGAAGATCGTCGGCAATAGCGAGCCGATGCGAAAGGTCATCGAGTTGTGCAAGCAGATCGCCGAGACGGATGTTTCCGTTCTGATCACCGGGGAAAACGGAACGGGCAAGGAGCTCATAGCCCAGGCCCTGCACGAGAACAGCCTGCGCAAGGGTCGTCCCCTGGTGCCGCTCAATTGCGCCGCGCTCTCCCCCCAACTGGTCGAGAGCGAGCTCTTCGGTCATGAGAAGGGCGCCTTCACCGGGGCTAATTTTCAGAAGAAGGGTCGCTTCGAGTTCTCCGACCGGGGCACTCTGTTCCTCGATGAGGTCGGAGATATCCCGATGGAAACCCAGGTGAAGCTGCTCAGGGTCCTCGAGGACGGGGAGATCACGCGGGTTGGTTCCAACAAGCCGATCAAGGTCGATGTGCGCCTGATTTCGGCTACCAACCGTGAGATCGAAACCCTGATCGAGGACGGCAAGTTTCGCGAGGATCTCTACTACCGCCTCAAGGTGGTTACCGTTCACCTGCCGCCGCTTCGCGAGCGTCGCCAGGACATTCCGCTCCTTCTGAATCACTTCATCGGGCAGTTTTCACGTGCCTACAAAAAGCCGGTTCGTGAAATCGAGCGCGAGGCGGTCAACATCCTCAGCTCTTACGGCTGGCCCGGCAATGTGAGGGAACTGAAGCACGTCGTGGAGAACATGGTGGTGGTCTCGGGAGGGCCGGTGTTGACGGTCGAGAACCTCCCCGAGAGCATTCACCAGGGCCAGCACAAGTCGCCTACCGAGGTCCAGTCCCTTGTCGGGGTACCTCTCAAGGAGGTCGAGAAGATTCTCATCGAGCAGACGCTCGAGCAGGTTGGAGGTAATCGCCAGGAGGCGGCGAGGATGCTCGGCATTGGGGAGCGAACGATGTATCGCAAGCTCAAGGAGTACGGGTTGAGTTGAGCCCGGTTCCCATTACTGCCAGCGTGACAAGGCAGGGGCGGTTAATGCCTGCCACTTTGGCAGCCCTGAGAGTGTTCCAATCTGGGGAAAGCAGCTTTTTATTGTCATAAGATGTTTAATAGAAACAACTAACAGTTAACCCTCTGGCGGTTGGGAACGCTATTTGCATTTCTTTCAGGTCAGAAGAGTTCCTGCATTCTTCCTTTGCCTGAGTTTGGAAAAACCCGGCATTCGAGAGTGCGGGCAAAACAAGTTCAGTAAACGAAAACAGAAATAACAGAGTCTTAGACTCAGGGGGCTTCAATGTCCAAAATCATCGGAATCGATCTTGGAACCACGAATTCGGTCGTGGCAGTAATGGAAGGCGAAGAACCGGCCGTCATCGCCAACGCGGATGGAAACAGGGTCACTCCCAGCGTTGTGGCTTTTACCGACAAAGGCCGCCTGGTCGGCATGCCGGCCAAGCGCCAGGCCGTCACCAACCCGAACCGTACGATTTTCTCTATCAAGCGTTTCATGGGGCGGCGTCATGCCGAGGTCTCCAGCGAAGAAAAAATGGTTCCCTACCCGATCAGTGGAGGGGATGACGAGCTGGTCAAGGTGGAGATTGACGGTAAGAGCTACACACCGCCTGAGATCTCCGCCATCGTGCTGCAGAACCTCAAGGAGACTGCCGAGAGCTATCTTGGCGAGAAGGTCGAGAAGGCCGTCATCACGGTGCCGGCGTATTTCAACGATTCTCAGCGCCAGGCGACCAAGGATGCCGGCAAGATCGCCGGGCTCGAGGTAGAGCGTATCATCAACGAGCCGACCGCCGCGGCGCTGGCGTATGGGCTCAAGGGGAAGAAGTCGGGTGAGAGGGTTGCTGTTTTCGATCTCGGAGGCGGCACCTTCGATGTCTCGATTCTCGAGGTGGACGAGGGCTTCTTCAAGGTGCTCTCGACCAATGGCGATACTCATCTCGGAGGAGATGATTTTGACCAGGTTCTGATTGATTACATCGCCGATGAATTTCAGAAGGAGCAGGGAATCAACCTGCGCGGTGATGACATGGCCCTCCAGCGTCTCAAGGAGGCGGCGGAGAAGGCCAAGTGCGAACTCTCGACCAATCCCGCCACCGACGTGAACCTTCCCTTTATCACGGCGGACCAGAGCGGGCCGAAGCATCTTCAGATGGAGATTACCCAGGCGACCTTTGAGCAGCTCATCGGGTCCCTGATCGATCGCCTGCGTAAGCCCTGCACCAAGGCTCTCGAGGATGCCGGCTTCACCCCTGACCAGGTCGATGAGATTGTCCTGGTGGGAGGCTCGACCCGTATTCCTTCTGTTCAGAAGGTCGTCGAGGAGATCTTTCAGAAAGATGCCAACCGTTCGGTGAATCCCGACGAGGTCGTCGCTCTCGGAGCGGCTATCCAGGGAGGAATCCTGCAGGGAGACGAGAATCTCAAGGATGTTCTCCTGCTCGATGTCACCCCGTTGTCGTTAGGAATCGAGACCCTCGGAGGGGTCATGTCGAAGCTCATCGAGCGCAACTCGACCATCCCGACGACCAAGAAGGAGGTCTACTCGACGGCCGCGGACAATCAGCCCGGGGTCGAGATCAAGGTCTTTCAGGGGGAGCGCGAGCTCTGTAACGACAATCGCCTGCTGGGCAGCTTCAATCTGGATGGACTGCCGCCGGCACCCCGGGGAGTTCCCCAGATCGAGGT
>DCKY01000231.1:18197-42954 GCA_002320775.1 Planctomycetes bacterium UBA1662
AAGGAGCAGAAGATTCGGATCGAATCTTCCAGCGGCCTGTCCGAGGAAGAGGTCGACAAGATGAAGGCCGACGCCGAGTCGCACGCCGATGAGGATCGCAAGGCTCGGGAGAAGATCGATCTGAAGAACCAGGTTGACGCACTGATCCATCAGCGAGAGAAGTTTATCGAGGAGAACAAGGACAAGCTCTCCGAGGAGGACCGAACCAGCCTCCAGAACGCTCTCGACGGGCTCAAATCCGCCAAAGATGCTGAAAACATCGAGGGGATGAAGAGCAGCATGGAGGAGGTGGAGAAGATCGCCAGCTCTCTTGGAGAAAAGCTCTACAAGGATGCGGCCAGTGAGACACAGGGCGCTGGGGGAGCGGAAGATCCTGCCGCTGGCGCAGCTCCCGGGGCGGGGGGGCAGGCGGATGAGGACATCATCGACGCCGACTTCGAGGTCAAAGATGAGACCAGTGAGGAGGCCGACAAGGCCGAGGCCAGTGAAGAGGCCAAGGATTGAGGTCTGTCTTTGCGGCTGGTTGATTCAGCCCATTTATCGTTCTATCAGGCCGGGAGCTTTCGGGCTCCCGGTTTTTCTTTGTCAGCGGGTCTTTACCGGAACTAGAGCGCGGTTTTCTTCCCGTAGGAGGCATCCTTGGGCAGGAGAAATACAATTGCGAGAGTTCTTGCAGTAGTATTGTGATTTCCAATACTCCTGGAAGAGCCCGGTTGCGGGCCTGCGCTGGGAGAGGGTGTCGTGTTGGCCGCGCAGGTCCGCGATGTCCGTATGCTGCAGTATTGTTTATCGAGATGGATCGGAGCCAGCAGATGAAAGTTACCCTCAAATCCACGGGCGGCCGCAGCGCCGTTCGGGTCGTTCCCGTGTTTTCCGATGGCGGCGGAGCCAGGAAAGCTTCAGGCCTTGATCCCGCTTTGGCGGCGGTCGTCAGGAAGGCCGACTCTACCGGAATCTTCTCGGGCAAAAAGGGAGAGGTGCTCCCCCAGGTGGCGCCGGATTCCGCCGTCGAAAAGACGCTCTTCCTGATAGGTCTCGGCCCTCGAAAGAAGCTCGACGGAGAGGTCCTCCGGGCAGTATTCGGAAATCTTGGCCGCAGGCTCGCCAGGCTTTCGGGCAAGAAGGCCTCCCTCTCTCTGGAGCAGGGAGCCGCTGCGGCCTGTATCGCAAAGCTGGGCGCGGCGCAGGCCGCGCGCTGCATGCTGGAGGGATGCAGGCTGGGCGCCTACGACTACCAGGCTCAGAAGGGCGGTAGGAAACCTCGCAAGCCCGCCTCGAGCCTGGTGCTCGAGTGTGGGAATTCCGACGCCTCTCTGCTCAAGCTCCTGCGATCGGGTCTGAAGCTTGCAGATGCCTGCGTCGATGGAGTGAACCTTGCCAGGGAGCTGGCCAATACGCCCGGCAACTACCTCTATCCGGCCAGCCTCGCGGCGAAGGCCCGCTCCATGGCCCGCTCGAGCGGGCTCAAATGCAAGGTGCTTGGAGAGAGAGACCTGCAGCGCGAGAAGATGGGCGGCATACTTGGAGTCGCCCAGGGAAGCAACCGGGCTCCGAGACTGATCCAGCTTGAATATACTCCGCGGGGCAAAGCGGAAAAGACCCTCGTCATTGTCGGCAAGGCCGTCACCTTCGACTCCGGAGGCATCTCCATCAAGCCCGCCGGCGGCATGCAGGACATGAAGTTCGATATGGCCGGTGGTGCCGCGGCGATTGGAGCCATGCAGGCTCTTGCCCGTCTGAAGCCGAAGCTCAGGGTGGTGGGCATCGTGCCTTCGGCGGAGAACCTGCTTGGCGGTTCAGCCTACCGTCCCGGTGACGTGCTGACCTCGGCCAGCGGCAAAACCATTGAGGTCATCAATACCGATGCGGAGGGCAGGCTGTTGCTTGCCGATGCTCTGCACTACAGCCGCCGCTTCAAGCCGGACGCGGTTGTTGACATGGCGACCCTTACCGGCGCCTGCGTGATCGCCCTGGGGACTCATGCGAGCGGTCTGATGAGCAACGACAAGGCCCTTGCCCGCCAGCTATTGAAGGTGTCGGCCGATTGCGGCGAGCGGATCTGGGAGCTCCCTCTTTTCGACGAGTACTATAAGATGGTTGAGAGCAAGGTGGCGGACGTCAGGAATTCCAGCGGCCGCGATGCGGGAGCATCGACTGCTGGAGCTTTCCTCGGCCATTTCATCAAGGGCGTTCCCTGGGCTCATCTCGATATCGCCGGTACGGCCTGGCGACAGGCTCCCCTGGGCTATCAGCCGCGCGGGGCGACCGGGGCAGGTGTGCGCCTGATGGTCGAATTGGCACTGTCGATGGGGGCCTGAGAACCATGGGGGCCGGAAAAGGCCGATAATAAACGGGAAACAGAATACGATTCTTCAATAGCCAGAGGGACTTACGGGTTGTGAGGTACCCCCTATGGAAACTCGGGCTAATCTTGTTATAATCTTCGATTCGTTAGTTTTAAGTTCACGCGAAAATACGATTTAGAGTTTTTTTCGCCGCTGGGATTCAAGCCGCGGCGAGAAGGTATATCGACGGCCGGTCCACCAGGCTCGCCGTTTAATGTGTGATCGGCCCCCCGGGGCCGCTCAATCAAAGGAAACAGGTCATCATGAAGCTCATGAATTCTTTTGCCGGCAGGTCTCTTCTGCTCGGCGCTTTCTCTCTCAGTGTTCTTGTTGGCGCAACGTATGCCTCCGCCCAGGAAGAGCGTAAAGTTTCCCACATTCTGCTGGCCTCCAAGGCCCAGGCTGAACAGGTTCGCAAAGAGGTGATTGCCGGCGGCGGCGATGCGAAGGCCTTCACGGCCGCCTGCTACAAGCATTCCAAGGATGCGACCACCAAGCCGCTGGGGGGAAACCTCGGCTTCATTCGTCAAAACAGCGGTTACGACCCGGCCTTCAGTGCGGCGGCGTTCAATCTCAAGGCAGGTGGTATTTCAGGGCCGGTTCTTACGGAATTCGGCTGGCACCTGATTCACGTGAGCGAGATCAAGGCCGGCTCAGCTCCCAAAAAAGCAGCCGAGGCAGCACAGAAAACCCCTGCGACCCCTGCCAAGCCCGCAGTGACGCCGCCGGTCAAGCCCGTCGTGGTCACGCCGACTAAGCCCGCAGCGACGCCGCCTGCCAAGCCCGCAGCGACAACGCCGCCTGCCAAGCCCGCAGCGACAACGCCGCCGGCCAATCCCGCAGCGACAACGCCGCCGGCCAAGCCCGCAGTCACACCACAGCCGACTCAGCAGCAGCCAAAGGATCCCGCGGTGGTCAAGGCCGCGCCCCAGAAGGCCGTGCCCAAGCGTCGTCCGCTTGCCGTTTCCCGTAAGGTCGTCCTGACGATTGAGAGCGTTCTTTCCGGCGCCTCTCCGCGCGGTTCGCAGCTCTCCTTTCGCAAGGATTTAGCAGTAGAGTTGAACCTGACCCTCAAAAACGAAGGCAAGACGGACCAGAGGCTTCCTGCCCCGGCTCTGCTGCCGCTGGGATTTGAGGTCACTCGCCTGAGCGATAATAAGAAGATGGCGGGAGATTTCAGCGCTGTCGCCGAGCCGGCGAGCTACTTCTCCACTCTCAAGAGCTGGGAAATCACCGGGCTGGCTGTCAGCCTCAACGAGTACTTTCCAAGCCTGACGCCGTCCGGCCGCTATCGACTCAACTGGTCCGGCGCGACCTTCATCTCGAACCTGGAGGCTCGATTTGCAAAGGTGAAGGACCTTCCCGATTACTCAGTTCTCAAGGCTGAGCTCATGAAGGACAATTCCATCAGGACGAGAAAGGTTTTCCTGGATCGTTCCGCCAACCGCTCCTCTTCACTTGGCAGTGATTTCGAGTTTTCCGTCTTCGGTACGGTTCTCTCCAACGTCAAGTACTATGCGCGGGTGAATCTCACTACGGGTACCGACCCCATCGTTTTCGAGCTCTCCGGCAGCAAGCGGGGCAATCTCTTCGCTATGCGGCAGTTTATCAATCTGGCTAACGAAGGGTTCTATGACCGTCTTAACTTCTATGATGTACAGGGAGAAGATTACGCCCTGGGCGGCTGTTCGAGCAAGAACGGCATGGGGGTGCCTCCTATTCGTATTGCGAACCTGAAGAACGATGATGCGGTCAAGCATACGGTCGGCACGGTTTCCTTCCTGACCAGGGTCTCCTCCAAGAAGGGTAAGTCTCGCGGGGGCGAGGTCGGAAGCATCTTCTTCGTATCTCTGAAGGACCATCCGGAGCTGGATACCGAACACGTTCCGATCGGTAAGGTTGTTGAGGGGCTAGATCAGATCAAGAAGCTCACTCCCCAGACCCTTTTTGACAGTGTGGTGATCCTGACCGAGGCTGAGTACAAGGGTGAGTCTCCGGATGACGCCGCGGCGCCCTCCATCGCCAAGCCGACCGACCCCAAGCCTCCCGCTACGGGCGAAGGAATCACGCTCGAAAATCCTGAGGTTCTTATCAAGACCTCGAAGGGTGATCTCGAGGTGACTCTCTTCGAGAACAACTGCTACAGCACGGTAGCCAGCTTCGTCACGCTGGCGGAGAAGGATTTCTTCTCCAAGGGACCCGATGGCGGGAAGATGACCTTCTATGAGTCTATCGAGCAGGATGGTAAGAATCTCTGTCTGATCACCGGTAGTCCGACCAATGATGGCGATGGCGACCCGGGCTACAAGCTCATCGATGAGAAGACCAAGCACAAATGCGAGCGAGGCTCCCTTGTCATGTTGAAACAGTATGATGACGAGACGGATGGCTACGCTGAGAACAGCTCGGGCAGCCAATTCTTCATCTGCACCCAGGATATTCCCTACTTTGATGTCAACTTTGACTTCACTGTCTTCGGCAAGGTGACCAAGGGACTGGAGGTTCTCGACAAGCTCAAGAAGGGCGATGCCCTCGAGGCCATCAATGTGGTCAAGAAGAAGAGCCACGGCTACGGAAACATTCGCAAGGTCAAGTAACAGCGGATAAGAATTCGCTGGCAGAAGAGGCCTGGAGACCGCCCCCGGTTCCCAGGCCTCTTTTTTTCGTTCAGGCCTGGCGTACCCGCATTGCCCTGCTTGTCTCGGTGGGCGCCAGTGGATAAGATAGGCCGTCTGAACGAAACCAGGAAATAGCGCGATGAAGACTGCCGGACATCAGGAATATGACGAGGCTGCCGTTGCCCAGCTGCGCGGAGAGGTAGGCCGTAGGAGGCTCTCGCTCCAGGAGTGGCTCGAGCTTCTTCCTGCCGCCGATGATGTCACGCAGCCGCTGGCTATTTCCGACGAGGAGCTCTTCGCTTTAGCTGACGGCCGCCGCCGGGAATTGCATCCTGATGATGTCGTTACCTACATCATCGATCGCAATATCAGCTATACCAATATCTGCACCTCGATTTGCAATTTCTGCGCCTTTTATCGCTCACCCGGCGAGGACGGGGGCTACGTTCTTTCCTACGAGGAAATTTTTGAGAAGGTAGAGGAGACTGTCGAGCTTGGCGGCAGCGGAATCCTCTTCCAGGGCGGGCTTCATCCTGAGCTTGGGCTGGACTGGTATACGAAGCTTTTCAGCGAGCTTAAGAGTCGTTATGGAATCCACCTCCATTGTCTTTCTCCGACCGAAATCCTTGGCCTGGAGGAGGTTACCGGGCTCGGCGCCCGTGAAATCCTGACGATTCTCAAGGAGTCCGGTATGGACTCCATGCCCGGGGGAGGCGGCGAAATTCTCGTCGACGAGGTGCGCTCCAAGCGTCGCTCAAAGGTCAATTCGAGGGAGTGGCTCGATATCATGGAGGCGGCCCAGGAGGTGGGCCTGCCGACGACCGCGACGATGATGTTTGGGCATGGCGAGAAGCTTGCGCATCGTCTCCAGCACCTTGAAGAGATCCGCCTGCTCCAGGATCGGACACGGGGATTCGTTTCTTTTATCCTGTGGAATTTCCAGCCGGACAATACACCGCTTGGAAAAAAATATCCTGATCGCATGGAGGCCGAGGAGTATCTTCGCTGGCTCGCCCTCAGCCGTGTCTACCTGGATAATATCGATAATCTCCAGGTCTCCTGGCTGACCCAGGGCCTCGAGGTCGGCAAGACGGCGCTTCGCTGCGGCGCCAACGATCTGGGTTCCGTGATGATCGAGGAGAATGTCATCAAGCCGGCCGGCGCCAACAACGAGGCGACCGACGATGTGCTTCGCGAGGCCATCATCGAGGCGGGCTTTACGCCCCAGCTTCGCAACGCCGCCTATCGCCGGCTTGAGGATGCCGCCAGTTCGTCATGACGGGAGCTGTCCTGACCGATGTCCATCGTGAGGATGCAGGAGCGTTTACCGCGGCCTGGGGCCTGGAGCTGCCCGGTAGTTTCGGGGAAGGGGCCGCGGCGGAATACGCGGCGGTCGGTGAGTCCGTGGGGCTTTTTGATGAGAGCTACCGCGGAGTGATTGATTTTCTGGGTGAGGATGTCGCTGCCATGCTCGACAAGGTGGTCTCCTCGCCGGTGCTATCCCTTGAAAATCAAGCCGGACAGAGCTCCTGTATCTTGTCTGCCAAGGGACGTCTACTTGGCGCCTTCTCCCTCTACCGCCTGTCAGCCGAGCATTTTCGGGCGACCCTCGCGGAGCCCGTCCGGGATCTTCTCCTCGAGAGCCTGCGCAAGTACGCCTTTTTGAGCGACATCGAGGTGCGTGACGCGACCAGCGAATTTTCCGTTCTGGCCCTGCGTGGTCCCCGGGCCGCCTCGGTACTGGAGGCGGCTGGGGGTAGCGAAGCTCCGGCTGTTTTCCAGGTTGCCTCAGTCCAGGCTGGAGAGGTGAGCATCGATTGCATCTGCGCCGGCGAATCTGCCGGCTACGAGCTCTGGGTACCGACAGCTGAGCTGGTAGGTCTGTGGGGAGGGCTGCGAGATCTTGTCGCGGGGGCCGGAGGCCAGCCCGTTGGCTGGGAGGCCGCTGAGGCCTGGCGTATCGAGACCGGTCGAGCAAGCTATGGGCGCGATTACGATGGTGATTTCTTTCCTGTCGAGGTGAATGAAGAACATCGACTCAGCTACGATAAATGCTATGTGGGGCAGGAGGTCGTCGCCCGGATGAGAACCTACGGACATGCGAATCGTAAGCTGTTTCATCTTTTCAGCGCCAACGACGTGGAACTGGGCGAGGGAGTTCCTGTCTATTCCGATTCTGTCGAGGCCGGACGAATTGGAACGGCCTGCCATTCATTTGCCCATTCACGCCCGCTCGCACTTGCAATGATTCAGCGCAAATTCTTTAATACCAAGGGCTTGCATCTTGAGGGAGGTGAACCTGTAGAGCTGGCTGAGCTGCCTGGCCGGGGAGAGTGAGCTCGCCATTTTTTTCCCCGGTGGCTCGCGGCAGAGAGACGGTTCGTTTTTCATTCCCCGGGATTGCAACACCCGGGCTTCTCGGGATAGAAAGAGAGCTTCTTTTATCTCTTCGGAGACCAAGGGGAGCAATAGATTGAATGTCAGAGAGGTTGAATAGCAGTGATAGTTCTGAAGTTTGGCGGTACATCAGTAGGTAGCTCGTCTGCGATCAGGCGGGTGGGCTCCATCATCCAGGAGAGGCTCGAGAGGCAGCCCTTCGTCGTGGTTTCAGCCGTGGGCGGTGTTACCGACCGGTTGTTCGAGCTACGTGATCTCTGCCTGGAGGAGCAGGCCTGGGAGGACTCCTTTGCGAGCCTCTGTGGGATTCATCGTACGATTCTGGAGGAGCTGGAGCTCGACGTTCAGCTTGTAGATGGGCTGCTGGAGGAGCTGAAAGGCTTGCTTGGAGAGCTCGCTGCAGCCGGAGAGTGCACTCCCCAAGCGCTCGATCACCTGGTCTCTTTTGGCGAGAGGATGTCTTCTCGGCTTGTCTCCGGCCACCTGCGGAGCCTGGGAATAGAATCCTGTGCGGTCGATGCCTTCGACGCGGGCCTGGTAACTGATAGTCGTTTCCAGAGGGCTCGTCCCCTGGCTGATGTTAACTCGAGAATCCAGGAGGCCTGCCGCTCTCTTGCCGGAGTGGTTGTAGCCACCGGTTACATAGCCCGCGATGAAGAGGGGAACATCACCACCCTGGGCCGCGGGGGAAGTGACTACACCGCATCCATTTTCGGTGCGGCTCTCGGCTCCGAGGAAATCCAGATCTGGACAGACGTAGACGGGGTCATGACCGCTGACCCGAGGATCGTGGAGAATGCGCGTCCCCTGGCGACTCTCTCCTTCGAGGAGGCCGCCGAGCTCGCTTTTTACGGGGCGAGAGTCATTCATCCGGCCACCATGATTCCCGCCGTCGATCAGGATATACCTATTCGCGTCCTCAACACCCACAGACCGGATTTCCCCGGGACTCTCATCCTGGCGGATCTCGCAGAGGATGCCCTCGGGGTGAAATCGATCACCAGCAAATCCCACGTTAGCGTAGTGAACGTCGTCGCTCCACGCATGCTTGACCAATACGGCTTCCTCGCCAGGGTCGCTGATGTATTCAGCCGCTTCGAGGTCGTGGTCGACATCATTGCCACCTCGGAGGTCAGTATCGCATTTACGACCCAGGGTGGGGGGCAGCTCGACTCCGCTATCGGCGAGCTCAAGGAGTTCTGCAGGGTGGATGTCTACCATGACCGGGAGCAGATCAGTGTCGTTGGTGAAGATATCAGGGATCGTATCGGGTTCGCCTCCGAGGTCTTCGATGTGCTGGGTGAATTGAAGGTGAATGTCGAGCTGATCTCCTTCGGGGCGACCAGGATCAATCTCAGCTTCCTGGTCGGCGAGGGCCAGGCGGCGGATGTCGTTCGCGGACTTCACAAGAGGTTATTTGAATCGTGAAGATCGCCCTCGCCCAGCTCAATACGATCGTCGGGGATTGCGAAGGCAATCTTGCCAGGGTTCTCAGCTCCCTCGAGCGCGCAAGGGAGGAGGGTGTGGACCTGGTCGTATTCCCGGAGCAGACCCTGCCGGGCTACCCGGCGGAGGATCTTCTGGAGCGAGAGGATTTTATCGACCAGGTGCAGGATGTCTTCGAGAGGGCGGTGCAGGCATGCCAGGGAATGGCGATGGTACTTGGCACAATCGTCCGTACCGACTGTCCTGAGGGCAAGCCCATCTACAATAGCGCGGCGCTTGTCCAGGACGGAGAGGTCCTGGGGTTCCAGCACAAGACCCTTCTGCCTACCTACGATGTTTTCGATGAGGCGCGGTATTTCTGTCCGGCCCGGGAACACCCTGTCTTTGAATTCAAGGGGAGGAAGCTGGCCCTTGCCATCTGCGAGGATCTCTGGAACCGTCCCGGTTTCTGCGTGGAGAATATGTACGACACCGATCCTGTCGAGAAATGGGTGGTGGATGGCGAAGCCGATCTGGTCATCGCGATTTCCGCCTCTCCCTTCAGCCTGGGTCGGCCTCGTTTTCGCCGGCGCCTGCTGGGGGAGATTGCAAGCTCAAGAGGGATCGACCTGGTCTATTGCAACCTGGTCGGCGGCAACACCTCCCTGGTATTCGATGGTACCAGTATCGCCCTCGGCGCGAAATCGGAGCTTCTGTCCCAGGCAAGCTCCTTCGATGAGGACTTCGTGGTTTTCGATCTCCCAGGGCGGGATGGGGAGGCCGGCGCAGCTCCAGCTGTTGCCGGTGCAGAGGATTCCAGCGGCGAGGACCTTGAGCAGGCCTTTGGGGCCCTGGTGCTCGGGACGCGTGATTATCTGCAGAAGAGCGGCTTCAGGAAAGCGGTCCTTGGTCTCAGCGGCGGCATCGACTCGGCCCTGACCGCGGTTGTCGCCGCCGCGGCTCTCGGTCCGGAAAACGTGATTGGCGTCACCATGCCCTCCCGCTTCTCATCGGGCGGAAGCGTCAGTGACTCCCGGCAGCTGGCTGACAACCTGGGGATCTCTCTCGAAGAGATACCTATCGAGACCATTTTTTCTTCCGTTCTGGACACCCTGGACCCGGTTTTCGAGGGCCTTGAGGAGGATGTGACCGAGGAAAACATCCAGGCGCGCATCCGGGGCCTCCTGCTGATGGCGCTATCGAATAAGCTCAACGCCCTGCTGCTGACAACGGGCAATAAGTCGGAGCTGGCCGTAGGCTATTGCACCCTCTACGGCGATATGTCCGGAGGCCTGGCGGTCATATCCGACGTCCCGAAGACCCTGGTCTACCGGATCTCCGAGTGGCTCAATCGTGACGGCGAGGTGATTCCGGCCGCGATTATCGACAAGCCGCCCTCCGCCGAGCTGCGGCCGGATCAGAAAGACACGGACTCGCTGCCGCCTTATGACGTTCTCGATGCGATTCTCGAGGCCTATGTCGAAGAAGGCCATGGACTGCGGGAGGTTGTCGAGCTCGGCTTCGAAGAGGAGACGGTCGCGGGGATTCTCAGGATGGTGGACCTGAACGAATACAAGAGACTGCAGGCGGCGCCGGGCCTGCGAATTACATCGAAGGCCTTCGGGCCGGGACGGCGTTTCCCGGTCGTCAAGCGTCTCTCCCTCAAGAGGGAAGCGGAGAAGGACCCTGGAGCTTAAGGCGACGAATAGTGAATCTCCAAATCTATCCAAGGAGCGAATGATGAAGCGATACCTGGTTGTGCTTGGAATCCTGGTGACGGCCCAGTGCGGTCTGCAGGCTGAGGATACGATCAACTGGCCGCAATTCCGCGGGCCGGGAGCCCGCGGCGTAGCTGAAGGGAAATCCCTGCCCTCCACCTGGAGCAAGACAGAAAATGTGAAGTGGAGTGTTCCGGTTCCGGGCCGGGGGTGGTCCTCGCCGGTGATCTGGGGGGACAAGGTCTTCCTGACCTCCGCGGTCAGCTCCGGTAAGGAGAAGGCGATCAAGAAGGGGCTCTATTTCGGAGGCAACGGAAAGGCCCCCTCGCCCAATCGTCATAGATGGATGATCTATTGCTTCAGCTTCGAGAGTGGAAAAAAGCTCTGGGAGCAGGAGGCGGATGCGGGCAAGCCGCTTACTCCGAGGCACATCAAGAACAACTACGCTCCCGAGACCCAGGTGACCGATGGCAATTTGGTCTATACCTATTTCGCTGACCAGGGACTCTTCGCGCACGATTTCAAGGGGGACCTGAAATGGAAGCGGCCGACGAAGGCTTTCCCGACGCGCTACAATTGGGGTAGCGCCGCTTCTCCCGCTCTGCATGGCGATTTTATCTACATCCTCAATGACAACGAGAAGAGCTCTTTCATCGAGGCTATCGACAAGAAGACCGGCAAGACCTCCTGGCGCAAGGATCGGGATGAGAAGAGCAACTGGTCGACCCCCTTCGTCTGGAAGAACCCGCTTCGCACCGAGATCATCACGCCGGGAACCGGCAAGACCCGCTCCTATGGACTCGATGGAGAGCTCCTCTGGGAGCTCGTGGCTGACATGTCGTCGATTACTATCGCCACGCCCTTCACCGCTCATGGACTTCTCTACGTCACCTCCGGTTATGTCGGCGATGGCCGCAAGCCGATCTACGCCATTCGTCCGGGAGGGAAGGGCACGATCAACCTGAAGACGGGGGCGGGCGACAAGTCCATCGCCTGGCGTCAGCCCAAGGCGGCTCCCTACAATCCCTCGACCCTGGTGTACAAGGATCTGCTCTATGTTCTCTACGATTTCGGTTTCTTCGCCTGCTTCGATGCAAAGACCGGAGCTGAGGTCTATGGCAAGGTACGGGTGAGGGAGCGAGAGCGAACGCCCTTCACCTCCTCTCCCTGGGCCTATGGAGACAAGGTCTTCTGCCTGAGCGAAGATGGGGACTGTTTTGTCTACAAGGCCGGAAGAAAGCATGAGCTGCTGCGAGTCAACAAGCTCGATGAGCTGTGCATGGCGACGCCGGGCATGGCTCGCGGAAGTCTCTTCATCCGGACAGCATCCAGGCTCTACAGGATTTCCGAGTAGGGTAGGGTTCGTCGAGGAGATTGCACGAGATGCCCGAGAAGCTTATCAGGATTACCCGCCGGCTGGTACGTGAGCTGGAGCCGCTGCGGTTCTCGGATCCCATCGCCTGCGTCTACAATCCGCTGGTCTACGCCCGCAGAGCCCATGAGCAGTACATTCGCCGGTTCGCGCGCAGGGGTGTGGAGTCTGTACTCCTGGGGATCAACGGCGGGCCTTTCGGGATGGCCCAGACAGGAGTCCCTTTCGGAGAGGTCCACCATGTGCGGGACTGGCTTGGGATAGAGGAGAAGATTGACAAGCCGCCCCAGGAGCATCCAAAGAGGCCGATCCAGGGATTTGATTGCACCCGCAGCGAGGTCAGCGGGGCCCGCCTGTGGGGCTGGGCCAAGGAGACCTTCGGCAAGCCGGAAAGCTTCTTCAGGCAGTTCTACATCGTGAATTTCTGCCCTCTCATCTTCATGGAGGAATCGGGGCGTAACCTGACCCCGGATCGCTGTCCTTGCGAGGTGCGCGGGAAGCTCTTCGAGATCTGCACCCGGGCCCTGAGAGATACGGTCGAATATCTTGGTCCCCGGCGAGTGATCGGTGTCGGAAACTTCGCCGAGGGTCGCGCCAGGGAATGCTTCGAGGATCTCCCGGTCGAGGTTGGGAAGGTGCTGCATCCCAGTCCACAGAGCCCCGCGGCCAACCGGGGCTGGGCGGAGGCGGCGCGCAGAGACTTTGAGAGATGCGGCGTGAAGCTGCCGGCCTGATTCGCGGCTCAGGAGCCCTCCAGCCACGCCTCGCTGCCGTCTTCGTATTGCTCGCGTTTCCAGACTGGGGCCTCTTCTTTCAGCCTGTCGATCGCGTGGCGCAGGGCGGCGAAAGATTCCTCCCGGTGCGCTCCGCTCACGGCTATGAAGACGCTGGTCTCTCCGAGTTCGAGCCTCCCGATTCGGTGGACGATCCGGGCCTGGACTCCAGGCCAGCGCTCGGCTATTTCGTCTTCGAGTTTTTCGATTTCTTTGCCGGCCATCGACTCGTAGGCGTGGTAGTCGATGGCGCTGACCGCTCGGCCAAGATTGGTATTTCGAACCGTTCCGGCAAAGGTGAGAACCGCTCCACTGTCGTTGCTGAGCACCTCGTCGATGACGGCCTTACAGTCAATCATCTCGCTCACGATCCGGTCGGCCATCTCAACCTCCGCTCACCGGTGGAATGATGGCCAGCTCGGAGCCGTCTCGAACGGGGGTATCCGCCCCGGCGAATTCCTCATCGACTGCGATCCTGTAGGATGAGAGTTGTTTGCCGAGCCAGTCGTAGCGTTCTTTGAGCTTTTCTTCGGCGTCCGAGGCCGTGGCGGGGGAGTCAAGCTCGAGCTCTATTGAGCCTTCTCCCGCCAGCTCCCCTGCGATGGCGAAGAAGAGAACCCGGATTCTGAGGGTCTGGTCCTGCATCATTACGACTGCCGGATCGGCTCCATGAAGTGTCCTGAAAGGTTCAGGGAAATGAAAAGGTATTGTACCGGTTTCTCCCCGGGTGAGAAGAGAGGAGCCTGGCGGAGCGAGGACAAAAAAAGAGCGAAGACGGAAGAAAAATCCATCTTCGCTCTTTCAACTCGCTTTAGCGATCGATCAGAGATCCGTATCTTTGACCGTCGAGCGCTTGTTGGCCTTGGCGCGGCCGATGGCGTCATCGAGAAGGGCGTAGACCTTGTCACTGACGGCTCCGATGAGCGCGCCTGAGGACATGGCTCCCTGTGACTTGACGTAGGCTTTTACCTTACTGCCGACCACCAGATTATCCCTAGCCGCTGGAGCTGCTGGAGTTTCTTCGAACATCTCTTTACTTCCTCCTGAAATGATTGTCAGCCCCCTGATTTGGCTTCCCGGCAACTTCAAAACAGTCTTCCGAGCCTTTCAATTCAGATCTGAAAGGTACCCGGTAACTCTTCTGAGATGAGCGAGATGTTTGGTCAGCGAACCTCCAAAACCTCTAAATTGCCCTGAAAACCGTTCTCAGGGCTTTCCGTTCAACATTACGGGAAGTCTGAATACAGGAAAACCGTCAGGGTGTCAACCCGCGAATATCAAAAAACGCCTTCAGAAGCCCTGCAGAGCACGATTTTGCTAGTTTTCATTATTTCTGGGCCCTGCTTGCAGGCGTAGAATGTCCCTCTGCGGCGTCCTGGAGAGGGCCAGTCCAAGGCGTATAACCATCAGCAGCAAAAGAACTTCAAGAACCAGGGCTGAAATCGGTAAAAGAATGTTTTCGTTTGCCGCCTGATTCCAGAGCAGTTTTTTCCCACTGCAGAAAATTTGCCAGCTAAATAGAGCAATTCCCCAGAAAAGTGAGGATCTGAAGCGTCTTGTGAAGCCCATTCCCACGAGTGTCAGCACGATTCCAAGCAGGATATAGGCGAACCAATTCCAGTCCGCCGCCCAGTCTCCAAGAGGAAACCAGCCGACGGAAACAAGGCTCCAATGTCCCGGCCCGGCGCCTTCGGCGAGAGTTCCGGCTATTACCGAGATGATGCCCAGGATGATCAAAGCCAGGCCCCCGAGATAGAGCCAGAAGTATTCCCCGGCACTCTTGCTGCAGTAGCCGCAGACCGAGCAATCGATGGGTTGCTCTTCTACGGGATGGCCGCAGTTCGGGCAGTTGGCGGTGAGCTTCTGTTCCGGTTGCACAGGGGACTTATATCCGCTTCTTTCCTTCGTGGCAAACCTGTGTTTTACCGCAGGGAAGCGGATTATGGAGGGCTTCGGCAGGACTTTCAATCTTTCATCAGGGGCGTGTAGGCGCTACACTATCTATCTGAATCCCCAGCCGGTTCTGAGCCGGTAAAAGATTGAAGTGAAGATCCGGAAGTGAAGAGCCGGAAGTGAAGAGGACGCATGAAGGTCTCTGAAGGTTTCATGCTGCGGGTATTGAATGGAGAATTCAGGGGACGGGTATTCCCGCTCCAGGATTCGCTGGATATCGGCAGCGGTGGTGATTGCGGGCTCCGGTTGCAGGATGCCTCGGTTTCCTCCAGCCACGCTCGTCTCCAGAGGGAGGGAGACGAGGTGGTGATCGAAGACCTCGGCAGCTCTCGAGGAACCTATCTCAACGATCAGTCAGTTGAGCGGGCTCATCTCAAGAAGGGTGATCTTCTCAGGATCGGGAGGACCCACCTGTCGGTGATTTCCCGGGGAAGAGGGACCCAGGGGGATGGAGCTCCCGGGAATTCTTCAGAGGAGGGGTTGCCTACTGATACGCGTCTTCTCCAGCGAGCCCGCTCAGCGGAGGCCAGGAAGGTCCAACTTGAAAAGGCCAGGGCGAGGTTAACCAGGGAGAACGAAGAATTACAAGAGAAGCTGGCTTTTGAGGAGGCGCGTCGCCGGAAGCTTGAGCGGAGGACGGGGGCCCCTGATGGTCTGTCGGAGTCGATAGAAGCGGAGCTCCTTGAGCGGGAGCGAATGGAGGAGGAGCTTAAGAGTGCACTGGAGATCAGGACCCGTCTCGCGATCCTGCTGAAGGCTGCTCGGAAAAAGATCGCGGATTTCGAGGCGGCCCAGGCGGTTCCGGGAAAGGTAGACGAGAGCAGGATCCTCGCACTGCAGGAAGAGCTTGATGCGGCTCGCAAGGAACAGAAGGAGGAGGCACGGAGACACCAGCAGGAATCGGCTGAAGGGCGGGTTTCTACCGAAGAGCTCAAGCAGGCACGGGCTGAGCTTCGCAGCCTGGGAGAAAGCTGTCGCGAGAGTGAGGCTGCGCGGGAAGCCCTGGGGAGGACGCTGGCGGCGAAGGAAGCTGAGCTGGCAGAATCCACAGAGGGACACAAGGAGCTGACCCTGGAATTGGAGGCGGCCGAGGAGGAGAAGACGCTTCTTGAATCAAGCCGGGGCCGGCTTGAAGAGCAGAATGAAGAGACAGTCTCCCTGCGAGTCGAGGTGAGTGAGCTTCGCAAGGAGCTCGCCTTGCGAGCTGAGGGGATCGAGGCGGAGAAGGGCCTTCTTGCATCAAGCGAGGCCCAGGTTGAAAAACAACGTGAAGAGTCGAAGGTCCTGAGTGCCGAGGTCCGAGATCTTCAGAGACAGCTTGAGTCGCTGACTGCGGAGAGCGCGCGGGCGGCAGAGGTCTACCGCGGCGAGCTTGAAAACATGGAGACGGATAACCGCAGGCGCCTCGAGGACAAGAGCGCTGAACTCCGGGAACCCCTGGCGAAGCGAATTGAGGAGCTGGAGGGTTTGAACGCCGGGCTTGCCGCTGAGCTGGAGGCCAGCCGGGGCCAGTTCCAGGAGCGCGCAGCCGAGTTCGAACAGGGAGCGGTCTCCCGTGCGGAGCTGGAGGAGCGCTGCAGCGAGGCGGAGAGAGAGAAGAAGCTTCTTGATGGAGAGCTCCTGCGGCAGCGCGAGACTGTCGTCACCCAGGCGGAGTCCCTGGGTGAGCTTGAGAGTAGATTCCAGGAGGTCAGCTCTGAGCTTTCCCGCCTGGGGCTGGAGCGAGAGGAGAGAGCGGAGAGACTCGAGCGTGAGCTCGATGTCCTTGGGCGGCGTCTCGCCTCCGCCGAGAATAAACGCCAGGCCCAGGAGGGTCGTTTCGATGGCCTGGAGGATGAGAGGTTGCGCCTTTCAGGAGAGCTGCTGTTGTTGAAGCGATACGCGGATGATGTCAGGCGAAGGTTGCTCGAGAAGGAGGCCCTCGTCGATGACCTGGAATCCCGCCTGCGTATGAGTACAGCTCCGGGGACGCAGACTTGACGGGACAGAAATCGATGTTGTTGACAGGACGGACAATAGAATGAGTCTTCTCAGGCGAACCGTAGTGAAGGCGTTTTCCGCTCCCGCGGGCATGAGCCATTCGGCGGTCGAGCCGGGGGCTCCCAGGGAGCACTCCGAGGCTCTCGGGCGCTTTTTCGGGAGTCTCGGGCGTGCCTTCGAGGCGCGCGGCTGTGAACCGACTCGCGGAGGTCGAGCCGGAGTCGAGTTTCGTGTCGAGACTCCCGGCGGGGCGGTGTTTTTTCGAAACGGCCTCCATGGCATGGTGAGCGTTCGGAGGCTCGTTGATGAGGAGCGAGGAGCTGTCGTTGAGCTCCTTGGTGTTCAGCGTCTCAGGGACGAATACATACCCATTCGGAAGGCTGTCGCCGATGAGCCGGGCCGCGTCAACACTCGCGCTCGCGGCGCGGGGTTCTCCTATACCTCTGTGAACGAGCTGGTTGAGGAATATATGGAAGGCAACTGAGAGGAATTGACGGGACGGGTATTCATGAAGAACTTGCTGCTGCGATGTGTAAATCCATTTCCCGGGGATTGCCCGGGAGACGCTCAAGGAGCGGGGGAGGAGAGCCGATGAGGCCGGGTGACTTTTACGAGCTCAGCCGCTACCTGGCACTCCGCCTGGAGGAAGCCATCCAGGGTGGATCCGGAGAGTCGCTGATCCCGGTTTTTCTCGCGCATCCTGTCGACATTCCCAAGGCCGAATCGGGCCAGGGGCCCCGGGCCGCCCTCTACCTGCACCGGATCATTCCCTCCTCGACCTATCGTGAAGCGGGGGTACGGGTTCAGTCTGCTGCTGACCCGGCTCTGCCCGGCAGGGTGCGCAGGAGCGCTCTCTGGCTGGAGCTGCGCTTTGTCTTCATGATCATCGAGGCGACCTCCCGGGAAGAGCTGGGCGCTATCGCCGCCGCGATAGAGTTCCTGCATTCCAACGCCCTGCTGTCGGTGGAGGACATGGAGGCCTGCCTTGCCAGGGAGCTTTCCATCGAGCTTGGTGAGCTGCCGCTCGAGCTTGTTGAGGACGCCGGGCTCTGGCAGGAGCTGGGATTCAGCCGGCATCACCTCGGGGTCAGTTTCAAGGTCACCCTCCCGGCGGTAGCGCGTCCGGGCGAGGAGGTTGAGAGAGTTGTCGAGAGAGAGATCAGCCTTGAGCAGGTCCTGGAGAAAGAGAGGAAGTGAATTGATGTCATCTTCAAAAATATTTTCCCCGGGCTGGGTCGGCTGCGGCAAGACAGTGCTGGTGGTCGTTGACGATTCGCTGGAGCAGGGTGAAGGTTCCCCGGCAGGCTCGATGGTGAGAGAGTTTACCGGTAACGGCGGGGCGGACTACCTGCTCGAGATCGTTTCGGGCTTGGGGGAAGGCGTCCTGGAGCTTGAAGCCATGGAGAAGATCCTGGGGGAGGATGGCGGTCCCGGGGAGCGTACGGGGCTCTACGAACTGGCCGGGAATGGGGAGGCGGGCACCCTGGTGCTGCCACCGGCAGGCGCCGCGGTGATCCCCTTGCTGGAGAGGTTTGCTCTGCGGCATCCGCAGATCCTTCTCTGCTGCGAAATTTTCGCTGACCGGGAGGATGCCGGCCTGTTGAGGCCGCTTCCCAACCTTGCCCTGCTGAGCGGCGTGCCTGTTGATGGCCAGGGAGCCGCCGCCCTCGCCGGACAGCTATGCGCTAGAGATTTCTTTCCGCTGCGGACTCCCACCTCGATTGAACGCCCAGGGCCCGGCGTTTGCGCCGCCGCCGGAAAGCAGGAGAACAGGCTTTTCGCCCGGCCCGCGCTCTGTTCCCTGGCATCCTGGCGCAGGTGGCAGGGGCTCTACCGGTCGCTGGATGACGGGTCTCGCTGGGCTGTCTTCGAGTTTGCATCGAAGTCCATGGCCAGGCGTCTCGAACGTGAGCTCAGGGCTTTTCTCCACAGTCTCGTCATCGATGGGTTCCTGCCCTTCAGAAACGGCTTTGAGCTGGAGGTGAAACTGGAGGGAAGCCAACTCCCAGGGCAAGACGCTTCTGAGCACAGGCTCTCTGTCGAGGTGAGGACGAGCCTTGATCCCGGGGCGGGAGTTTCGGTGGAGCGGGTGATCAACCCCTCCAGGAGCAAGATAGAGATGGAGGGGACGGCGGTCTGATGATCAGAACTCGTACCGATGATATACAGTCGAGGCTTTCCTTTCCGTTGACACCCAACTGCAATTTCGTGGTTGAAATTGATGGACTCGAAGAGGCCGGTCCGGCGGTGGCCGGAGGGTTTCGCGATGTGAGCGGGCTTGTCTCCCGCTCAGAGATTCTCGAATACAGGGTCGGCAACCAGTCCGCTCCCATGAAGCTTCCCGGCCGTCCTGTTTACGGCAATATCCTTCTGAGCAGGGGGGTCACCTCTTCGGCGGCGCTCTACCTGTGGAGAAAACGCGTTGAGGAGGGTGAGGAGGATCTTCGCAGCGGCTCGATCGTGCTCCTGGATGCCGCGATGAGAGAAAAGGCCCGCTGGAATTTTTACGGAGCCTGGCCCTGCCGCTACGAGGGACCCCGGTTAGAGTCTTCCGGCGTCGAGCTCAGTGTTGAGACCCTCGAGCTTGTTGTCGAGAAGCTGGAGAGAATTCAGCTCGAGGAGGCCGACCAATGAGGGTGTTGCTCAAGGAATTGCTGCGAGGCGACCGCTTTGATCTGGAGCTCGATGGCGTTTCGGCCGCGGGCTTTGTCAGCTGCTCGGGGCTTCAGAGCCGGCGCGAGGTGCTGGAGTACCGGGAGGGAGGTTCCAATAGAGTTGAGCTCTTCGAGGACGGCCCCGGAACCGGCCGGCTGGTTCTCGAACGGGGCCTGACCTTCGATGCCGAGCTCTGGAGCTGGTACGAGAGCGCCCAGCCTCGCGGTGGGGCGGTCGTATTGCTGGATGAGGATGGAAACGAGAGCATGCGATGGAATTTCAGCGGCGCGCTCGCAGTCGGCTGGGAGGGACCGCCGCTGGATGCGCGCAATCCTGAGATCGCCCTGGAGAAGCTTGAGATCGCTTACGAGGGATTAGAATGCAAGAGAACCTGAACGAGCTGGTCAAGGCGGAGCTGACGCATCTCGACAGCCTGGAGACTGTCACGGTGGATTGGAATCCCAACAAGTACTCGGTTTCCAAACATCGAGAGCTTGTCGCTGCCGGCGCTCCGGGAGGGGTCGCCGGCTCCTGCGAAGAGCAGTTTTCAACCAGGCTCTTTCTCGACTCAACAAGGCGGGCGCCCCGGGAACGAAACCTGCGTGAGATTGCCCAGAAGCTGGAGGGCTGGATGGACCCTGACTCTCCAGGCGCACCGCCGCCGAAGATTGTTTTTCTCTGGGGTCCCTTTCGATTTACCGGCTATATCGAACGCCTTGATGAAGAGTGGGTGCGCTTCGATCCCGATGGGACCCCGGTGCGGGGATTTATACGGCTTCAGATGAGAGGTTGATGGGCGAGCAGCCCATCTGTATTCCATGATTGAAATCACCGAATTGCTTCCGGCGACCTCTTCAGGGTTGCGAGCCCCGGCCCGCGAACTCCTGGCTCCGCCGGCATGCTCCGTTCTGCCGGCAGGGGCGGCGCTTCTTTCCTGCGAGCTGCTGTTGACGGCGGATGGTTCGGATCGGCTGGAGCTGAGCTTCAGCGCCGACGAGGTCCGGGGCGGCCCCCCGGCGGCCCTGGAAGCCTGCGCCGCGGGTGTGGAGCTTACGCTCGGGCATCCCTGCGGAACGCTTTTCCGCGGGAGCCTCCAGGCGAGTGGATTGAGGTGGGATCGTGGAGGAACGGTACTCTTTCTGACCGCCCGCGCCGGCTATCTGCAGCTCGGAGAATCTTCGGACCCGCACACCTACTACCAGCATTCCGATTCCGAGCTGGCCGAGGCCATCGCCTCTGAGCTCGGCCTGCGCGCCCTGGTGGAGCCTACGGAGGAGGTCTTTGAACGCGTGGTCCGCCGGGGAGATCGGCTGGATTTCCTGCGTGAGCGAGCCCGGAAGATTGGATTTGAGCTCGCGCTTTTGCCTGGAGAGCTCTTCTTTTCCTCAAAGCTTCCGCGAGGCGCGGAGCTCTCCGGCCTCCCGGCCGCGAGAGGCGTTCTCAGCCGCGATGAGAGCTTGCTTGAATTCAGCTTTCGTGAGCTTTCCGGTCTTGGCCGGGGCGGAGATTTCGAGGTCCAGGGAGACCCCGGCTGGCGGCCGCTCCAGGAGTTTGATATCGCGGGCATGGGCGAGCCGCTCGACGGCCGCTACCGGGTTGCCCGGGCGCGCCATCGCTGGGACCAGCTCGGCTACCGGACCCGGGTGGATTATCTGGAGACCGGCGTCGATCTCGAATCATGGAGCGAAGAATAAAGATGGTGGCCAGGGTCGCGGAGGCAGACAGGTTTTTCGAGAATTGCGGAGGCCCGCCCGTGTCCGCCACGGCGTTAAAAGAGCGCCTGAGGCTTATTCTCGAGGTTCGTCCCGGCGAGAGAGCCCTGCTCCCTTCCTTCGGCTGCAGGGTCCACGAGCTGCCGGCCATCGAGACAGAGCATGAGCGCCGGCTCGCCGAGGTTCTGATCGAGGAGGCTCTTCACGACTGGGCTCCCTGGGCGGGCGTTCGCCGGGTCTTGCTGCTGTCGGTAGAGGAAGAGCAGATCAGCCTGAGGTTGACGGGCAGGCTTCCCGGGATGGAAATCAGTTTTCAAAGGAGCGCAGAGCGGGACACGGTGGAAGGAAGATGATGAGTGACAGGAAAGCATCGGACGTTTCGGACCAGAAGACAGCAAGGGAACTGGAAGCCCTTGATCGTCTTGATCGGGAGGCCGCGAGCCGGTTCCATAACTGGGGCCAGCGGGGAGCTGATGATCCCGTGAGAGCCCTGCTGGAGAGCTTCGCCGTGGTGCTTGGCGAACTGCGGGGCGAACTGGATGACAGCTCAGAGAGACTCCTGCCCCGCCTCCTCGCCGAGCTGGGGCATGAGCCGCTGTGGTCCCGCCCCGCGAGGTCGGCCATACGCCTTCACGCCGCGAGCGGGCTGGACACGGCGAGTAAAATTCCAGCGGGAACGGCGGTGACGGCCTCCCGGACGGATGCGGGGGAGAGCCGGGTCTTCTTTGAGACCGCCGCGGATGCATGGCTCAGTCCCGCCAACCTGGAGTATGCCGTGGTGCTCGAGGGCGAGGAGACTCGGCGCCTTCCAGTCGATGGAGAGGACCGGGATCCGGCCAGGCTCTTTGGCTCCGACAGGTTGAATCACCACCTGTATCTCGGTGATGCCGAGTGGGACGAGATTCGGAGCTACAGCGCCGAGCTCGTGCTCGAATGGCCCGGCGCGCCGGGGGCTCTCCTCGATGGTGAGTGGGAATATTCAAGCGGAACGGGCTGGCGCCTGTTGCCGGTCGATTTCAGCCAGACCGTCAATGTCGCCGGCGACCCATTGCTCCGGATGCGCATTCACGGTCCTCTTCCCGACATGACCAGCCGCGAGCTCGAAGGATTCGAGGCGCCCTGGATCCGTCTGCGCCTGCCGGCAGGGACTCCGGTTTCGATGGCGGCACCGACGCTTGTCTGTTCATTGAGAAGGGACAGGAAATCGAAACAGAAGAGAGCGCTGGGCAGGCCTCCGGAACGGATTTTTCTGCGCTCGGGAAACTCCTGGCAGGATCATTCGTTCATCCCGGCTGGAGACCTTGAGCTCGCCGGCCTGGCCAGTCATTCCCGGCCGGCGGTCTACCTCGGCTGGGATCGTCCGCAAGCCGCCAGCATCTACTGGCAGGCGGCGGGAGGGGCGGTCGGGGCCGCGGCAGAGCAACCCCGGCTGGAGTGGGAATTTTCAGTAGAAGATTCTTTCCGCCCGCTGGCGGTGGACGATGGGACCGGGGCGTTCACCCGCAGCGGAACCATCTCCTGGGAAGGGCCGGAAGCCTGGCAGCGCCGACGGCTCTTCGGTCGTGAGCTCTACTGGGTACGGGCAGGCTGGGCGGGAGGATTGTACCAGGCGCCTGTTTTCGTTGAAGGCCTGGTGCCCTGCGGGGTTGAGGTCATCGAGGGACATACGGTCGGGCAGCAGCCGGCGATGCTTCATTTCAACGAGTCGGCGGCGGTGCTGCCGCCTCACCCGGAAGGTGATTTTGAGCCTTTCGCGGGCCTCAGTCTTTCACTCACATCCAGTGGAGGCCGAGCTGCATGGAAGACATTGCGCGTTCAGTCCGGCTCAGGGGTTCCGGAGCCGGGCCGTTTCCGCCTGCGAAGGCGGGCGGATGGCGGCGTCGAGGTCGTGGTCGGTGAAGAGCTCCAGGGGCCGGTGAAGGCCAGGATCGAGGGGCTGCGAGCCGGCATCGGTCGGGCTGGAGCGAATACTGGCAGCCGCCTCGATGTGCTTGAATACGAAGCGGCTGGTCTCGAAAGCATTTCCCACCCGGTTGCGATTCTGGGAGGTTGCGGAGCTGAATCCACGGCAAGTTTTCATCGTCGCCTTGCCGCGGAGAGCTCGATCGGTCCCGCGGTGGTGAGCGGAGCCGATTATCGCGATCTGCTGCGGGCCCTCGATCCCGGGCTCTCCCGCATCGAGGTGGTACCCCATCCGCTTCGCCCTGCCGAGGTCTGGGTTGTCGTCTGGGGAGCGGGCTGCGAACATTCCGATGCCCAGCGTCTCAGGAAGCTCGAACGCTGTCTGCAGCAACGGGCTCCCCTGGGTACAATCGTCCATGTCGTAGAGCCGCTCAGGCTTCCCTTCACCCTGGTCCTGGGCTTGTCCGGCGGAGAATTGCCTCGTGGGCAGGAGGATGAGCTGGCCGCTTCGCTGTCGGAAGCTCTTGAGAAAGGGCTGGATCCGCTGACCGGGGGAGCTTCCGGTGACGGAGCCGAGCTGGTTGCGGAACTCTCGGCGGCCGATTTCCAGGCCCTGACCGCGGCTGCTGTCGCCGGCGCGGATGTCAGCGCCGAATGGGCCTTACGGATCGACTCAACCCTTGCCGATGGAGCCTCCCTGGAGCTTCCAATCGGTCTTCCCGTGCTGGACTCGGTTACCATTGAGATGCGCCTGGCCGAGAGGCCGGCGGTTGTGACGGAGGAGGGCATCCGATGATTCAACGGCTGGAGACCGGGCGACTGCAGCTGAGGGAGCAGCTCTCTCCCGCGTACCATCGGGCCGGCGGAGAGCCCCTTGATTTTTGCCTGCGGACCGCACAGAGCCTGGTCGATGAGCTGGGGGCGCTGCTCAGCGGCGAACGAAGGGAAGATGAGCGCTATCGGGAGCTCCTCGATGAGGCCTCCATGCTGACTGGCGCCTCAGGAGGAGGGGCCGTTACAGTTCCCGGATTGGTTTCCCTTCTCTCGCGAAGCCTGCCCGGGGTAGAGATCTGGCCGGGAATCGGACTCGCCAGGGTTTCCAGTCGAAGGGTGAGATTCAAGGGGCCCGCGCCGAGGGGAGGCCTCGTTCTCGCCTGGCCCCGGTCCCGGCTCGGGGTGAGACCGGTGTGTGAGCCTCTCGCCCCGGAGCTCCTTCCTCCCGGGGTGCAGGCTCAGGCGGTGATCCTTGACCAGGAACTTGAGACCGCCGCCCCCCTCGTGGGGCAGGTTCTCAAGGCCGAGCTTTTCTGGGAGGGGCGAGGGTGATGTGGTTGGCTGGTTGATGGAAAAACCCGCCCCGGAGAGCATCTCTCCGGGCCGGGTTTCTGTTCATCAGAGATAAGCGGAACCGTCTAATTGACCCTGCCTGGCTGGGAACAGGAAGGATTGCCCTCTTCGCAGCCGAGGCCAAAGCTGGGTATTCCCGGCTCAAAGGTTTCGCAGGTTGGATTCGGTCCATCCCAGTTCACTGGAGGTATTCCTCCGAGGAAGAGGAACTGTAACAGCTGGACCGAATCAGTCAGCATCGCGCGCCCGTCTCCATCTGTATCACAGGCGGCCAAACAGTTCGGGGCCTCTCCGCCGGTAAAGAGGAAATTCAGCAGGTAGACGGCATCGGAGAGCTGCGGGTTGGTATTTCCGTTTCTGCAAATGGAACGGACAAAGTAAACCGGGCCGACAGGTCCCCCCGTGTCGCAGACGTCACCCAGACCGTCTTCATCTTCATCTGCCTGGTCGGGGTTGGCGGTGGCGATGCAATTGTCGCATTCGTCGCCGATTCCATCTTCATCTCCGTCCTCCTGGGCGGAGTTAGGAGCCTCCGGGCAGTTGTCCAGGTTGTCGAGTAC
>DCKY01000167.1:0-3194 GCA_002320775.1 Planctomycetes bacterium UBA1662
TGGAACGAGGGCGAGCTCGAGAGCTACCTGATCGAGATCACCCGCGACATCCTCGCCATCACGGATGAAGAGACCGGCAATCCCCTCGTCGAGATGATCCTCGATACGGCAGGTCAGAAGGGTACGGGAAGGTGGACATCCGCCTCGGCTCTTGACCTCGGTATCCCCGCACCAACGATCGTCGAGGCCGTCCTTGCCAGGGCGATCTCAGCCCAGAAGACCGACCGTGTGGCCGCCTCGGAGCTCCTGAAGGGGCCGGACTCGAGCTATGATGGTGACCCTGCAGAGCTGGTCGATGCAATCGAGAAGGCGCTCTATTGCTCGAAGATCTGCTCCTACGCCCAGGGCTACGCGCTGATCCGGGCGGCGGCCGAGGAATACAATTGGGACCTCGATTACGGCAGCATCGCCCTGATGTGGCGAGGCGGCTGCATCATCAGGGCCCGCTTCCTGGAGCGAATCAGGGATGCCTTTGCCAATGCACCTGACCTGAACAACCTCCTGCTGGACCCCTTCTTCCTCCAGGCCATCGATGAGAACCAGGCGGCCTGGCGCCGTGTGGTCAGCGAGGCCGTCAAGCTGGGAATCCCGACGCCGGCCTTCAGCTCGGCCCTGGCCTACTACGACAGCTACCGACGAGGAAGCCTTCCCGCCAACCTGCTGCAGGCCCAGCGCGATTACTTCGGCGCCCATACCTACCGCAGGGTCGACCGGCCGGAAGCGGACCCCGTCCACACCGACTGGGTCGGAATCACCAGGAAGCTCCAGGGCCGCGGCTGAGCCGGACAAGCCCTCCGCTTGGCATTCCATCGTGGCGCGGTTAGACTGCTCCCTCACCGCTTCATTGAAACCCCAACACAGGAGATGCGGCACCGCCGTAATAGTCAGGATGTTTTATTCGGGAATAGCCGATGAAGGCGCGGAAGATCTTGCCGGCCAGATACGGGCCCACCGGGAGCTTGGCTGGGAACATATCGAGCTCCGCAACCTCTCCGGAACCAACCTTACCGATGTCACCGAAGAAGAGTTCGAGCAGGCCGCGGCCGCCCTTGCCGAGGGTGGACTCAAGGTCTCCTGCTTCGCCTCCCAATTGGCCAATTGGGCCCGTCCCATCGATAGCGACTTCGAGATAGACCGGCAGGAACTCGCCAGGGCGATACCGCGGATGCAGAAGCTCGGCACCCGTTTCATTCGCTGCATGAGCTACCCGAATTCCGAGCCGGAACTCGAGGACGGTCAGTGGCGCACCAGGGTAGTAGAGCGAATGACGGAACTCGCCAGGATGGCGGAAGACGGCGGAGTCATCCTCGTCCATGAGAACTGTAATGGCTGGGGCGGCCTGGGGCCGCAGCAAACCATGGACCTGCTCTCGGATGTCGGTTCAGAAAATCTCAAGCTGGTCTTCGACACTGGCAATCCCTGCCAATATTCGCAGGATGCCTGGGATTACTACAGCGGTGTCCGTGAAGAGATCATCTACGTCCACATCAAGGACTACCTGCCCAAGGATGATCCAGGCGCCGAAGACACCGCCTGCTTCCCCGGGGAAGGCTGCGGCTACGTACGTGAGATCTGCCGGGATCTCCTGGAGAATGGCTACGATGGAGGCTTTTCCATCGAACCCCACATCACCTCGGTTATCCATCTGCAGCAGGAGGCAGCCGACCCCGAGCTGGCTTACAAGACCTACATCGAATACGGACGCCGGCTCGAAGCTCTCTTTGAATCAATCAGCGCGGAAGACGAGGCTTCTGAAAGCTGAATTTTCGCCTGGACCAGTGGAGAGCTATCACCCTAAAACAGCGTGAGACCTCTCCCAGCGGCTATAGAAGCGGACACCTTGACCTGCCGTCAGCCACCCCGCAAAATAGAGTAGCCGTTTCTTTTGCGGCGGAATCCCCTGGAGAACTCCCATGTATCGAAAATACCTCGCATCTATATTGTTGGCCCTCGTAACCACCAGCGCTCCACGGCTCATCGCCGAGCCGGTCCTGTACGGCAGCTACATTGAAATACAGAGTGAATCAACCACGGCCGGACTGCGGAAGGTTCCCGGCCTGGGTCTCTCGGCAAAAAACTTCGCCAACAGAACCACCGGAGCGCATCGCTCCATCCTCTTCTGGAATATCGCCAGGGGAAGCTGGAACGGCCAATCGCTTGACTCCCTGAAAATAGTCACCGTCATCGAGTCACACGGAACCCCGGGCAGCCCTCTTGAGGGAGCTGTGAAGGCTGTCGTCTATATCGATGAAAAGGCAACGGCTGAAAAGGCAGAGGCTCTGCTCGACCTGGCCAGGGAACTCGCTCCGCGATACATCAAGAATGTAAAGCGGATTCGAAAGGCTCCGATCCAATTCGTTAAGAAGGACCATTCCCTCAGGCTCTCGATCAGGGATCACCTGGCAGTCGACGTCGAGACTCATGAACATGACTCAGCCGCCATCTGCGAAGCTGTCTGCGGAAAAGATCCCCAGCCCGGCAAGCCGCTCTCCCGTCATGTAAAAAGCGAAAAAGCCCGGGGGCAGAAGAGCCTCTACAAGGCGGAAGACCTCGATGTGCGCTGGAGCAGCACAAGCTCGCAATCCTGCCTCTTCGGACAATTCGGACTCTGATTCCGAACTTATATTGAATACCCTCCTGCCAGGTCCCGTCTGAGTTACTGAAGACGGAGACCTGATGTGGTCTCGAGACATACCCAGGGACCTCAGAATAAGGAGGAACCGCCATGAAGCTCAAATGCTTCTACCTGCTCGCTCTCAGCGGAGCGTGCCTACTTTCTCCCTCAACAACCTATGCCGATGGATTCTTCCGCTTCGGCTTCAGCTTCGGAAGCCCCGACTTCAGGGTCAGCTTCTCGAGAACCAGGAGAAGCTGGGCTCCCGCAAGAACGGTGGTCGTCGCTCCCCCACAGCGAACCCTCTGCACTTCGCGCAGGGTACAGCGAGTGCACCGGGTGACGCACCGCCATCTCTGGACCTCACGGGCCAGCAGAATCTGGGTGCCACCGGTCTATCGCACTGTCTTCGGCGGCTATGACCACTGTGGAAGAGCCGTCTACAGAAAAATCCTCACCCGCGCGGGACACTACAGGACCGCCTTTACCGACCATTGCTCCTGTGGGGCCAGCCGCTAGAACATCTGCACAAGAGAGACGAAGATGCCCACCCTGGTCTTCGTCTCTCTTCTCTATTCTC
>DCKY01000167.1:3508-21333 GCA_002320775.1 Planctomycetes bacterium UBA1662
TTCTCTATTCTCAGCGGTAGTAGAGAAAATAGAATGGGAAGGCCACCGCCTCCCGCAACAGGAAGAAGGTGTCCCGGGTAAGCGCCCCAGCTGCCCTGACCTCTTCGTTCGAACAGGTGGGGACCGTATAACAAGAGCTCCCGTTGCGCTCAAAGATCATCTTTACCCTGGCACAGTGAAAATACTGGCTCACCGTAAGGTACGTCTTGAAACCATGCTCCCGTGCAATGCGGCCGCAGTTACGAGCTGATTGGGCGGTGTTGATCCCCTCTTCGTCCAACAGGATTCGTTCGGCCGGAACGCCTCCCACCTTTGTGGCATAGGAGGCCATCTGCTGAGGCTCACTGAAGCCGTTCTTTCCGGTCCCGCCGCTCATGACCAGGTAGGAAACGAGCCCCTGGCGATAGAGCTCGATTCCGGTGACAAGACGATCCTTGAGAGCCCGGCTCAAGCTTCCATCGTCATAGACCTTTGCTCCGAGGATAACCGCCGCATCCGCCGGCCTGCGAAAATCCGTTCGGCCAAATGTGACAAGGTGAGCAGAGATCAGGAGGAAAAAGGACGCCGAAGCCACCACAGTGTTAAAAAAAAACCGCGCCGGCGGCGGCATACGAGGCTCCCTGGTTTCGCACCAGGAGATCCTCGAAAATTCGAAGAGCAGAATCAACCAGACAAAAAAGCAGAAAGGCACCGGCAGATCGGTGGCGAAGTCCCCATTGCTGAGATGATGGTAGTACCCAACCATGGTCGCCCCAACAAGTATCCAGAACCCGAAAAAGACTCCTCCAAGCAACCAGCGCGCCCAATCGGACCGCCCCACATCATGTGGAACCAGGAGGGCTAACCCCAGGAGCGCTGAGATCAGGGAGAGCTCCGGGTCGGGAATCTCGATATCCAGCCAGATCCGGGTAATCGACAGGTTCGCATTATCAAGCGTCAACAGCAGATTGCAGAGAATCAACAATCCCAACGCGACACCAGGAGCTCGTGTGATCCAGAAAAACTTCCTGAACATGACCTTTGACACTGTTTGATTTCTCGAAAATACCGCCAGAAGACTCCCCGGCGCGGCAGCATCTTTTATATCGGATCATTCGTTTCCAAACCCACAGCACCAATTATTGAGCCTGGAAATTTTCCGGAATACCACATCAGGTAAGTTCTCTGAACAAACAACGATCATTACCCTTCACATTCAGTGACTTCACCCCAACTCCTTTGTAGCACTGCATTTGTTTCATTGAAGATATCCAATCAGCATCTGTAAAATTGCTGTTATGGAAGACAGAGAAATGGACCTCAGCAGAATCCTCGAGGCCTGGAGCTACGGGGACAAAAAGCACGTCAGGCGCGTCACCAACCATCGCGGGGACGAAGTTCTACAGGTCCGCCTGCCTCTTGGAATCGAGCAGTACGAGTTCCAGGGACGGCCCGATGGCCACCGACCACAAGGACAGGAGTCCTGGTTCCACTATTACGTCAACGAGACCGAGAAAAAACCCTGGGATATCGAGCTGAGCGAGAAAGACTTCCAGCGCCTGAAGGAAGAATGCCTGCTGTATTACTACAGGTACTTGCTGTTCTTCCAGGTCGGCGAATACGAATACTGCTCGCGTGACACCATGCGGAATATAGAGGTGCTCGACTTCACGGGCAAGCACTTCCCCGCTGAACTCTGTGCCAGCCTGCAACAGTACAGACCCTATATCCTGAGAATGCACTTCATGTCTGAGGCTCTCGGAACGATCGACTCCGGTGGTGATATTCCCGCAGCCCTGGCCATCCTTGCCGAGGCCTCCAGCTTAATCGAGGACCTTCCGAAAATGGCAGAGAACAAGATCTTCCCCCTGGAGCAGAAGAACTCTCTTCGAGCGATCGAAGAGCTGCGTCAGCAGTTGTTCAGAATGCTGCCCCCCGATCCTCTCGCCGAGTTGAGAGAGAAGCTGGCCGAGGCGATTGCGAATGAAGACTACGAAGAGGCCGCAAGGCTGAGAGATTCTCTGCAGAACCGAGAAGACCGCAGCGAGACCAGCTAAGCCGGCCGCAAGCCTCTACCTGAGAGCGAACCGTCTCACGGCCTCGGCTACCGCGCCCTGGTTGTTCGTCTTCTCTGTTACATGGTCGGCGACCGCCTTGCTCGCCTCGGTGCCGTTGGCGACAACGACGCCTATCCCGGCAGCCTCCAGCATGGGATTGTCATTCTCTGCATCCCCTACGGCGAGAACGTTGGGCAGCCCGAAGCCGTAGTGCTCTCCAAGAGCCTCGAGTGCGGTACCCTTGGAAACCCCGGGGGCCATGATTTCAAGATACTCCGGATCCGATTTGGTGATGTAGGCACGGTCTCCCAACTCCGTGACAAAGTGGTCATGCAAACGGTCCCGCTCCTCTGGCTCAGCCAGGAGAATCAACTTGGTCGGCTCCTGCCCGATCCTCCCGGAAAGATCCTCTATATGATACTCAGCTCCCGTGCGGCCGCTGTAGATGTCCATGAAGCGCCGCCGATTAGGGCTGTCCTCTGCATAAAGAACGTCATCCCGGTAAAAGTTGAGCAGGTAGTCTCCATCCTGAGAGAACCTGATGAAGAGCTCCGCTATATCGGCAGGCAAAGGACGCTCGCTGATCAATGGCCGCCCCTCAGACTTTGGCCCTACGACCTTCCCCCCATTGTAGGCGAGGATAATGCAATCAAGGCCCAGGGTCTCCTCTACAGGCAGGATCCGGGGAATCATTCTCCCCGAAGAAATAGCTACGAGAACACCCTGGCTCTGAGCCTCTTCGAGGGCGCGGATATTCTCAGGCGGAACCTCCTTGCGATCATCGAGCAGGGTTCCATCCAGATCCAGAGCGATCAGACTGACTTGTTCCATTTACTTGACCTCTACGGTAGCACTACTTAAGCTACCTCAGTTTCCAAAGAAAATACTCGGGCGATTAGCTCAGCTGGTTAGAGCGCCATCCTCACACGGTGGAAGTCGGTGGTTCGAATCCACTATCGCCCACCAGATCAAACCGGTTGCGATGAAAGTTGCAGCCGGTTTTTTTACCATACGGATACCACCAGACTTCTCCCCGAGGCCCGGTCGCGGTGCTCCCAGAGGTAGATGCCCTGCCAGGTTCCAAGAGCCAGCCGCCCATCGACAACTGGTATCACCAGGCTGGTTTCCGTCAGAACATTCTTTATATGCGAAGGCATATCGTCAGGCCCCTCATGGGTGTGGCGGAAATACGGCTGGTTTTCCGGAACCAGCCGGTCGAGGTAGGCCTCGAGATCTGCGCGTGCGGTCGGGTCGGCATTTTCATTGATACAGAGACTCGCCGAGGTGTGCCTGAGAAAGACATTGCAGAGACCGCTGTCCACAGGACTCTCGCCAACCACCGCCGCAACCTCCGAGGTAATTTCATGCAGCCCGCGGCTGCGAGATCCCAACGAAAGTACTCGCTGAAAAGTGCTCATCTCATCTCTTTCTGTTCTTCAAATATCGCCATCTCATCTACCAGGCAGGGTTCCCAGTTCAACGCTTGAGCGCGTGTTTTGCAAGGCGTGTGGTGAATTCCCAGATGGGGCCGGGGAAACGATGGCTCCGCTCGAGCACATCTTCAAACGCCGCCAGGAAGCGCTTCACATCGGATTCATCGATGACCAGGGGGGGAATGAGCTTGATGATCTCCATCCCATGCCCTGCCACCTGGGTGAGGATCCTGTGATCCGCCAGTAAGGACATCACCATAGCCTGGGCGACCAGGCCTTTCTGCAGCTTGCTGGCAACCTTCCATCCCATCTTCAGCTTCAGAGAAGATGGCTCACCGAGTTCGATGCCGATCATCAGGCCGCGACCGCGCACATCTTTGACCAACTCAAATCTGCCGGCAAGCTCTCTGAGCCCCTCCAGCAGGAGCTCTCCCATCTGCCTCGAATTTTCTACCAGGCTCTCCTCCTCGAATACATGGAGGGTCGCGATTCCTGCTGCCATCGCATAGGCTCCCTGGCCGAAGGTCGAAGAATGAACCACGCAATTATCGAGGGAGTTGAAGACCCCATCGTAGATGCTCCTGCTGGTAAGCACGGCGCCAACAGGAACGAGTCCGGCCGATAGTGCTTTAGAAACAACCAGGATATCTGGCTCAACTCCCGGGTGCTCCAGGGCAAACATCTTCCCGGTACGGCCAAATCCTGTCTGTACCTCATCGAACACCAGTCTGCTTCCATGGCGTGTGCAGAGTTCCCTGGCCTCTCGGAGGTACTCATCCTCCGCGATAAACACTCCCTTGCCCTGCACCGGCTCCAGGACAAAGGCCGCAACATCCTCTTTCGCCAGCTCGCTCGCGAGCGCATCCCTGTCGTTGAGCTGGACCTTGTCACAACCTGGAATCAGGGGATCGAAACCGTCCCGATAAGATTCATCCGTATTCAGCGAAAGAGAGCCGTTGCTCAGGCCATGAAAGGAATGGGCACAGAAGAGCACCCGCGGCCGACGGGTGCTCTTGCGAGCGAACTTGATGGCCGTCTCGACCCCCTCGGTACCTGAGTTGGTAAAATAAACCGTATCAAGAGCCTCCGGGGTCAACTCCTTGAGTCTCTCCGCAAGCAGACCCGATAAGAGCGGCGCGTCCATCTGCACCAGGGTAGCGGGCTGAGAATCCATCAGATCCTTCAGGGCCTGGATGACTGTTGGATGGTTGCGGCCGACATTGTGGACAGCGTAGCCGGCAAGCATGTCGAGATATTCACAGTCCTGCTCATCATAGAGATACTGCCCCACGCCTCGCGTATAAACCTTATCAAAGCCAATCAGGCGTAAGACCCGGGCGAACTGGGGGTTTATATTCTCGCGCTGTAGAGCGACATTCTCACCGTTGCGGCTGTTGATGAGCGCCTGGAGATCAAAGCTCAACGGCCCTACTCCTGAGCTGGGACGAAGCTGTCTACCATATCGGTAAACGCCTCCTGCCACTTTTCCATGGTGGCCCGCGGCCCGAACGACTTGAAAAAGACCTGGCCCTCGGGAGCCTGTACAACAGCGGCGAGAACCCTGTAATCAGGGCGCGCCTGGCCTGCCTCGTTCGGGTCCATGGGCCGTGCCTTGTACATATAGGTCCCGTCCAGCTGAACGATCGCCACATCCATCCCGGCAACCTTCCGTGTGGTCATAAGCGGCTCAGGTGCCTCCTTGAATTGCTGTTTCCAGCGCTGGACATTGGCATCCATTCCGCCAAAGGCGGGTATGACCGTAAGCTCTCCATCAAAGGTGTCATTCTCGGCATGGGGAAGCTTGAACTGGGCCTTGCGCATCCGGTTGGCAGGTTTCTGACGAAGCCAGCCCTCCGGGGCCTTGGCCTTCAACCCCATCACAACAAACGTTTCACCCGGCTTCCACGGACTCGCGGCTGGTTCTTCGCCTGCAGCCGGCGCAGCGACAGGGGCGGGAGCGGGAGCAGGAGCAGGAATCCGGGCTTTCAAGGCAGGGTGGGCCGATCCCCGAGCCTCCTCTGGCGTAGGCTTTTCATGTTGCGACCGGGAATCGGAGCAACCCGAGAAAACAACAACCAGCAACAGCATAGAAGTCACAAGAGAAGCACGAATAGAAACCAAAATATTGATGAGCCTAGTTGAGAACTTCATTTCACTTTCCCTTGATGAATTTTTTCAGTTCAGCCTGCCATACGGCAGGCTTCACGTCGTCACGAATCAAAGCCTCTCCAAGCTGCGACAGGAAAACCCACCGCAGCCCCCGGGGGCCACGTTTCTTATCACGTCCCATTGCCGTCAGGATACGCGAGCAGGACAGCTTGCTCAAGTGAACCGGCAGACCAAAAGCCGCGAGCAAGGCTTCAAGGCGATCAGCCGTAGCCTCCCTGGTAATTCCCAGTCCCTCGCCAAGACGGGCGGCGAAAACCATTCCGACAGCGACAGCCTCTCCATGCAGGAGCCGGCCATAGCCCTGGGCCGCCTCAATTCCATGAGCAAGCGTATGGCCAAAATTAAGGATCATCCGCAAACCGGATTCTCGCTCATCTTCCTCAACGACCTCGGCCTTGATCCTCACACAGCGCTCAACGACCTTCGTGAGCAAAGACGGAGAACCGGCAAGGAGAGCCGCCCTCTCCCTCTCAATGAGCGACAGCAGCCTGATATCCCGAATCGCCGCGGTCTTGATAATCTCAGCCCAGCCGGCACGCGCCTGGCGATCAGGCAAAGTTTCGAGCAGGTCGAGATCCATGAGGACAGCTCGAGGTTGATGGAAAGCTCCGGCGAGGTTTTTTCCTTCAGGAATATTGACCCCGGTCTTTCCCCCTACGCTGGCATCGACCATGGCCAGCAGAGAGGCTGGGACCTGGATGAACTCTACTCCACGCAGAAGGCTGGCGGCGGCGTAGCCTGTAATGTCTCCGACAACCCCTCCCCCGAAGGCTATCATGCAGGAGTTACGGTCGCACCCGGAGCGAACAGCGGAACGAAGAATCCGCTGCATCTGCTCCATCGTCTTAGAGCCCTCTCCTGGAACGAGCGCGGTTTCGGAAAATGGAATACCAGTACGCCTGAGCTGCTTTCGTATCACCTCGCCATGGTGCCGTAGAACATTCCTATCGCTCACGAGGTGTAGACGCGATGGCCTGCGTTTCCCCTCCAGGAGGAGCGGTAGCTGTGAAAGGGAGCCGCTGCCGATCACGGCCGGATAATTGCCGCCGGAGGATCGAACCCGGACAGTGCGGGGCTCTCCCCCCCGGTTTTTTACTTTTTTTCTATTACCACTGGGCATGGTCAATCGTCTTCGTTACCGGCGGCTTTGTCTTCGAGGGAAGCCTCTTCGTCAGCGGCCTTGCCTCCCCTTGCGAGTACGCCCTTCTCCCGGCTGGCCCGGCGGCGAGCCTCGTAGGTCGAATCTGACCTTCGATTAACCACTAAAATGACAATCCCGGCGATACAGCAGATACCAAAAACCAACGTGATCGCGATCGGCAGGATTGACATTCTTTCCGAAGCGCTCCGCGATGCTGAAACCATCTTCTTATAGCTCGAAGCGACCAGCAGCGGAATCGTGCCTTTATCAAGCTTGCCGCTGTTCCTGCGCAGATTGACCTCGCCGGTGTAGAGCCGGCAGAAATATCCCCGCAGAACAACATCTGCCATGTGCCCGAGCTCCTCAGACTGGTCCTCGAGGGTATAGACGAGGTGGAACTTCTGGTTCTGGTCATAGACGTAGGAGCGGTAGAGCCGGTTGACATCCAGGGGGTTCGCCCCGCTTGGAAGCGCCGCCACCTGCAGAGGGCTCCTGCCCTTTTCGGCCCTGACGACATTAGCCCGTAACTCGACAGGCTTGCCGCGATAGAGATCCGGATTTTTGATGAGCTCGCTGAAAACCTTGTCGCCCTTCGCAGTGTTCAACACCGGTTCCCCAGGAAGCTTCCCGGCGGCATGACTCGCGCGAAGTTGATGCGCGAGGTAGACCACCCCCTCCTCCTGGATACGTCCGAATTTCTCAACATTGCCCGTTCGATCGCGACCGGCTGCGCCAGCAAGCATCTCCGGCTTCTCAACGAAAGGCTCTAGCTTCCTGGCCTTGACCTCTTCCTTGCCGGCGGTCAGCGGGTCATCAGGATCTTCAGTCGCGGCGAATTCCCCCCCGAAAGGATTCCTTACGTCGAAGGGAGTTCCATCGAGAAAGCTCTCGTCCCCCGCCAACTCACCCTGGCCATCTTTAATGGGCCTCTGCTGCCCCTGCTGGAAAAAATTCAGCATCATCCCGCCAATGACGATGGTGAAAACAACCATCATCAGAAACTTTGGACCGAAGCTGCTCGGCTTATTATAGCCTTTGCCGTCCTGACCGGAATTGTTGGGAAATAAGTTCATTGCCACAGCGCTCTATTCATCGAAGGTCTATTATTCTGGCGTAAGAACCGGTGAAAGCAAAAGCCTCTATTCAACCGAGGTGGGTGTTATTCAAGCCGGTAATGTACTTTATCCACGCCTAAAAATCGGCTGGAGACCGTCTGGAAGCCTCAAAGCGACGATAGGAAGTCATTGAGTACAGTCGCCGCCTTCGCGTTTGCTCCCGGTATCATGCAGGCCGCCTTCAATTTTTTCAGCCTGTCGACAACCTCTCCCTGTTTCAGCTCATCTTCCAGAAGCCCAATCGCCACGGGAGCAATCTCCTCTAACTCATCATCGCTGCGCAACAGCTTTTCAAAAACTGTGACCTCACCCTCATTCGCAGCGCTACCAAGAATATTGGGCAAGGTAAACCAGGGTGTGACACTGAAGAAATTCTTAAACAGCCAGTATCCAAAACCGCTCACCTTGTAAAAAACGAGCATAGGCTTTTCAAACCAGGCCAGCTCGAGCGAGGCGGTACCGGAGGCTACCAGGGCCAGATCACAGGCCTTCATCAGGGGCCTGCAATCGCCGCTGATGAGGTCGACCTTCAGCCCATGACTGGCCGCAGCAGCTTCGATCAACTCCCTGAAATCTTCCCGCAGGGCGGAAACGACGATGCGATGACGATCCGGATCCAGTTTCATCTGAGCAAGCAGGTTGAAAAAAGATGTGGAGAGCCCCTCCACCTCCGCCCTGCGGCTGCCGGGGAAGATCCCAATCAATTTCTCCTGTTGTGAAATACCGAGTGAGCTTCGGAGCTCTTCACCAAGGTCTTGCGCGAGCGAGGACAGTTCATCTGCGATCGGGTGACCGACATAGTGAACAGGGACCCTGTCGTTGCTGTAGAGCTCCTTCTCGAAAGGAATGATCGAGAGCAGCAGGTCTGTATAGCGAAGAACCTTGCGGCGTCTCCAGGGCGCCCAGGCCCAGATCTGAGGACAGATGTAGTAGACCACCGGAACCCCGCGCCAGCGCGCCAGCCGAGCCAGCAGGAAGTTGAAGGCCGGCGCATCTACAAGCAACACCGCGGCAGGTTTGAATTCACGCAAGAGGCGGTCAAACTGTTTGAGCAGGTTGAAGTACCGACCGAGGCTCTTGAGAAAACCGAAGCCGACGCTCGAATACGACGTGGGATCGGCATCGACAGTACACCCGGCCGCCCGTACACGCTCACCGCCAAAGCCCCTGTACTCGATGCCGGGGCGCAGTCCGCTCAGCTCTTCAAGCAGATGAGCGAGATGCAGATCGGCGGATGGCTCAACAGCGGAGACCAGCAACCTCGTGGTAGTTTCAGCCTTCTCGGTAGACAAAAATCGCCCTCTTACACTATAAAACGGTCCGTATGAAAGTACCCAATAGCCCCAGAGAATTCAGCCAGGTCCTTGCATCTTTCACCAACTACGAAAGATTGCCAACCTTCCGCTACGACACGGAAAGTTTCGATCTCCGCAGAATGGAGGCCTTGGCCGCCTCCCTCGGCAATCCTCACGACCGCTACCCCGCCGTCCACATCGCCGGCACCAAGGGGAAAGGGTGTACCTGCCTGATGCTGGAAGCCCTGCTGAGAGCCGAGGGGCTCAAGGTCGGCACCTACACCTCTCCTCATATCGAACACCTGCGCGAGAGGATCCGAATCGATGGGAAATCGATCAGCGAGGAATCCTTCATGCGGACCGTGAACTCCATCCTGCCATTGATAGAACCGGCGGATGGAGAAAGCGGCAGCCCAACCTTCTTCGAATTACTGACGGCGATGGCCATGCTCTGTTTCGCTCGTTCCGGTGTCGATATCGCTATTTTCGAGGTTGGCCTTGGAGGGCGCCTCGATGCGACCAATATTCTATCAGCCCGCTGGAGCGCCATCACCAGCCTCGGCCTTGAACACACCGAATTGCTTGGCAATACGCTCACGGCCATCGCGAGGGAAAAGGCCGGCATCGTGAGGCCGCAAACCCCGTTGATCACCGGCGAGCTGCCGGAAGAGGCCCGCAAGGAGGTCGCGCGAATCGCAACCGAGAAAGGTGCCCCCTGGACAGTGGCAGATCCCGGGTCAGTCCAACTTAACCGCGATGGCCTTCTCGAAATCGATGGCATCCAGGGAACCTTCCAGGCGCCAGCCATCCGGGGGCCGGGAATCCGGGCAGACCTGGCTATTTCCATAGCCCTGTACCGGGCGGTGCTGGAGAAGCTCGACAAACAACTCGACACCGTCCAGCTGCGGTCCGCGCTCAAGAACCTTCGCCTGCCAGCGAGAGTCGAGGTTTTTCCAGGGCTACCGACCTGCTGCCTGGACACCGCACACACCCCGGAATCGATCAAATCCCTGCGGCAGACCCTTGAAGAAATTGGCTTTCCCCAGCCCCGGGTTCTGATCCTCTCACTCTCCACCGACAAACGCCGTGCAGAAATCCTCGCCGAGGCCGGCGGAATAGCTGATGAGGTCATATTCACGCGGGCCGATGAGACCCGCTCCGTCGATCCGCAAGAATTGCGCGACACCTTCGGAAGTGGGCGGATCATCGAAGATCCACGCGAAGCGCTCGAGTTCAGCCGGCAAAAAGGCTGGAATCCGGTCATCGCCGGATCATTTTATCTCGCGGGAGCCCTGCGTCCCTGCATGCGGAACGAATCCGAATAGACTCGCAAGAAGACCGGGCTCAGGAGCCGTCGTCATCCTCGCTGGCTGCGCTTACCGGCTCGGGAGGATTTTCCGGTTCCTCATCGTCAACCGCCTCGCCTTCCTCCGGCTCCTCGGCTTCCTCCTTGCCGTCTTCCGAAGATTCCACCGGCACGGAACTTGAATCGAAAACGATCTCCTTAACGATCTTCGTTTCACCTTCGGGAGTTTTCTGACGCGATTCCTCGATTCTCAGCTTGATCAGGTTGCCGTCCTTGAAGGCTCCCCTGAGAAGCTCTTCGGCAAGGGCATCCTCGATCTTCTGCTCGACCGCGCGACGGAGAGGACGGGCTCCGAATTCCGGATTGTAGCCCTGGTCAATCAGGTACTCCCGGACCTCTTCATCCAGGCTGATCTCGAAGCCCTGCTCAAGAAGCCGATCCTGAACATTTCGCAACTCGATGTCGATGATCTCCTTGAGATCCTCGCGCTTCAGGCTCTCGAAAACGATAATCTCGTCGAGGCGGTTGAGGAATTCCGGTCGAAAATGCTTTTCAACCTCGATCAACAGCTCTTTCTTCATGTTCTCATAGGAGCGTTTTTCGTCATTCGCCCCGAATCCCATACCGGCCTTGTGGGTAATAATGTCCGCGCCGATATTGGAGGTCATGATCAGGATGCAATTGCGGAAATCAATATTACGGCCAAAGCTGTCGGTCAGCTTGCCCTCCTCCATGATCTGCAGAAGCATATTGAAGACATCATGATGGGCCTTCTCGATCTCGTCGAAGAGCACGACAGAGTAGGGGCGCCGGCGAATCTTTTCCGTCAGCTGGCCGCCTTCCTCGAACCCAACGTAACCCGGAGGAGCTCCAACCAGCCTCGACACGTTGTGCTTCTCCATGTACTCCGACATGTCGATCTGGATAAGCGCATCTTCCTCGCCAAAAATGAATTTGGCGAGAGCCTTGGCCAGGAGTGTCTTACCAACCCCCGTCGGACCCAGGAAAATAAAGGATCCCATCGGACGCAGCGGATCTTTGAGGCCGGACCTCGACCGCCGAACCGCCTTGGAGATGGATCTGATGGCGCCATCCTGTGAAATGACGGTCTTGTGAAGCTCTTCTTCCATGGCCAGCAGACGCTTCTTGTCATCATCATCCAGCTGGGTCAGGGGGATACCGGTCATCTTGGAGACGGTCTCGGCAATCACCTCCGCATCCACATTGCCGCCGCTCTCCGAAGACTCTTCCTGCCATTTCCGCCTGAGCTCTTCCTTCTCATTTTTAAGCTTGTCGGACTGGTCCCGCAGGTTGGCCGCACGCTCAAAATCCTGCTGGGCAACAGCCTCTTCCTTCTCCCTGTTGAGGCTCTCGACCTCCTTTTCAAGATCCTGCAGGTCCGGTGGACGAGTCATCGTTTTCATTCGCAATCTGGAACCAGCCTCATCGATCACGTCGATCGCCTTATCGGGAAGAAATCTCCCTGAAATATAGCGAGTGGAGAGTTCCACGGCCGCCTCGAGCGACTCATCTTCAAATTTCACACGATGATGAGCTTCGTATTTGTCCTTCAGACCTCTGAGAATCTCCACGGTCTCCTCCTTGGTTGGAGGGTTGACCATGATGGTCTGAAAGCGCCGTTCGAGGGCTCCATCCTTCTCAATGAACTTGCGATATTCATCCAGGGTGGTGGCGCCGATGCACTGTACCTCGCCGCGGGAAAGAGCCGGCTTGAGAACATTGGAGGCATCGATAGCCCCCTCAGCTCCTCCGGCACCGACCAGGGTGTGCAGCTCATCGATGAAGAGGACGATATTCTTGGCCCGGCGGACCTCGGTCATCACAGCCTTGATTCGCTCTTCAAACTGACCGCGGTACTTGGTACCGGCAACCATCATCGCCAGGTCGAGGACTACAATTCTCCGTCCCCTGAGAATTTCGGGGACATTGCCGCTGATAACGTCCTGCGCAAGACCTTCGACAATCGCAGTTTTTCCGACGCCCGGCTCACCAAGAAGGACCGGATTGTTCTTGGTTCGACGGCTCAGGATCTGGATCACGCGCTCGATCTCATCATGACGCCCGATAACCGGGTCCAGCTTGCTCTCTCTTGCCAACTCGGTCAGGTCCCGGCCAAAGGCATCGAGCGCCGGTGTCTTCGAGCGGCCCTTCTTTCCTTCGGAAGAAGACTGTGGGATAGCGCTCTCGGGCTCAGAATCGGCCCCAAGCAATTCCAGCACCTCGAACCTCACGTCTTCAAGCTTCAGATTCAGATCGAGGAGGACCTGCGCGGCGACTCCATCGTTCTCCCGGATCAGACCAAGGAGGAGATGCTCCGTACCGATGTAGTTGTGGCCAAGCTCGTTGGCTTCTTCCATCGACAGCTCGAGCACCTTCTTGGCACGCGGGGTAAAAGGAAGCTGCCCCATGGTGACCATCGAAGGTCCGGACTGGACATTCTTTTCGATCTCAGAGCGAATCTTGCTGATCTCTACGCCCAGGTTCTTCAGGACATTGGCAGCAACCCCGCTACCCTCCTGAATCAACCCAAGCAGTATGTGTTCGGTGCCGATGAAGTCATGGTTGAACCTCTGCGCTTCCTTCCGCGCAAGAGCCATGACCTTCCGGGCTCGATCTGTGAAACGGTCGAACATTTGACCTCTACCTCCTCTTCTGCATTCTCGCCCCGTTCCAACTCATGAAAACCTTCTTGGAGCGAGAAACAGCAGCTTATTTCCTGAAAAACCGCCCACCGAATTTGCGGTGTTTGCGGAGCCGACTCCAGCTTATTCGAAAAGCTGCCGCCGGCACCGCTGATACCTTTGGCTGTCGGACTGCGGGGTACCCAAAAATACCCTTCAAACTCTTCCGGCAAGCCACGGGGACGTCTGAATATTCTGAGACTGTTTTATCTTATTTCAAGGGATAGTTGCCGGAGCCTCCCGACAACCGTTCAATCACTCTGTTGTAACCTTTTCCTGATATACGAAGCGCGAACCACGTCCCTCTCGGTTTCATCCAACTGGGTTTCTTTCTGCTTCTGCAAATGCGCCGGCTGAGTAAAAAGAAAGAGCTCGTTGATCGCGTCCATCTTGACCTCCTGGATGATTCCAAGACTGACACCCATGCGCACGGCTGAGAGAAGATCCATGGTCTCCTCGCTCGTAATCATCCTGGCATGCTTCAGCATCCCATAGGCCCGCCAGACCTTGTCTTCCATCACCTCGCGCTTCTGCTGCATCAGGTTGGTGCGGACGGTTTTCTCGAAGCCGATGATCTTGGGAATGACATTCTCGATCAACTCGATCACATCCGTCTCGGACTTCCCGAGGGTGGACTGATTCGAGATCTGGTAGAAATCGCCGGATGCCTGGGTTCCTTCACCATAGAGACCCCGAACGATAAGACTGATCTTGGCTACCGCCTGGAAGACCTTGTTGATCTGCTTTGTCATGACCAGCGCCGGCAGATGCAGCATGACCGAAGCCCGCAGGCCGGTGCCAGCGTTGGTCGGACAAATGGTCAGGTAACCGAATTGAGGTGAAAAGGCGAACTCAAGGCAGCTTTCCAATCTTGTATCAACCGCATCTACACGCTCCCAGGCCTCTCGAAGCTGCAGACCGGAACACAGTCCCTGGATCCGCAGGTGATCTTCCTCGTTAACCATGATGCTGACCGTCTCATCGACAGCCAGGCCAACACCCCGCGCTCCCTTGCCGCTGGCAAGTTCACGGCTGATCAGGTGACGCTCCACCAGAAACTGCCTGTCGATCGGCCCGAGGGAAGGAAGGCTGAAATAGCTCATCCCCTCGGCACGACAGGTATTGAGCAATCTCTCACGAACCATCCTCTCCAATTCCCCAAGCTGCTGCTCGTTTGCAGTTGAGAGAAACGGGTAGCCGGCAAGATTGCGCGCCAGCCGGATCCGGGAGCTGATAACGATATCCGCTTCAGGCCCCGTACCGCCCAACCATTCGCCGGGACTGGTTTGAAGATCACTGAGTTCCATTTTCTCTGTGCTACCGTTTTTCACAACGCTACTACCAAATTCTCTATCAACCGAATGAGCCAAATCGGCCCTCCGGGGAAGTCAGGCCTCGGCAGCCCCTTCCTGCATCCGCTGGATCTCATCGCGCAACTCAGCCGCCCGTTCATAATCCTCATCATTGACCGCTTTGTCGAGATCCGCGTACAGGCCCTGCAACCGCTTCTGTTGGGTCTGCAATTCTTTCTGCTGAGCAAGGTCGTCACTTGCGGTACTGGGCACCTTCCCGGTGTGCTCACAGCGACTGTGAATTTTCTCCAGCAGGTCACTCACCTTGACGTTGAACTCAACGTAACACTCCGGACACCCGAATTTCCCCGACGATCTGAACTGACGGTATGTTGTCCCGCACTGCCCACAGGCCTCCGCTTCAGCCGCCCCCGAGGTCGCCGACAAATTCTGGAATATTTCCGGTAATACATCGCCGGCATCTTTTGTCGAGCTGCTGCTCTTCTGCATATGACTTTTGATGGTCGCTCCCTGGGAGGCCGCGCAATCTTTACACAGATGCTTTTCAGCCCGGGAATTATTGGAAACATCGACCAGATGAACGACTGCTTCGCTTTTATTACATAATTCACAGAGCATGAATAATCGAATTCCTCACGCTGAAATGATTTCTTCCACACTTCTTCAAAAATGTACGAGACCGTACATAAAGACAATTAGGCGTGGAGATTATAACACGGTTCGAGGCGAACTACAGCGTCCGAGGAAAGCCACTCGACCTTATTATCGGTCGAAGATGAAAACTGGAGACCTCACTGGAAAGCGCCCGTAAATTATTCACCCGGGACTCTATACTGCTCGCAACAATCGTGGTTTTTCGGTAATACCACTCCTCCTTCATTATTTCGGACTAAAGACAAGCTTCGCTTTACTCGCAATCCGCATAAGGACTATTCAGTAGGCTCGGCTAACGGAGACAGCAACCTGTCGTGACGGAAAAACAGCCCTCCCGCCTCCATCTGGGTGTCTTTGTCAAGGCTCCGCTGCGGGGAACAGTCAAAACAAGACTTGCGAAAACGATCGGGGAAGAAAACGCCCGGACGCTCTACGAAGACATGGCTGCAGATACTCTTCAGTGGGTCGGAAAGCTCGCTCGTTGCGGTAAAACTGTCTTCTACTCCCCCCTGAAAGAACGCGAGCGCTGCCGGACTCTCCTGGCTCCCGAATGCCTCGAGGCCTCTCTCCAGCCCCAGGCTGGCGGCGGGCTTGGAAACCGCATGCAGGCTGCTTTTTCGCAGATGTTCAGCCAGGGAGCGACTGCAGCTGTCCTCATCGGCAGCGACTGCCCACTCCTGGATGGAAAAACTGTCCGGAAGGCATTCGCCTCTCTGAAAAATAACGACCTGGTCCTTGGGCCAGCTTCAGACGGAGGTTATTACCTTATCGGACTTCGGGCACCAGCCCCTGAACTCTTCCAGTTAGGTAAGTGGAGCCATTCACTGGTATTACAGCAAACCATCGAGAGCGCCCGGAAAGCAGGTCTCGAAATCGATCTTCTACCGACCCTGGGAGATATCGACCGGGGCGAAGACATCGCTCCGCTTGGAGAAGATCTTCTCGAAGCCTGGCTGCATTGTCGAAACGGAAGCCGTACGGACTTTCCTTTGAGAGTCTTCAGACGCCTCCTCTGGGAACCCGGAACACTTATTTATCAGCTGGCCACCAACTCTCCTCAGCCCGCTGGCAATCGCTGAAAGAGCCCGGTCCGGAAAGGCTTGACAGTGCTCTCCCCGAATCTAAAATAACCCGAACTACTGCTTCGGCTGCCTAAGTCATTTATCTCGCTGTAGTTATTCTCCTGAAGATCACTTCTTAGTGTCTTTAAGGCTCGGTGCGGCTTATCTGTTATTCCGCATCCAGTAAAACAGTGGCGGTTTAATTGGCTTCTCAGGAAACACAGAATCCCCTCATTTAATGGGTGGGCTGTGGTCGTTCCTGTGAGGTGGTGGTATGCTGTCCGTCTTTAGCGTCCTAACTCGGAAAGCCCGGGTTATGGACCATCATTTTATCTTTTGCCCAAATACGGAAAACTGATCCGGAAGATCTGGATAACGATTCGTTACATTTTTCACCTGAATGGGAGTCACCGCTGAACCGGCATCTCTGAACCGGCCTTGACCCCAGGCTCAAACTAAAAGAACGACCTGACCTGATGAAATCAGAAGAGATCCTCCGACTTGTAGACACGATCCACCGCTCGAAAGAGATTGAGAAAGAAGTCGTCTTCCAGGGAATCGAGGCGGCACTGCTTTCCGCTGTCCGCAGAAAACATGGCGAGTCCGAAGAAGACAATGTAGTCATCGATCGAGAAACCGGTGTCACCACGGTCATCCAGGACGGACAGGAAATAGACCCCGAAGAGCTCGGCCGCCTGGCTGCCATGTCAGGTAAGCAGGTCATGTTCCAGAAGATCCGGGAAGCTGAACGAGACAGGATCTTTGAAGAATATGAGGACAAGATTGGCCAGTTGGTCTCCGGTGTGGTGCAGCGCTACGAAGGTCCGAATCTGATCGTCAGCCTCGGCAGGGTCGAGGGCTTCCTCCCCAGGAGCGAGCAGGCGCCCGGGGAACGATTCCGTGTTGGAGAGAGAATCAAGTCGCTGGTGAAAGATCTCCAGAAAAGCGCCAACCGGGTGAAGATAACGCTTTCGAGGACAGACAGGGAATTGGTGAAAGCTCTCTTCGCCCTGGAAATCCCTGAGGTTCAGGACAACGTGATTGAGATCAAGGAAATAGCCCGTGAAGCGGGGTACCGGACCAAGATCGCCGTGACGACCTATGACACGAATGTGGATTGCGTCGGAGCCTGTGTTGGAGTCCGAGGCTCGAGAATAAAGAACATTGTAGATGAACTCTTTGGCGAGAAGATCGATATCGTCCGATGGAACGAATCGGATGAAGTCCTTATTATCCAGGCCCTGAAGCCCGCGGAAATCTCAACCATGGAGCTCGATGACGACACGAGGAAGGCGACGATCTACGTCAAGCCTGACCAGCAGTCTCTGGCGATCGGCAAGCGAGGGCAGAATGTTCGACTCGCCTCGAAGCTCACCGGATGGGAATTGGAAATAGAGCCCATCACAGATGAAGAGCTCGAACAGATGAGGAAAGGCGGCGCAGGCGAGGTCGAAGTTGATATCGAGGCTGAAGAGGCCCCTGAAGATACCGGTGAAGAGGCCGAGATCACTGAAGAAACACTTCTCGCCCAGGAAGCGGATGAGGAAACCGTAGAGGATTCTCCAGAAGCCGACGGAGAGGGGAGCGAGGCCGATGAAGA
>DCKY01000008.1 GCA_002320775.1 Planctomycetes bacterium UBA1662
CATCGAGTCGATCTACTTCGACAATATGTCATGGTACGGAACGGGGCATGTCGCCCCTTCGATGAGAAACCCGCGGAAGATCTACGACCGATTGTTCGGTACGCAAGCCAACGCACGCTCCCGCGACATCACCGACCTCGCGCTTGGAAGCGCCCGCCAGCTTCAGAAACGCCTGGGCACCGCTGACCGGAGAAAATTCGACGAGTACTTCGAGGCTGTTCGAACGATCGAAACGCGAATGGATCGAATCGACCAGATGAAGTCCGAGCTGGCCGCTAACAATATCAAGCGTCCGGCCGAACATTTGCCTCGCAATGAATACATCCACCTGATGGGCGACCTGATGGTGACCGCCTTGCAGAGCGGCCTGACCAACGTCGGCAGCCTGATGGTAGGACCCGAACGTTGGACAACCGCCACAAACTGGGAGGGCATCCTCGACAAGCCCTATAGCCATCATGCCATGACCCACGCCATCCAGCATCACATGGAACACCTGCTCAAGCTGGACCGCTTCCACGTCTCGGCCTTCGCGCGGCTGCTCGAGCGCATGGACAACATCGAGGAAGCCAACGGCACCAGCCTGCTGGACAACACGATCTTCACTCTTGGCGCCGGCATGGGAGATGGAACCACCCACCAGTACAACGACCTGCCCCTGGTCGTCGCGGGCGGAGGTAGCGGAGCACTGAAGCTCGGCCGGCATGTCCACTGCAAACGCGGCACTCCGCTTGCCAACCTCTGGCTTACCCAGCTGCAGGCCCTGGGTATCGAACGGAAAAAGTACGCCGACAGCACGGCAACAGTGTCCGAAATACTGGCCTGAGCGGTTTTTTCCACACACCGTCAAAACGCTGGGGAAATCTGGTCAAATCACCCCGTAAGAGTAAAAAAAACAAATAACCTGCCTGAACCCGTCCTATAATGGCTGCAGACCAAGTCACCCGAGGCGGAGGAGACACCGAATATGAGCAAAGCCATCAATCGACGCCACTTCCTGCGCGGTGCGGGTGTCGCGATCGCCCTGCCGATGCTCGAGGCGATGGGACCTTCACTCAAGGCTGCCGCGATCAACAGGAAACCCGTCAAGCGGGTGGTCTGCATCTCGAATAACTACGGCATCTACAAGAAGGCCTTCTTTCCGAAAGAAGCCGGCTCCAACTACGAGATGCCGGACACCCTCAAGCCCCTGGCGAAACACCGCAAGGACTTTACAGTCTTCTCTCACCTCGACCACGGCATTCCCGGCGGGCACGCCTGCGTGCCGACCTTCCTCAACGGCGTGAGACCCTATCTTGCGGCGAACTATCCGGAAGGAAACATCAGCCTGGACCAGAAGGCGGCTGAGCATGTCGGAGCCGCGACGCGCTACCCGTCGATGGTTCTCAAGGTCAACGAGTCAAACCTTGTCAGCTTTACCCGTACCGGCGTACAGGTACCGGCGGTCGACCTGCGACAGACCTACCGGGCCCTGTTTCTGGATGAAGGTCCGCAGGCAAAGGCCCGGATGACCCAGACGCTGCAACGCCACACCAGCATCCTGGATGTGGTACTCGGAGAAGCGAAATCACTGAACCGGCACCTCGGCCGCCAGGACCAGAGAAAATTCGGGGAGTACCTCGATTCGGTCCGGTCCCTGGAAAAAAAAATTGTCCAGCAGCGTCCCTGGATCGATCGCCCGAAACCAAAAACCGAGCTCCCGGAACCCAAGCCCGGCCAGGGAACTGTCGCCGACCTCAAGGCGATGATTGAGTTGATCGCCCTGGCGATCCAGACCGACTCAACCCGGGCCATCACCCTGACCAGTGGATTCCGCAGCGGGGACCTCGGGCTCAGTGGCGGCTACCACGGCTTCTCCCATCACGGAGAGCGCGAAAAAGAGGTCGCCGCCCTGAAGCTGATCGAACGCAACCAGATCGCCCAGACCACCCACCTTGTCGAGCTGCTCAAGAACCAGGAAGATCCTATCAACGGCGGCACGCTCTTCGATCACACCATGATCCTCTTCGGCTGCGGCATGGCCACCGGCCAGCACTCGACCAGGGACCTCCCGCTCCTGCTTGCAGGTGGAGGTTTCAGGCATGGCGAACACAAGGTCTACCCGGATGAAAAGGGCAAACGTGTACCGGCAGCCAACCTGCTCTTGTCGATGCTGCAGAACTTCGGCCTGGAGATCGACCGCTTCGGCACCAGCACTGGCACCCTCACCGGGCTCGAGACGAAGGCATGATTTCGATGCGTCGCATCGCCCTGTGGATCGCCGTCATCGTTTCTCTTCCGCTGACCACGGCAGAGGCCGACGATTCCCTGAAGGGACTGAAGCCCTTCCTGCAGAAGTATTGCATCTCCTGCCACGGACCTGAAAAACAGAAGAACGACCGGCGCTTCGACACGATTGCTACCGACCTCACAAACCGCGAGGTACTCGAGGCCTGGCAGGAAATGCTCGACCAGGTCAACCTCGGAGAGATGCCTCCGAAAAAGAAGACCCAGCCGGGCCTGGAGGAACGAAAGAAATTCGTTGAGGCTCTTACCGGCAGCCTCGATAGCGCCTACGCCCGGCTGCGCAGCACCGGGGCGCAGACCGTCATCCGCCGACTGAACCGCATCGAGCTGAGAAATACACTCAGGGATCTCCTCTACCTCGATGGCGCCGCGTTCCGACCCGGCGCGGTAGCGAAGCTCGTCGACAACAACGGCAACGGCCGGGTTGAACGCAAGGGCAACGATCCCGTACGGGCTTTTCCCGAAGACGAAAAGGAGCACGGCTTCGCCAATATCGGCAACCGGCTGGTCATGTCTGACTTCCTCCTGAAGCTGATGCTGGCCGCCGCGGAGGAGGTCCTGCCAATCGCTACGCACACCGAAAAAAGACCCACGGTAGAGACACGCAGGCTCTCAGGGCACCTCGTAAAGGGAAAACAGTACGGGCAGCTGACTCTTGAAACGGTCTCCCGCGAGCTGAACCCCGACTTCGACATGATCTCCATGCGCTACCAGCGCTTCGGCAGGCTCTCACCCACTGAGCTTCGGGGCGGAGTCCGCACCTCGGCACGCTACCGCATCACGGTTGAGGCCTCAGGCCACAACCAGCGACATCCCTGGGGTGAGCTCATCAAGACCGACCAGGACCAGCCCTTCATGCTGAGCCTCAACATGGCCGACACCGCCAATGGCGGAATCTCGGGGCCGACCTCCACCAACCTCGCCCTGTGGTCGCTTCCAGGAGATGGAAAAAAACGAACCTTCAGCTTCGAGACCTGGCTCGATGACACCTGGACCCCCTGGCTCGGGTGGGAAAACGGCTTCTACGACCGGGGTTTCCGGGCTGAGCGCCTGGTCGAAAAGTACCTTCCCCAGGCCTGGCGTCCGCAGCCGGACCGTAAGAAAGTGGATAAGAAGATCTTCGACGCCTGGCCCATCGAGATGGCGAAGGCTCTGCTCGAAGCCGGATACAAGGGACCCCACATTCGAGTCTACAGCCTGACGGTGGAGCCTCTCATCGATGCCTGGCCACCGAAGAGCCACACGGCCCTCTACGGAACCGGGCCGGTAGAGGAGGCTGATGTGGAAAAACTGCTGCTCAACTTCGCCACGCGCGCCTTCAGAAAACCAGTCAAGGCCGCCGAGGTGGCCCCCTACGCGGCGCTTGTCAGGAGCCTCATGGTTGAGGCGAAGAAATCCTCGCCGGCGGCGATCAAGGAGCTGAGCTACAAGGCCTATAAGGGAAAGTGGAGCAAGCTGCCCCAATTTTCCACACTCGAGCCCTTCTCCGAGGGAGTCCTGGCGGATGGGCTGCTCGACATCCGGCCCGCAAAAATGAGAGAGCACTACGGCATGGTGTTCGAGGGGAGGATCGAGGCCCCCAAAAACGGCAAATACAGGTTTGAGCTCGCCTCAGATGACGGAGCGCGCCTCCTCATTAATGGAAAGAGGGTGATCAACCACGATGGGCTGCACGGCGCCTCGACAAAGAAGGGGGGACTGGAACTCACGGCGGGCCCCCATGCCATACGGCTGGAGTATTTCGCCTACGGACAACCCAACAGCCTGCGAGCATCCTGGAGCGGACCGGGTTTCTCCGATGCCCCCCTCTCCATCCAGACCAAGGCGCCGAAACAGCTGGCCGCGTCCAACACCCGGGCCGCCCGGGCGTTCAGGGCGCTGCAGGCCGGCTACACCGCTATCCTCTGTTCACCACGTTTTCTCTACATCCAGGAGAAGGGCCCGGAGCTCGACAGCTACGAGCTCGCCTCCCGCCTCAGCTATTTCCTCTGGTCCTCGATGCCGGATGAAAAACTGCTGAAGCTGGCCGCCGAAGGCAGGCTGACCGATCCGACTGTAAGACAACGGGAAGTCGAGCGCCTGCTGGAAGATCCCCGGGCCGAGGCCTTCACCCGCAACTTCACCGTAGCCTGGCTGCGCCTCGACAAGCTCGGCAAGATGCCCCCTGAAAAGAGCGGCCCCTTCCGTTTCTACCACGACCGAAAGATGGAGCCGATGATGGTCTCCCAGACCACGGCCTTTTTTGCCGACATGGTCAGGAGAAACGAAAAGATCAGGTCCTTGATCGATTCCGACTATACCTATATGAACGAGACCATCGCCAATTGGATCTACAACCGCAAGGATGTCTACGGAGAACGCTACCGCAAGGTCGCCCTGAATGATCCACGCCGTGGAGGAATCTTCACCCAGCCCAGTGTCATGACCGCCACCGCCAACGGAGTCGACACCTCACCGGTCGTGCGCGGAGTCTACGTCCTCGAAAACATCCTCGGCACCCCGCCTTCGCCTCCGCCACCGGATGTCGAGCCGCTGGCCCCTGATCTGCGTGGAGCAAAAACAATCCGCCAGCAGCTCGAACTGCACCGCAACTCGGAAGCCTGCAGCGGCTGCCACAACAAGATCGACCCCATGGGCTTCGCGATGGAAAACTTTGACCCGGTCGGCCGCTGGCGCGACATCTACCCCGCCAGGACCCACCAGCCAAGAATCAAGATCGACCCCTCCAGCACCCTGGTTACCGGCAAGAAACTCGACGACATTGTCGCCTTCAAGAAAATGCTCCTCAGCCGTGAGCACGATGTAACCCGCTGCCTCACCGAGAAGCTCCTGACCTACTC
>DCKY01000100.1 GCA_002320775.1 Planctomycetes bacterium UBA1662
ACCGACGTCATCGTCAACCCGAAGGACAAGGCTCTCTATGTTTCCGTCGGCGGAAGGCGCACCCAGTCCGGACTCTACCGGGTCACCTACACCGGAAACGACAAGGGCGGCGTCGCGAAGACATCTCCTGAATCGACGAAGCTCCGGGCCCAGCGCAAGGAGCTCGAGAAGTATCACGGCAAGCAGGACCCCGCGGCCATCGAGGCCGCCTGGCCCCACCTGTCGAGCCCCGACCGCTACCTGCGCTACGCCGCGAGAATCGCTGTCGAGCACCAGCCCGTCGATTCCTGGCAGGACAAGGTCATTGGCGAGCTCAACGATGTCGCCCTGATCCAGGGAGCTATCGCGCTGGCGCGGCATGGGAAAGCTGAGATCCGCCCCAAGCTGCTGGCGGCGCTGCGCAACATCAAGGCGAGCTCGCTGGATGAAACCCAGCTGATCAACCTGCTGCGGGCCTACTCCCTGGTCTTCATCCGGCTCGGCAAGCCGGCCGAGGCTACCGGCGCGAAGATCGCGGCTGAACTCTCGAAGCTCTACCCGGCAAAAACAGCCCCCCTGAACCGTGAGCTGAGCCAGGTGCTGATCTACCTCGAGGCCCCCGGCGTCGCCGGCAAAACCGTCGCGCTGATGGAGACCTCTCCCGCGCAGGAAGACCAGATGCACTACGCCCTGGCTCTCCACAGCCTGAAGACGGGCTGGACGATCGAGGAGCGTAAACGTTATTTCAAATGGTTCAGCAATGCGCGCGGCTTCCGCGGCGGCGCCAGCTTTAATGGCTTTATCAACAACGTCAGGAGCGCGGCGATCGGACGCCTCAGCGCCGAAGACAAGAAAACCCTCTCCGCGGCCGGCTCACTCAAGAACAGCCCGGCCCCGGCGATGCTGGCCCAGCTGCCCAAGCCGAAAGGCCCGGGAAAAGAATGGACCGCCGAAAATGTCCTGCCAGCCGTCGAAAAGGGCCTCGTCGGCAGAGACTTCGAGCACGGCAAGAAGATGTTCGCCGCCGCGAAGTGCTTCGTCTGTCATCGCTTCGATGGCCAGGGAGGCGCGGCCGGACCGGACCTTACCGGGGCCGCCGGACGCTTCAGCAAGAGAGATCTCCTCGAGTCGATCCTCGCGCCGGACAAGGTGGTCTCCGACCAGTACCGCGCCACGATCTTCATCCTGAAGAATGGCAAGACCGTCACCGGCAGGATCGTCAATGGCGGCGGTGACAATTTCTCGGTCAACACCAACATGCTGACACCTGCCAGCAACTCCGGGGTCAACCACAAGCAGATCCTCAAGACCATGCCGGCCAAGGGCTCGATGATGCCCGCCGGACTGCTCAACCCGCTCAACAAGGAGGAGGTTCTCGACCTGGTCGCCTACCTGCTCTCCATGGGCAATCCCGATCACGCGATGTTCAAGCAGGGAAAATAGTTCATGAACAGGCCTGAAATCCTTCTGCTGACGGTGGCGCTGGCGTTCTGCGCCCGCTTTGCCGCCGCCGAGGAGGGCCCCGGCTCTCTCTTCCACGACAAGGTCGCGCCGCTGCTCAAAAAAAGCTGCGGTAAATGCCATATGGAAGAGAAGCGCAAGGGCGGCCTGTCGATGAACACCCGCGCGAGCCTGCTCGCGGGCGGCGAAAACGGACCGGCCCTGGAACTCGGAAAGAGCGCCCGAAGCGCCATCATCCAGCGGGTCCTCAGCGCGGACAAAAAGAAGAGGATGCCGCCAAAGGGAGCCAGGCTGTCGAGCAGCGACATCGATTCTCTCAGGAAATGGATCGATCGGGGCGCCCCCTGGATTGACGGCTTCACCTTCAGCAAGGAGCACCGCCAGGCCTCCCTGGCTCCGCGCGAGCCTTCGCTGCCTCCCGGCAACAGGGACGACAACCCCATCGACCGCCTGCTGGCTCCGTATTTCAAAGAACATGGAGTGGCAAACGACCAGGTGGTCTCCCCGGCGGCCTTTCGCCGCAGGGCCTACCTCGACCTCGTAGGCCTGCTGCCGCCCTCCGGCGACCCCGGCAAGGACTCTGCCGCTCTCAGGGAGGCGACCATCGACGGACTCCTGGGCGAAAAAGGCCGCTACACAGGCCACTGGCTGACCTTCTGGAACGACATACTCCGAAACGCCTACAAGGGAACAGGGTTTATTGATGGCGGCCGGGGGCAGATCACCGAGTGGCTCTACCGGAGTCTCTATGAAAACCTGCCCTACGACAGGTTTGTCCACCAATTGATCAGCCCGGTATCCGGAAGCGACGGATTTATCCGGGGAATCAAATGGCGCGGGGTCGTCAACGAGAGCCAGCGCCCCGAGATCCAGGCGGCCCAGAACGTGGCGCAGGTATTCCTTGGGACCAACCTGAAGTGCGCCTCCTGCCATGACAGCTTCGTCAACCACTGGAAGCTCAAAGACTCCTACGCCTTCGCCTCGGTCTTCGCCAATGGCCCGCTCAAACTGCACCGCTGCGACAAGCCCACCGGCGAGACGACCGCCATGGCCTTCCTCTACCCCGAGCTTGGCCGGATCGACGCCAAGGCCTCCAGGGGACAGAGACTGAAACAGCTCGCGGACCTCCTGGTCCTGCCGAAAAACGGCAGGCTCGCGAGAACCATCGTCAATCGCCTCTGGGCGGTCACCTTCGGCCGGGGAATAGTCGAACCTCTCGACAACATGGACATGGAGCCCTGGAGCCAGGACCTCCTTGACTGGCTCGCGACCGACCTGGTCAAAAACGGCTACGACCTCAAGCACACCCTGAAGCTCATCACGACCTCCAGGGCCTACCGGCTCCCCGCGATCGACCAGAAGCGGGAGGAGGACCCCGGGACCCGGTTTGTGTTCCGCGGCCCCCTGGTGAAGAGGCTGTCCGCTGAACAGTTCATCGATGCCGCCTGGAGCCTGGCCGGCTCCGGGGCGAGGGACGATGCCAGGCCGGGGAAAAAGGATGGTCGGGGACAGGGTGGACAATTCAAGGTCGCCGTCAAGATCCACGCGAGCTCCAGCAGAAAAACCGCGCCCGGCGCCTCGAAGGCTGAATGGATCTGGTCCGACAGCGACTACAGCAGGGCCCCGGCCGGACAGACGGTCTATTTCCGCCACACCTTCTCCCTGCCCGGGACGCCACCTGTCGCGTCCCTGACCGCCACAGCCGACAATGAATTCAGCCTTTATCTGAATGGTAAAAAGACGCTCTCCAGCGGCGAGTGGAACGCCCCGGTCTCCGCGAGAGTTGAAAAGCTCCTGCGCAAAGGCGAGAACACTCTCGCTGTCCGCGCGAGAAACGGAGGAGGCACGGCCAACGCCGCCGGCCTGATTGTCTCCCTGAAGACATCGACTTCAAAAGGCGACCCACTGGGCGAGGTCGCCACCAGCGCGAGCTGGCTGCACACCCTCGACAAGAAGAAAGACTGGCAGCTCCCGGCTACCTCCGATGCGGACTGGAAGACGTCCTTTCGCATAGGGGACCTGGATGCGGGCCCGTGGAATGTGGGAGGCCACTTCCAATCGGGCACGAGCCTGGGTCCCGCGGTCGAGGTTCGCTCCTCGCTCACCTTCTCCGACCCATTGCAGGTCGCCCTCGGGCGCCCCAATCGCGAGCAGGTCGTCAGCCGGAGGGATTCGGTAGCCACCCTGCTCCAGGCTCTCGAGCTGACCAATGGAAAGACCCTCGACAGGATCATCTCCTGGAATTCGAAAGAGCTCATCGCGCAGGACCACGGATCAACCGCGAAGCTCATCAAGGCCGTCTACAACAGGGGACTCTCGCGTCAGCCCACAAAAGGCGAGCTCAAGGCCCTCTCGGAGCTGGTTGGAACTCCCGCCTCAGGCGAGGGGATCCAGGACCTGCTCTGGGCAATCCTGATGCATCCTGAATTCCAATTGATCTATTAAGCTGAAACCGGCAACCCAAGACAAAACCATGAAAAAGACCTCCAGCTCATTCGAAATGAACCTCCGCCGCCGAGACTTCCTGAAAACTGCCGGCGCCGCCACCCTTGGAGCTCTCGCCTCCGGCGCGCCCAGGGCCGCCCTGGGATCGGCAAACCCGATCTCTCCCAGGGCAACGGCCGACTCTGTCATCGTGCTCTGGATGGCCGGCGGAATGGCCCACACCGAGACCTTTGACCCCAAGCGCTACACCCCCTTCCGAAAAGGACTTCCGGCCAACGAGCTCCTGTGCAGCTTCCCGAGCATCGAGACCGCCGTAGATGGAGTCCAGCTGACCAAGGGCCTCGAAAAGACAGCCGCCGTACTTGACCGCGGCACACTCCTGCGCACCCATGTCCTTGGAGACCTCGGCTTCATCCTTCATTCCCGCCACCAATACCACTGGCACACCGGCTACGAGCCGCCGCTCACGGTCGCCGCTCCGCACCTCGGAGCCTGGATCGCGCAGGCGCTCGGCCCCAGAGATGAAGCCATGCCCGCCTTTATTGATATTGGCCAGCGCTATGAAGGAAACGGTGAGGCGGAAGAGATCAAGGCCTTCCAGACCGCCGGATTCCTCGGCAGCGAGTTTGGCCCCTTCCGCGTACCGGACCCGAAACAGGCGGTCAAGGTGGTCCGCCCCCCCGCCGGCATGACCGTCGACCGCTTCAAGAGACGCTACGAAACCTACCGGAAGGTGCTCGAGGCGAGCCCCGTGGCCCGCGACGGATCCGCCTACCAGAAAGAATCCCTGCTGCGTTCAGCTGAATCAGCCTACCGCCTGATGAACTCGCCCGCCTCGAAGGCCTTTGACCTGAGCCTCGAGCCGGAGGAAAGCTACAAGACCTACAACACCAGCAAATTCGGCCTTGGCTGTCTGCTGGCCCGCAGGCTGGTGGAAAAGGGCGCGCGGTTCATCGAGGTGACAACGGAATATGGCCCCTTCAAGCAATGGGATACACACGAAAACGGCCACACCCGCCTGACCGACATGAAACGGCAGATCGACGCCCCGATCGCCCAGCTCGTGCTCGATCTTGAAGAACGCGGCCTGCTCGACCGGACGCTGATCGTCCTTGCCAGTGAGTTCAGCCGCGACTGTATGGTTGAAGGGAAGCCGGAGAAGCTGGTCCGCAACCAGGTGAACGTACCCAATGTCATCAACGAGATGAAGTTCTACGGCATGCATCGCCACTTCACCAGCGCCTCCAGCGTGCTGCTGTTCGGCGGCGGCATCAAGAAAGGGGCTGTCTACGGTAAGACCGCCGAGGAGAGGCCCTGCACCACCATCGAAAATCCTGTCACCATCACGGATCTTCACTCGACGATCTTTCATGCCATGGGAATCTCGCCGAAGCACAACGCCATCATCGAGGACCGGCCTTTCTACGCCACCAAGGATGGAAAGGGCAAGCCGGTGCTCGACCTCTTCGGTTGAGGTGAAGGAGTTCTCAGTCCGACCCTCCGTACAACGCGAGCAGCCTGAGCAGATCCGCCTCCGCCGCCGCCGACAGCTTGTCGCGCTGCTCATCGAAAAGCCCCCGCAAGCCGAGAACTATCCTCTCAGTCCACACGTCCGCCGGACTGCTTCTCGAAAGTAAATTTTCAGACGCCTGGATGAAGAGATCGAAACGGTCCGGCCAGGTTTCCTGCAGCAACCCCAGCACCATAGAGACCGTCTCTTCATCTGCTCGGGCCCCGGCAAGCTTGACCACCGCCCCTCCGCTAAGCCTCCCCTCGATAGCGGCTGAGCGGGCAAGCAGCGTGAGCAGGCCACGATGACGGCTCGGACTCAATACGGAAACCAGGAGGCGGGAGGTTTCACCATCTCCAGTGACCCGAAGCCAGCGAAAGAGCTCCTCTTCTCGCAGGCGGCGGGCAATACCCTGGAGGGTCCCCCTGCGCCAGAGAAAGGAATCCGAAGCAGTACCCGGAGAGCCGGACCGTTCCGTCTCAGCAGCTGTCCCGCCGGCGATGAAATCAAGGGCATCCAGCGGCAAGAGTTGCTCGAGGGCGGCTGAATGAAGAATCTGCTCGGCTTCCGAACTCATTCCCGCAGTGAAATCATCCGCGCGATCAAGCAGCAACCGTTCCGCCCAAAAAGGGTCGGTTTCGACCAGGTCACTAACCGCAGCCCGAACCAGGCCTACTGTTCCCGGAACCCGCTGAGCAAGCTCGAGGAGGCCCTCAAGGTCCTCTGAGGCAATACAACCGGAGCTTGAGATTATCTGCGTTACAACGCCCAGGGCCTCTCCAAGCCGGGCGTAGAGATCCTCATAGGACTCCAGAACAGTCTCAACGACAAAACGGTGCGCTGGCGAGCCTCCAGCAGTCCTGCAGGAATACAAATCCAGGGCCCGCAGGCTGAGGCCAAGCAACAGCCCTCCCGCCCTCAACCTCTCCCCATCGGGCTCAACGAGGAGCCTGTCGACCAGCGCCTCGGGAAAGCTCGCGAGATCATCATTCTCCCCAAGCAGCCGCGCGGCGAGAACGATCTCCTCGCGGCCCGCCCCCGGCCGCAACAGGTCGAGATAATAGTCCAGGTCGTCGATGCCTCCGCTGAGCCCGAGAGATTCCAACAGTGAGATCTCTCCTGTCATCTCATCCACACCGGTGTCCGGCAGCCATGACCCACGCGTGAGCCCGGCAAACGCGGCAGTTGCCGCAGGAAGAGAGGACAACCTGAGACCTTCGGCAGACACGCTCCCGGGCGCGCCCGCGATCACCGCGGCCCCGCGTCCGGAACCTGTGCCGCGCAGGATCCGGGGCGCTTTTCGCGGCTCGGACCAACCCGGCCAAAACAGAGCGCCGCCTGCGACCGGGCAGAAAACAAGGAGAAGAACCCCGACCGCCACCCTGGACCTCATCGGCGAAACCTTCATGGCCTCCCCCTTCCGTCTCCCCAGGCCGCCCCGGTCTTCCGATGACAGACTGACTCACCAACGCAGGTGCGAACGCGCTCGGAAGTGTTCACCCACTCTCCTCGCACACAATTGGGCATGGCGAAGAAGATGAAGTTCAGCTCCTGGCTGCAGGCGTTTTCCCTCTCGCGAATGGTCGCCCCATCACGCCAATCACAATCCCGGCAGGAGATGGGGACGGATTCGTAATGAGATGGTATGTAGGTCTCCACCGCCGGGCAGCTGTCCTGCCCGATCCCGAAGAGCTCAAAACCCCCATACCCCGGAATGAAACCGCCAAAGTGGAGTGAGGCGCAGTCCAGCTTCAGCTCGCTCTTCATCACCTCCGCCTGGCTGACCCTTGAGGCTCTCCCGCGGTTTGTGCAGGGTGCTGCGCATGGCTCCGCCCCCTGCTTGCCGCCCGGGTTCCCCGGCTTCAAGGAATCCCCGGCCGCGACTCCCTGCCCTCGCAGGCGAGCCTCCCCCATAACCGCCGGCGCCGGCAGCAGCAGGCCAAAGATCAAGGCGGCGCAGACCGAGAACACTCCAAGGGCCAGCGCCAGAGCCCGGGGGTGCCGGTTAGCCTCTCGAAGGAGGAAAGCCATACATGGCTTGTGTACATCGGAAGAATCGATCAATTCTGGTTCCTTTCTTCAGGCAGGAACCCCCCGGGACGGTTGGCGGCGCAGGAAGCCTACCGTCGCCTTTGCCAGGACGCCACTTTTTGTGTATTTCTCATTCTCCCGACTGTTTGCCAAAGCTGTAAGCTACTCGGGGAGTTAACCTAACAATGCCCCAGCAGCAAAAAAGACACTACGACCTGGCGATTGTCGGAGCGGGAATCGTCGGCCTGGCCCACGCGCTCATCGCCGGCCGAAGGGGCCTGAAAACGGTCGTCTTCGAACGTGACGAGGAACCCCGCGGTGCTTCCGCTCTCAACTTCGGGATGCTGTGGCCCATAGGGCAGCGACCCGGAAAGGTCTTGAGCCGGGCTCTTCGAAGCATGGAGATCTGGCGTGACCTCTTCGACAA
>DCKY01000130.1 GCA_002320775.1 Planctomycetes bacterium UBA1662
TAGATATGGGTGAAATGCTCCAGCTTGTAGAGACTGGATTCCGTTGCGACCTCGGGGTCAAGCGGCTGGGTAAAGGTGAGAGCGAAACCCTTCGGGCGAATATTGATTCTCTTGATCTCGAAGGGGGTCTTTCCACTCCACTCGAGCCTCTCGAGGCTAAAGCTCCGGGTGCCTCGCACCGGCCAGCCGCGGTTGGTGCCACCGGCAACAAGATAGCCCTCCGGTGAAAACTGGATCGCCAGCAGGCCGGTCCCGAGACCCTCTCGAAAGGGGTAGCAGGCCCCCTGCCAGACGCCGTTGATCTTCTCCGTCGTCGCCCGCATGATGCAGCTCAGGCTGTAGTCGCCGACAAAAATCTGCCCGGCAAAGGGACCAAACTTGCCACCGGTGCGGTCCACCCGGAACCCGGAGATCGACTGGCCCATCTTGCGGTAGGGAAAGATCACCGCGTAGGGAACCAGCTCCTTCACCCGCTTTTTCTCGATATGGATACGGGACTGGCTCTTCGGCTCCACCGGCCGGGGCCCAAGATCAGGAAATGCCTTGTAGGCCTCAAAGCTGATCGGATGCCCCATGAAGCCGCCCGGCTTGAGGTGTTTCAGGGAGCAGGATCCGTTCCAGGGCCCCTGGCTCTCGACGTAGAACATCTCGCCGTGTTCATTCGGAGCCACGCCGCCGGCGCTGCGGATACCGCTGGCGATGGGAATGGTCTTTCCATCAGGAGTGATCTTGAAGGACCAGCCGCGGAAGTCGGCGCGGTAGTGGTAGGAGTTGGAGAGCCCGAGAACCACCCAGATGTTTCCGTCGGTATCCGGCTCTGAGCCCCAGGAGAACTCATGGTAGTTGCCGAAACCCCACTTGTCGCTGAGGGTGTCGAATACATCGGCACGTCCATCGCCATCGACATCCCGAATCCGGGTAACCTCGGCCTGCTGGGTAGCGTAGAAGGCTCCAGCGCGGTAACCCAGGCCGAAAACCTCATCGAGACCGCTGGCGAAGCGCTGAACCCGCAGCTTCGGCCGCTTGTCAAAGGCCCCGCTGACCAGCAGGATCTCTCCCCGGCGGGTGCCGATCGCCAGGCGCCCATCGGGCAGCAGGGTAAAGCTCCCCACCTCCAGCGCCAGCTCGGAAGGGATCGGCAGATCCCTGACCGGGTAGAACTCTTCCTCCGCCTTCGCTGTCCCCCAGACTCCGCCAAGGCGCTGGGCCTCAAGCGAAGAGGAGAAACTCCAACAGAAAACGGTCAATAATAAGAGGCGCTTCATTTCTCTTCCTCCAGCCAGCGGTACTCAAGCAGAACCTCTGCGCTATCCCCTTTATTTCCAATCGCCACCACAGCCTCACGGACCTTCCCGGAGGGCCGGACCAGGAACTTCAGCGCTTCTCTTTTTCCGTCCGGCAGGAGTCCACTGGCCCGGATATTCACCTTTGTGCCAACAGTCACCGAACCATCTTCCTCGCCCGTCACCTCCGGGTGAACCGCCGCGCGGAAATAAAGCCCGCCCAGATCTCCACCTTCCAGCCGGATCTTCCTGGCAAGGTAGACCCGGTTGGTAGCTTGATCCAGGAGGTCCATGGGCTTATCGCTGACACGGGTGCCTCCGTAGACATAGCTGAAGGTGGGACGTCGTTTTCCATCGAGTCTGTAGCCCTTGAAGCGGATTCCCAGTGACCGGCTGGTGTCGGCCGCCCAGGGTGAATCTCCCCTGCTTAGCCGCTGCAAAGATGAGCCCCGACCCAGCTTCAACTTCTGTCGCGGAATGATCCGGGCATTGCCGCTGCCCTGGCCTCTCCAGACCCCACCCGGGTCGATAAACTTTCCACGCCAGAGCTGGTTGAGGCAGACGTTCTCCGCATCGAAGGTCAGGTTGACCTTCAAGGGATAGCCGACGCTGATACCACGCTTGCCGGTATCCTGCACGCTGCGGCGCAACATCACCGCCTCTTCCCCGACGACGATCTCCATCGAAGGACGGACCATGCCACTGGGCTGGCGGGTGTTGCGTCCCTCGGCGAGATAATTCCACAGGGCGTTCAGCTGCTTCTTCGCATCACCGCCCTCGAGATCTCCCAGCACCGAGACGCCCCCAGCGAAGAACTGCGGCATGATGGTGTTTGGCCGAAAGCGGGCCGGCTCCAGCATGTAATGGTAAAACCAGTCCTTGTTGAGGCGCTTCGTGGTCGTATCGACGATGTCCACCGACGCCATGGAGGAGGTCCCCTTGCCCCGGAAGGTATGACAGGCGATGCAGTTCATCCCCCGGTCGCCGACGATCCGGTGGCCGATGTCGGTTACCGCCCGCGCCTTCTTCCTGTCCTTCGGCAGGGGCTCGAACACGACCGCCGGCACCTTGTCGGCGGCGGCGAAGAGCTCCGCCAGTCCCTTGACGTTCTCGCCTCCGAAAGCAGGCATTCGCACCTTCACATAGGGCCTGATTCTCTGGCCGTTGGCGATGGTGTTGCGCAGCCAGTCAAGCTGGAGCTTGGCCCCGGTGCCTGTCAAGGGCGGCGGCAACCGGCCGGGCTCCCCGAGCTTGGGATCAGCGCTGGTGAAGTAGTCGTTGCGATCTTTCTTTACCCCGCCCAGGGTCCCTCTCTCATGACAGCCAATACAGTTGAAGCG
>DCKY01000225.1:0-3812 GCA_002320775.1 Planctomycetes bacterium UBA1662
CCCCACGGCGGCCTGATGAACGCCCGCGAGCTGCCGGCCTACCCCTTCCGCACCGACACCTGGCCGCTGACCCCCCACCAGTCCACCGGCTCCTACCAGGTGAAGTAGGCGAAGCTTTACCGGTGGCCATCCCGTCTTCGATTTCTTAACATACGAAGGTCCTGAGGCTGAAGAGATCCCCCCTGAAGAGATGAGAGGAGCCGCATGAACATCCCCAAGTACTGGGAAAAGAAAGAGGTCACGTTCGACATCGATGGCATGGAAGCCATTTGCAACATCTGGGGCCACTCCGATGGCGACCCGGAAGTCGCCCGGCGGATGATCGAGGAAAAGATCCCGCAGGTGGAGGAGGCCATTCGCCGCCGATGGGAAGACGAAGACGGCAAATACGCTCGCGGCTACAAGGGTGATTATTACACCGTCGACTTCATCCGGGAGCACCGCCTGGAGGAAATCTCACAGGACAGCGAGGAGATTGCCGTCATCACCCGCAACAGCTACGGCTCGAAGATCATCAACTGCCCGGAGGTCATGTTCGTCGACATCGACACCGAGGAGGAGGATTGGAGGGGTGATTGGGAACACAGCGACGGCTGCCTGGGCATGTTCCTGGGCATCAGCCCGAAGGAGCCTGCTGAGCCTGCCCCAAGGCCGCCACTCACGCCAGGCAAGATCGATGCCGTCGCCAGGGTCAAGAGCTACGTCGACTCCAATCCCGGCACCGGCTTCCGAATCTATGAAACAACGCTTGGATTGCGCCTGATCGCGACCCACCAGCTCTGCGACCCGACCGCCGATGCCACGATGGAACTCCTCAAGGCGCTTGACTGCGACGAGCTCTACATGCGGCTGTGCAGCGCGCAGAAATGCTTCCGGGCGCGGCTGACCCCAAAGCCCTGGCGTATCGGGAAAAAGAGAGCTCCTGTCCACCGCCACCTGACCGCCCCTGGAGTCCCGAACCCGGGCTACGACAGCTGGCTCGAAGATTACGAGATTATGTCGGAAAACTACCAGACCTGCCACTTCATGGAAAAGATCGGCCTGGAGGCTCCGGACCCCGCCATCAAGGAGGTCGTCCGGGTCCACGATGAGGCCTGCGGAGCGGACGGTGACCGGCCGCTCGCCTGAGTCAGCACATGCTGATCCGAAAGCTTAAAACCATCGGCCGGAAAGCGTGTGATGCCCGCCCGCGGGATGCTGCATAATGTAGGCGGTCGAAAAACACGTCCCTGTCGCAATCAGCCCCTAAAAAAAGAGATCCCCGCATGCTGAGAACCCCCTCTCTCGCAATGTTGTTTATTGTCTGCCTTCACCTGTCTCCGCCTGTCTTCTCCCAGGACAAGCCCGCCTTCACCAACCTGGCGGCCAGCGCGAAAATCACAGCCTCCTCCGTCATGGACGAAGAGAAGTACGCCGCGGCCAACATCGCCGATGGCCGGATCGCCCCCGCCCTGAGCCAGCTCTTCGAGGTCTTCCCCGAGACCGCCAAGGCCAAGGCCTGGGCCGTCGATGGCGAGAAGGTCAAGGATAAGGGCGAGCTGGTGCTCGAGTGGGAAGAGCCCGTGACGGTGCAGGAGGTGGTCTACTACGGGCGCACCGCCTGGCTCATCAACGAATGCTTCAAGGACTACGAGGTCTACGTCGATGACGGAGTCAACCCGGTAGCCAAGGGAGCCCTCAAGGCGCTGCACGGACCGCAGCGCATCCCCTTCCTGCGCCAGCCGGCGAAGAAGCTCACCCTGCGTTTCCTGAGCTCGCACGGCGGCCCAAACCCCGGCGCCAACGAAATCCTGGTACTTGGAGAGAAGGTGAGCGATTCCGCGCTCATGGCCCTGGCTCCGGCCAACCCGCCCGCGGCCGGCAAGGCCTTCGATCCGATCCGCGACACCAACGTCTCCTGGGACGCGCCGAGCAAGACCGCCGAGGACGCCATGCCGATCGGCAACGGCAAGGTGCTCGCCAGCGTCTGGACCAACCCGGACGGCGATATCCGGGTCAGCATCGCCCGAGCAGCGAAGGCCGGAGCGAAGGCGGAACCCCTTGGAGAGGCGCGCTTTCGCCTGTCTCCAGGGCTATCCACTGCGCCCGGAACTTTCGAACAGACGCTGATGTTCAAATACGGTCACGTGGTCGTCAAGGGCCCGGCCCAGCCCGGTAAGCCGGTCTACTCCTTCTTCATCGACGCCAACAAGGACATCCTCCATCTGCAGCTGCGCACCTCGGCCCCGGTCGACCTCGATGCCTGGCTCGAGGGAGAGGGCGGCCGGGCGAGCGCCGACAAGGAACGCAAGCGATCGGTCTTCCGCAAAGGCGACACCGCGCTGGTGATCCTCTGCGATGGCATGGAGCCGCGCGAGGACGCGTCCTTCCACACCACCCAGCCGCTGAAGATCTTCGACCTGCAGGTTCACATCGTCGCGCCCGAGAAACCAACCAGCGTCGAGGACGCCATCAAGGCGGTCAACAAGACCGACGTCAACGGCGCCGTCCGGGGCCAGCTGAACTCCTGGAAAAACTTCTGGAACAAGGGCAGCATTCGCCTCGGCTCAGACGAGGAGGGCGCCGAGATGGCGCGGGCCCTGGTGATCCGCCGCTACCTGAGCGCCTGCAGCGGACGAGGCCCCCATTCACTCCAGGCGGTCGCCGAGGCCGAGAAGAAGGAGATTCCTGAGCGGGAGATCAAGCCCTGGCCGGCCGACAAGAGCGCGGCCGCCGTCAAGAGCGCCATCGAGAAGGCCAAGCCCTACCTCGCCACAGGCGAGAGCAAGACCCGCTTCCCCCGCTTCTGGGGAGCTGATTTCTCGAACCTGCCGGAAGAGAAAGCCGGCATCGACACCCTGATCGACACGCTGCGCTCGATGCTCATCGCCTCGACCGGCAAGAGGGTCTGCGTACTTCCCGGCTGGCCCCTCGACCGGGATGTCGCCTTCCGGGTCAACTCCGAAAATGGCCTCGGGATCGAGGTGGCCTACACCGGCGGCAAGCTCGAGCGCCTGGAGGTCCATCCCAAGCAGCGCACCAGCGAAGTTTTCGGCATCGGCCCCTTCGAGGAAAAGGTGCGCGAGGCCCTGCCGGGCCCCTTCCGTATGCCGGCGCTGATCTCCTTCCTGAGCCCGAGCTGGGTGGGCCCGCGCGTCGGGCTGAAGAACCTCTTCGTCACCATGAAGAAGGCCAACTTCAACGGCCTCGAGGGCAGCCTGGCGGATTTCGCCGAGGCGAAGAAGGCCGGGATCTACCTGCTCATGCACGGTGTAACGCCCTGGACCGCCCACGCGCTGAAGAATGAAAAGACCGTCATCAGCTACTACCTCAGCGACCGGCGCAAGCCCTCGAGCTTCCCGGGCTTCGGCAACATGCGGCGCCAGTACGAGGCGATCGACCCCTACCACCCGACCGAGTTCACCACCTACTCGCAGTACGGCGGCATCGAGTACTTCCTCGATGTCGTGCGTCCGCGCATGCTCGAGTACTACGACTACCACTGGCAGCGCCAGGCTCACCTCCACTTCCACTTCCTCGAATACTACCGGCGCATGTCGCTCGCCGCCGGCGGCATTCCCGTCTTCCGCTTCGTCCACGTGCACGGTGACAACGTCATCAAGATGCGCCAGACGGTGGCGATGAGCGTCGCCTACGGCTTCAAGGGCTTCAAGTGGTGGGTCGGCTGGACGATGTTCGACATCCACAAGGTGGTCGAGACCGAGCCGCCGCCGCTTTCAGGCATCGGCAACGAGGTCTCCTACATCAACAACATGCTGGCGGCCTTCAGCCCCTACATCACCAACGCGCGCTCGGTCGATGTCTACAACACC
>DCKY01000225.1:4191-5583 GCA_002320775.1 Planctomycetes bacterium UBA1662
GAGCACATCGTCATGGGCGTCTTCAAGGGCAAGAAGGGCGAGGACTTCGTCACCCTCGGCAACCGCGACATCGGCACCAAGCGCGAGGCGACCCTCTCCATCAAGGGCAAGCTCAAGAGCGTCCGCCACCTCAACAAGCAGACCCGCAAATGGAGCGACCTCAAGCTCGAGGGCGCCCCCGGAAAACAGTCGGTCAAGGTCCCCATCGACAAGGGAGACATCGAGCTGATCCAACTCATCCCCGTCACGGAGAAGATCTGAGACATGAAAACCTTCCATTTCCTGCTGTGCTGCTGCCTGCTGTCGCTGACCTCCACCCTGTGGGCTGAGCCTGTAGCCGTCGGCGCGGCGAAGGTCGACGTCACCCCCACCCACCCGGTGGCGCTGGCGGGCTACGGCGGCCGGACGCAGGAACACGAAGGGGTCGACACGAAGATCTGGGCCCGGGCGCTGGCGATCGGGGCGAAGGACCCGGCGGTGATCATCGCCGTTGACAATTGCGGCATCCCGGCAAGCGTGACCCGGGCGGTGGCGGCGAAGCTCCAAAAAGGCCACGGCGTCAAGCCCTCGAACCTGGTGCTGGCGGTGACCCACACCCACAACGCCCCCAGCCTGCGCGACTACGCGGTGGTGGTCTGGGGCGGACGCGCCACCCCCGCGCAGAAGGCCAACATGAACAAGTACACCGACTGGCTCATCGACAGGATCGTCGAGGCGGCCGCCTCCGCGCTCAAGGCGCGCCAACCAGCGAGCCTCTCCTGGGGTATGGGCCGGGCGGACTTCGGCGGCAATCGCCGGATCATCAACAACGACGGCCGCTGGGCCGGCTTCGGCTTCCAGCGCGATGGACCGGTCGACCACAGCCTGCCCTTCCTGGTGGCGAAGGATGCCGCCGGCAAGCCTGTAGCCATCTGGGCCAACTACGCCTGCCACTGCACCACGCTCGGCGGCCGCAACCGCATCTGCGGCGACTGGGCCGGGTTCGCCGGCGAGGACATCGAGAAGGACCATCCCGGCAGCATCTCCGTGGTCACCATCGGCTGCGGAGCCGACATCGGCCCACAGCCCTCAGGCGGTATGGCCGATGCGAAGAGCCACGGCCGGAAGATCGCCTCCGGGGTCGCGGCCGTGATGAAAAAAGCTCTGAAGCCGCTGGCCGGAACCCCCGCCATCCGCCAGAAAACCATCCAGCTGCCGCTTGAGAAACCCGCCGACCGGGCCCACTGGGAGGCGACCGCCAAGCGCAACGACTTCCACGGCTACCAGGCGAAGCTCATGCTCGAGCAGCTCGAGAAGAACGGCAAGATCCAGGAGTTCGTGCCCTATACCGTCTCGACCTGGACCTTCAGAAAAGACCTGGCGCTCGTATTCCTCCCCGGCGAGGTCGTCGTC
>DCKY01000203.1 GCA_002320775.1 Planctomycetes bacterium UBA1662
ATCATGGTGTTGCCCTGCAAGGTCCTGCCATTCACATCGACAAAGCCGAGATAGGGCAGGGCGACCGCCAGGACCACCATGGCCGAGTGGACCCAGTGAAGCGCCTGGTCCCGGTAGGCACGCCAGGCGAAAAGCCCGGCGACAACCGCGAGCAAGCCGGCCGTCGCCAGCGGCTCCGAGCTGGTATTCCATTGGGTAAGGGTCGCCACCGCGGTACTCAACAGGAGCAGCGCCGCCTGCATGCCAATTGCCGCGCGCGTAAGATCAACCTGCCTGGCCCGCCTGGCGACAAAGGCCACCACGGCCATACACAACGCCAGCGCGACCCCAATGGAGGCAAGCCAGGGCTTCGGAAACCATTCATGCATTCCAATCGAGGCCCCACCCAGGGCAAGAAAGGTCAACCCGATCCAGTAATGGAGCTGCCCCTGCCTTGCGCCGGCCTGGTAAATCCAGATACAGCCGGCCATCAGGAATACGACAATCCGGAAATATTCCTCGCTGGCGCCCATGAGAACTCCGAGAAAGACCAGGGCGTATCCCAGGAAGGATTCAGCACGCTGCGAGAACTTCTCTTCACCAAGGTCCAGGACCCGCCTCTCCACAAAGAGAACGAGCCAACCGGACAGGATGATCATCGGAGAGTAGGTATAGACCTTTGGAAGCTGACCGATAAATCCATGCACCCAGGCAAAGACCTGGACAAAGGTCGTCACCAGGGTGGCGCCCAGGAACCAGGCCACCAGCTTGTCAGCCGCCACCTCCGGGGTCATCACCTTGCGTGAAAATTGAACCACAGCGGCAGCGAGGACAAAGAAGCCAAGGTGAAAGCCGGCGCCAATCAGCAAGGGCAGACTTTCGCCGCCGCCGGGGTTCCAGGACTGGACAAGGGGCCCCAGCACCACAAGGCTATTGAGCACAAGCAGGCTGCCGCCGAGCAAGGTGCCCAGGGACTCATGAATCGCGCCGCACCACCGCCTGAGCCCCCAGCCCCCCAGCAGGAGATAGACCGCCCCCATCGCGGGGACCACGAGATTTTTTCTGGGGACATCAGGGTCGGCCGAGAGCAGCGCGATGGCCATAAAATTAACCGGCAGAAGCCCTATGGCGGCGGCCCGCAGGATGCCGCCGGTAGAACGGAACTGGCTGTCTCTTTTCTCGATCCAGGAGCCCATGGCCGCGAGGCACACAGTAAAGCAGGCCAGCAGCCCGGGCATGATGGTGTAGCGGATGAGCCAATGCTTATCCCAGGTGTAGTAGGCCAGCAATGAGCTGCCTACGATAACCATGAGGATGCCGGCAAGGATGTACCAGTTCTCGGAGAACAACGGCTGGACGTGCTCCTCCCACAGAGTCGGCTTCGTTGGTTTCTTCTCTTTCGCCTCCACCGGCACCAGGTCTTCTCTTGCCGGCACCGAAGCAGCTATCGCCGGCTCCGGCTGGGGAGATGGACCAGGGGCCGGTTGCTCCAGGGTCGCCGGGTCCTCCTGCCCAAGGGCAAGCTCCCCCTCCACCTCATCGGAAACCTCGGTGGCGACGGGTTCATCCTCAGCCGAACGATCGGCATCGCCCTCATCCACGAGAACAGGCCCCAGCGCCGAGGACGCCAGGATGTCCCATTCTTCCCGGGGAACCAGGTCAGCCCATCTTTCGATGAAATCATCGAACTCAACAGCCTCTATACTCTCTTCGCACCAGGACAAGATGGGGCCGGGAGCGAGATGTTTTGCGTCGCCTTTACGGGACTGGGTAGAGCGCCACACCAGGAAGATCTCACCTGGATGTTCCCCCACCAGGTCTTCGATGGCTTTCTGGTGCCTGGTAAAATCCCCATCGCACTTAACCAGCCATCCTCTCCAGCCCTCCCAGCCACCTGAGACGACATCGCCGAACCGCAATTTCAGGATGAGATCGACTCGGCGCTTTTGACGAGGCTCCGTGGCCAACTCGAGAATCAATGGAGCCGCCCGGCTCGTTGGCCAGGCGCAGAGCGAATCCAGCACCAGGGTTTGGTCCTCGGAAGACTCCATCGATTTGAATTCTTTCCGAACCGCTTCCAGGAGTACATCTTCTGATACGTGGGCCGGGAATGATGCCAACACGCCCTGTGAGGGCTTCTTGCCCTGAGGCTTAAATTTTCGTCTCTTCGACCGCAGGACCGTCTCCACCCAATCAGCGATGGCATCTTTCGATTGCCCCTCCAGGCTTCCTTTCAGACGCCCGAGAGCTCGTGCCAGGTCCGGGTCGCCTTCCCCCGCCACCTTCTCCAGGGAACCGATGACCGCCAGTGGCGCGAAGTTGGCCCACACCTCTGACCTCGAGCTCAAAGCGTCGATCTCCGCCTGGTATCTACTCTCAACAAGAGCCGTCGCCACCGGCGCCTTCCCGGGGAAGCGAGAAACAAAAGCCAGGTCCCGGCGCATTTGCAGGATCTCCTGGATGTCCACCACAATGTCATCAAGCGTCACCCAGCCCAGTGGAGCTTCGAGCGGCAGATCCCCGAGGTTGGTTTCTAATTGTTCGGATACGTCCAGACCGAACTTACGCTGGCGATAGAACTCGAGAGCGTTTCCCGTGCGCTTCCCATCGAGATGGAAGAGCAGCCGTTCAACAGCCTTGCTTCCCTCTCCCTGGAGCCCATCGATCAGCTCAATCAATGGAACCTCTGCCGGGGAATCCTTCATGAGCGCATTGATCGCGGGCAGCACGATCTTCGCATCCAACTGCCCGGATACAACGCAACGAACGAGGGCCGCAACAAGCTCTTTTCTGTCTCTCCCGGTCAAAGGATTCGTCCCCGGATACATCTCGGCTGAACTGGGCAGCGCCTGCTAACCCGCACCAAGCTAACCTGTTTCAGTTCGGAGGCAAACTAAAATACGCCCACCACCCCCTGCCGACCAGGCAGGACACCACCCCCGGCCACCCCAGCCCATCGCGCTGAGTATAATTGGCCATCCTGCTCAGCTTTCCCGGGGCTCTCTCCTGCACGAAGAAAGGGCGGTGGCTATCGCCCGGGTATCACCGCCTTGCCAATCTTTCCGGTAGCCCGGAAATAACCCAGGGAGTTGTCTTTGTCATCGGTGATGAGCCAGATCGCATCCGAGTAGGTGTTCTGGTTGCGGGTCCCTCCGGGGTTGAGCTTGCCGTAGAGCTTCAGCCCGCCTCCAAAGGTCACCCAGTAGATCTTCACCCTCTCCTTCGAATCGTTCTTGAAGTGAATCTCGGTTGAGGATCCATCAAGAGACCTCGGAGGAGATCCCTCGGCGAGCTCCGTCCACCCGAGCTTTTCCGTCGGCCGGGAGGACTTGCCAGCATTCGGGTTTGGCGACTCGATGCCGAGCAGGTGCTTCCTGAAGAAGGCCCGCCGCTTGCGGTCGCCATGGCGGCCGCCATCACCATGCCCCCCTCCCGGGATGACCACCAGCTCGAATTCCTTGTTCGCCCGGATCAGCGCGTCCGCCAGCCGGAAGGTCGACTCGGGCGGGACATTCTTGTCCAGCTCACCGACGATGAGCATCAGCTTGCCCTCGAGGCGATGGGCGTTGTCGATATTGGAGCTGGCGGAGTAGTGCTCCGCGACAGGATAGCCCATCCACTGCTCGTTCCAGGATGACTTGTCCATCCGATTGTCATGGCAACCACAGGCCGAGACAGCGACCTTGTAGAACTCGGGGAAAAAGAGCAGCGCACCGGTCGAGCTCTGCCCGCCGGCTGAGCCTCCGTAGATTCCAACCCGGGTGGTGTCGTACCAGGGGTACTTCTTCGCCACCGCCTGGTGCCAGAGGATCCGGTCAGGGAAGCCAGCGTCCTTCAGGTTCTGCCAGCAGACATCGTGGAAGGCCTTGGAGCGGTTAGCCGTCCCCATGCCATCGATCTTGACGACGACGAAGCCCATGTCGGTCCAGGATGCATAGCGCCGCGAAGGACTGAAGCTCTTGGGCACGTAGGAGTCGTGCGGCCCGGCGTACATCGACTCGAGCACCGGGTACTTCTTCTTCGGGTCATAGTCTTTCGGACGGCAGATGAAGCCCCAGATCCCGGTCTCGCCATCACGTCCCTTGGCCGAGAACACCTCGGGAGCCTCCCAGCCACTCGCCTCCAGCTCGCTGATGTCGGACTCCTCCAGTCTGCAGACCAGCTTCCCGTCCGAAACCCTCCTCAGCTCATTCACCGGCGCCAGGTCGACACGGGAGTAGGTGTCGATGATGTGCTTGCGGTCCGGGGAATAACGAATGTCATGGGTGCCATCGCCATCGGTCAAAGCCGTCAGCCCGCCACCATCGAAGTTCACCCGATAGTAATGGATCAGGTAGGGGTCCTGCCCCGGGTTCTTCCCGGAGGCGCGGAACCAGATCTGCCGCTTCTCCTCATCGATCTTGTCGACG
>DCKY01000240.1:0-20807 GCA_002320775.1 Planctomycetes bacterium UBA1662
CACCAACTCTCGGCGATTCGGGTCCATTCGAGACCGCTCCTGACAAAACGGCAGGGGGCGGCGATGGCGCTGAGTCCCCCACCGGCGATGGCGTAAGTGGCGGCGGGGTCAAAAGAAGACTCCCCCCGTCAGCTGTTGACGAGGGGAGTGAACTGGTCGGGGTGATTGGATTCGAACCAACGACTTCCTGCTCCCAAAGCAGGCACTCTAGCCAGGCTGAGCTACACCCCGATGAATTCCGTGAGCTGTCCTTCGGGCTATTGTGGTCCCGTGAGACGCATCGTCAAGAGCAAAGCCCTTGTTCGAAAAATCTGTTTCTGTACGCGCCCCACCCAAGGCGCGGCGAGCTCAATTCTCGCAGCTGAATGCGTCGTCGAGGGTCGGGTCGAGACCCGGACTCGGATAGGGAACCCGTGGAGCCGGGCCGCCGGTGAAGAGAAAGTTCAGCAGGTAGATCGACGAGCTGATGTTGACCCGGCCGTCATCAAGGGTATCGGCTGGATCGAGACACTCCGGATCATCGTAGCCCATGAACAGAAAACCCAGCAGGTAGATGGCATCGGTAATATCGACATTGCCGGTGAAGTTAACATCTCCTCGAACAAACAGCCTCTCGTGATGATCCGCCGGGTAGACCGTCACCGACGCCCCATCCAGGACCGGCAGCCGCGACTGGTTGTTGACCGTGAAGATGTTCAGGATCGGACTCAGCTCGCGGTCGTTCACAAGGTCAATCCGGGTAATGACCTCTTCGTCTCCCTCTCCCGCTACGGTGAACTGCAGATTGGTGAGGATCTGGTTGTTACCCGGGGGCAGAACCCGGCCATCGATCGGCGGAGTAAAGTCATACAGACAGCCGATCTCGAAGCTCTGCTCGAAGATATTACACTCCCAGACCTCGGGGCGCAGCCGCACCGAGGGCGTCCCCAGGAGCGAGCAGTCCTGCATCAGGAGGACGTCGGGGTCGAAGATCCCATGGAGCTGGTAGGCCATGATCGGCTCGCTATGGGTGGCGTAGACCGGAAACCAGGCCTCTCCCTGGCCGAATTTCAGGCGCTGGTCGGGAATCGACAGCGTATTCGAAGGAGGCTCAACCACCACGTACTCCTCGCGGGTGACTGGTGTCGCCCTGTTGGCGACATAAACCGTCAGGGTGACGGTATAGCGGCCCGGCGTCCTGTAGGTATATACCGGGTTCTCCGAGAGGGAGGTCCCTCCATCTCCGAAGTCCCAATGCCAGCCCTGGACCTTGCCGGCCGAAGTATCCTCAAACTGGATCGTCAGCGGCATCTCGCCATGAGTCCTGTCGGCGGTGAAATCAGCCCCGGGGTCCTGCGCATCGTTGGTGTAGAAAACCTCTCCATCCCTGAGAAAAACGACATGCGTTATGTCGCAGGTGTCAGTTGTGTGATGGGGCTCGAGCTCGAGCTCCGGGGTTCCGGATCCGACTCGCTCATAAACCAGGTCGGTCAAGCCATTCCCATTGACTCGGTAGATGTCGCCGTCCTTGATGTAGACAAGACTCAGCCCACCAGCCCGTCCGGCCTCGAGATTCGCCCGGCGAATGCCGCCTGAGTCAACCTCGACAGCTGAAGCGAAATCTTCCTCGCTCGACCCCTCGATGAGGAAGAGAGAGCCTGAGGCGGCATAGCTGACCACCAGCCTGCCATCGCGGGTACCTGCGATGGACGCCCCCGGCTCGATCGTCGCGGGCGTACCGCGGATCTCGAACTCGTGGGCGAAGACACCGCCGGCGTTGCTGTTGCAGTAGAGCCTCTCGCCTCGCTGGTAGAGCAGATGAACCGTTTGGTTCGAATCGATGCAGAGCGAGGGCTGCAGGCCGGGAGCGACCTCCTGGACCTCCTCGTCCCGCGAATTGTAGTAGAGAACGACCGGCGAGCCGTCGCGCCAGGCCGTCCAGGCCACGTGCGGAGTTCCGACATGGTCGAGCACCAGCTCCGGAGCGTGGTTGTCTTCGGGACCCTCGGAGAGCCGAACCGGTTCCACGAAGATTCCTCCGGCATTGTGGGTGAGGTAAATGTCCCGCGGCGAGTCAGAGGTGTCTGCTCGGCGTTCACTGAAGCAGATGACCGCCTCGCCCCGAGAGCCCGTCACCACACGGGGTTCACCGCGTCGTCCGGACCCTCCTGAAATGAAACCTTCAGCCCGAAGGCAGGGTCCAAAGAGATCGACCTGCAGGTGGCCAGAAACCTCGCTGACAATATAAACATTGCCGGCAACATCATAGGCTATCGCCGAAGACACGGCGCCGCCGCTACCAGCGGTACGCCGGTCGGCTTCATTGAAATCGGCATGTACATAGCAAACCGCGAACAGCAGCGCCAAGGCGGCCGTCAAGCCTCGAAACGCGAGACCAGGTATGGAGACGTTCCCGGTAATGCCAGTCAACCTGTACTCCTCATTTGTACAGTCACTCTCTGAAAATCAGAGAAAAAGACAGCAGCAAAGAGCCTAATCCGGACCTTTCACTTCACCTTCAAACCCTGGAGTGAAGCGAAAACTAATGTCCCCCGCCGCCTGTACCGGAAGACGTACCCCTCGATACCCCTCCGCCCGGTTTACAACGCCACCAGGACAACGCAAAGCACAGTGCAGGAAGACTTTTTGTGAAACCCGATTGTACTCTACGGAGAACCCGAGTCAAGCGCAGGAGGCGCTTGAGCGGCTTCACAATACGGCTGGGCGGCGCTGCTGAGCGTGAAAACTGGCCGGCCACGGCATCAAGAGCCCTCGTTAAGGCTTTGTTCGGGTTACGGACTGGAGATGGAAGGGAAGGGTTCCCGTCATTCTCTCCCGAGAAAATCAAGCGAATCAACGAATGGGGAGTTGGGCGGCGGTCTTCCCCCGCTTCGAACAGCGCGCGGAGTATCGTAGATGTCGTAGATCCAGGCCGACAGATAATAGCCCACTCCAATCACTCCGATGCCATAGCCCGCCCCGCTAACAGCGCTGCCGACCCAATCTTCGGAGATCTCGTTACCACCGGCAACCAGGCCGGCACCGAGCGCGCCAACTCCGACCCCAATGGCTCCAACCCTCATCAACTGCCGGGCGGTGACGTGGTCCCCCGCGTAACGATGCCCGAGACCCTGCACAAACATCCCCGGGCCAATCGCGATCAGCTCGGCGACGATCACATCGAGCGTTGAGCCGCGCCGGCCGGCACCATCGTCCTCCGACTGAGCTTCGTCGCCGGCTTTCGGATGCTGGAGACTGACCAGGCGAGCCCTGTCACGGTAGGCCGCGTGAGCAAACGAAACGGAGGACACATCAAGGCCCTCGACGCTATCGAGACTTCTACAGCCGGCGGAAACCGACAAGAGCAGGCCGGCCAGCAACAGCAAACCGTAAACGCGCATCATACACTCACCCTTCCTCACGTTGGATAGCCGCGGCCGTTCCAGGCCGGTCCCGGCCCGCCTCAAGAAGGAATGACTACGGCCTTCTCGAAACGTTTTTCGCCGTCGCCAGCCCCAGGCTGCCGATGCTCTCGGAGAGAAGCCGGCCAACACCCTTGTCCCTGGAATCCCTGAACGACGACAACAGCCAGGCATCACTCTCGGTATAGATAATTCTCTGGTGAACCGTCACCTCCCGGCCGTCAAAGCGCCCACGCGAGGTGAGCTCAAAGACCTCCCGCCCGAGAGCGTTCCTGCTGAAGCTCTCATCCAGCACCTCGCAGCCCTCGAGCATCGAATGATGCTCCTCGCGCAGAACCCGGAGACACGCGGTTGTCGCCAGCGCCGGCCCATCAAGCCGGGAGAGCTCGAGGCTCGCGGACAACGAACTCTTACCGGGAGCGACGAATCGAACCCGTCCGGGGCTCCTCGAGAGCTTCCAGCCGGCCGGAGGACGGATCGAGGAACCCGGAACGGGACCCTCCGCCTGCGAGGCGAGCCCATCCGCGGCCGAGGACCGGCCGGAGACGGCCTCAGTCCTCTTTTCAGCGGACGCGAGACGCGTGACCTTTGAAGTCCCGGGAGTAGAACGGCGGCCGGGGACAGGTGCCCCGCTTGCGCGCTTCAGCCTGTCGAGCAGCTCGCGCGGATCCGCTGGCAGCCCCTCGGTGGAGGAGTTCGAAGCGGCCGCAGCCGTCCTGGCGGCAGGCTCCCGGCGAGGCGCTGTTTTTTCTTCCCTTCCAGGGTCGGTCTTGTCATAGACGACCGCGGTAATAAAGCGTTTGTAGATGCGCATCTTGCCGCCATCGATTCCAACAACGACCCCGGCCTCATCTTTTTCCATAATCGGTCCGCGAATCACCCGGCCATTCTTCAGATAGACCGTACCGGCAACAGCCGGGGAGAGGAGGCAATAGAGACCTACAAAAACAAGCGGCAGGAGAATGCGGCGGGCCGAGGGCGAAAACATATCAATTATCCTCTTCCACGGAAGACCTCGGCTGCAGTCCCCGGCGCAGGGCAGCCTTCAGCGACCCGCGAAGCTGTCGTGCCGGAGCATGAACCTCGACGCCCGGTGCGAGCGCTGGTTCGCCGGCCTTCCCTCCTGGAACATAGCCTGCCTCGTTGTCTCGCTCGGCCGTAGCCAGAGAGGTGTAGAGAACCGTCAGCGTCAAGACGAGAACGCCGGACACGCCAATGGGCAGCCAGATCCCGAAACGAAGATGTTGACCCTTCAGCCAGGCAAGCGCCTGACGCGGGATGCTCTCCCTGGGCTTCTCCCCTTCCCGGGTTGCCGGTTCAACCGGATGGTCCATGACGGGCTCCTCTGCCCTGCTCTTCAATCCTGCTGACAATGAGCCGCAATGGGTCTCAAAAACGGCTCCTCTACACTCCTGTAAAAGAATACTCTTCTATCGGCTCATCGTCAAACCGGCCAAAAGGCATAACATATTAATTTTTAAGTATTTATAATCGGGTTGGCGACTTTATTGGAACCAGAAGGCAACGAGAAGCCCTGATCTGCGTCTTTTAGAGTGAGAAGCTGGATAAGTGGATAATACAGGCGAAAGGAAATTAGACGGGTTGCGGGACAGCCGAGAGGCTGAAACCGAGACCAAAAAGAGCGATTCGGCCCTGATTTCCGTAATCCTGCTCGAAGGAGAATCGGAAGAAAAACAGGAGGCCTACAAGCTCCTGGTCGAACGCTATTGGAAGCTCGTGGTGGTAACACTCAAAACACGCCTTCCAGCCGAGTCCGATACCGACAGCCTCGCCCAGGAGGTATTCCTCCGGGCCTTCCGCTCACTCGGCAAACTCACGAATCCCAAGGCCTTTGTCGGCTGGCTTCTTCGAATCACCCAGAATCTTGCAACCGATCAGCTCAGAAAACACCGTAAGACCAGCTCACTCGACAGCCTGGGCCCTGATTTTCTCGAGGGCCGCCCCCCCGCCAATCGAAAGAAAACCGAAGCCGAAGCGCGGGTAGAAACAGAAGATGAAATGGAAAAAGTCATGGCCGCCATCACAGAACTCCCCGAGCGCTACCAGACCGTCCTGGTTCTCCGCTACCTCAAGGGTCTCTCCAATAAGGAGATCTCGCTGAATCTTGCTGAACCGGATGGAACGATTCGCAATCGACTCTTCCGCGCGCTCGACAAGCTGAGAAATCTCCTGCGAAAAACACCGGCCCCGGAAGCTGAAGGAAAATCAACCCGGGAACATCCCACAGGAAGCATCCAATGACCAGCAACAGCCCGGGCGGCTTTCAAAACAGCGGCTCCCATCCCGATGGCTCCGCCATCAGCTCTGTCCTGGAAAAAGAGTTCAGGCTTCACCTCGAAGAATGCAGCCTCACCGACGAGGAAGTGAAGATCATCGCCGAGCTCGACATCCTCCTCAGAAAGAGCTACCGGGATCTCGAAGAGGGAATCGAAGAGATCGGAGAAGACCGCCTCAACGGCATCCTCGAAAAGCTCGAGGCCGCGCCCGAGATCGCCGTCCTGCAGAGGACCAGGAGATCTATCCGCCTGATTCTCTGGATAACCCTCGGCCTCTCCGGGCTCCTCGCAGCCTACGCCCTGCTGGCGCTGGTCCTCAAGGCCGGCGGCTTCTAGATCGAAAACAACTCCGGCAAGAGAAGAGCGCAGCTATTTCCCGCGCGGATTGGCCGGACGGTCAAGTTGATCCCGAAGGGACTCCGGAGTCTTGCCGGCGGCGGGCCTGCCCTCACCGGGAGCGTCGACAGCCGGAGCATCAGCGGCCGGACTGGCCGCCGCGGAAGAACCTGGAAGGGCGGGCTCTTCCCGGCCGCTCTCCGCTGGCCCCGCGGCAGGAGCGATGCCGGAGAGAATCCCGGCGGCAGCGAGAGTCACCGTACCGGCGCCCGGATCCACCTTCGTTTTCTCGATGTAGTCTCCCGTTTCGCCCAGCACCCCAAAACCTACGAGGCCCTCCTCAACGGTGAGGCTGGTCGCCCCATCCCGCGCTGAAAGCACGAATATGGTGCCGATGACGCGAGCCTGGTGTAATCCGCCGGACGATATTCGAAAGCTCTCTCCCTCCCCGCGGGGAGAAACCCTGGCTCGCAGGTCGCCGCTGACCAGGTTGCCGTGAAAATTGTGTGGTGTGCAGTCAGGATCGGTTGAGAACCTCGCCGGACCGGCGACATCAAGCCTTGCGGCCGGGTCGCGGCCTTCATCTCCCGCGCCCAGCGTAAGCGACAACGTCGTTCCGGCGGGAATATCGTAGACCCTGCCGGCCTGGAAGCTGGAGCTCCCCGGCTGGGGCTGAATGAAGATGACCTCGGCGGAAGAACCGGCAACGCGCACCCCGACCTCGTCCCGCCCCGTGACCCTGAGCCCTCCGAGAGACTGCTCTCGCCGCGGGCCGACCAGCAGACCAATAGCGATCATCGCCGGCACCAGCAGAAGCATGGCGGCAATTCCCTTCGCTCTCCTGGATCGCAACAGGGAGGAGGCCCTGTAGCCGAGGAGAAGCCTCGTGCCGCTCTGGATGGTCCGGAGGCCGTCCCCGGAAGACTCGCCGAGACCGGCGGAGCCGAAGCGCTCCCGTGAACGAGCCACGAAGCTTTCGCCAAAGGGAGAATCGACAAAGCCGGTGCTGAGCGACCTGGCCAGGAGAGCCTGCCCCTCGTACATCGAGCGGCAATTGTCACAGCCCCTGATCTGCTCACTGACCACCGCCATCTCGCGGGCGGGAAGCTCGCGGTCGATATAGCGCCAGATGACTTCGGAGCTGCAGTTGCAATCAGGATCTTTCATGATTCCGGCAAATCCAATTTCAACGCGGCGGCAAGTTGTTTACGCAGAACCTTGCGAGCCCTGAACAGTCGGGACTCGACAGCCGAAACCGAGAGCTCCATGAGCTCGGCGATTTCCTTGTAGGACATGCCCTCCATGTGCTTGAGGGAGACGACCATCCGGTCATCCTCATCAAGCCCGGAGATGCACTCGAGCACCTGGCGACGCCGCTCGGCATGCACGGCGGCATCCAGCTGGGAATCATCGGGCGACTGGTCCGGACGCCTCGAATCGCTGGAGATCGTCGACCCCAGGACCTGTCCCTCTCCATCGTCGGCAGCTCCAGCCTCAAGGCTGGCGGCCCGCATCCTTGGTGTTTTTCGCTGACGTAGTACATCAATCGATCGTCTCTTTACGATTCCCGCGAACCAGAACCGGAACCGGGCCGGCTCCTTGAGGCCCGCAAGAGCCTCGAAGGCGCGAATAAAAGCATCCTGGACCACATCCTCTGCGAGATGAAAATCTGACAGCACTCCGTAGGCTATAGCGCCTCCCAGCCGGTTGTATTTTCGAACCAGATGTTCAAAAACTTCCGGCTCGCCGGCAAGCACTCGCTCTACATATTCCCGGTCCTCGGCAAGCATTTTCGCTAAACACTCATATAGCCGCGGCTCAGCAGACGCCGCCATATCCCTTAAGACGCTTACAATGGCCTAAACCTTGCGGAAAACTCCTCCTGAAGCTGCCCTACATCAAGAATACCACGGTAACTTCAATGGGCAAATAATGTTACAGAGCCCTGGAGTTACTGGGCGGACAATATCTGCAGGTAATTCTGGTAGCGCAAATCAGATATTTCACCTTTTTCGACTGCCTCGATGACCTTGCAGTCGGGCTCATCCAGATGCAGGCAATTACCAAACCTGCACAGGGAAAGGTGCTCGGAGAACTCCGAGTAGTACCGGCTGAGCTGGGCGCTCTCGATATTGGAGAGCCCGTACTCCCGGTAGCCCGGCGTATCGATCAGGCACCCTCCCCCGGGAAGCTCGTAGAGGGTCGCCGCGGTGGTGGTGTGACGCCCCTTCCCCGTAACCCGGTTGACGTGTGAGGTCTGGATGTCAAGGTCGGGACAGAGCGCATTGATGAGGGTTGATTTACCAACGCCGGAATGACCCGAAAAAACGGTCACCTTGTCCTTGAGCCAGGCGGAGAGCGCTTCCATCCCGGTGCGCCCCAGCGCGCTCAGGCGGAAGCAGTCATAGCCGAGGTCCTCGTATACCCCAAGACTCTCCTCCAGGTCTTCCCGCACCTCATCTTCATCTTCCACCTGGTCCCATTTGTTGAGACAGATCGCGCCCTCGACCTTTTCCCAGGCGGTGGAGATCAGAACCCTGTCGATGAGAGCCCAGCGCGGCGGCGGCGTACACGATGCCATCACGATCAGAACCTGGTCAACATTGGATGCGACCACCAGCTCCTCGGCGGGCGCCTTGCCCGGCCGCAAACGTCCCCCTCGGCGCAGCGCCCTGGCGCGGCGAATCTCCGTCTTTCTCGGCAGGATCTCCTCGAGGACAGCCTCCCCCTCGCCGCAGGGCTCGACCGTCACCCGGTCCCCCACCACCACGGGAGATCTCCCCGTCTTTTCATCCCGGAAGCGTCCCCGCAAAGTACACAACAGCACCTCGGAGCCGGTGCGGACCCGGACATTCCTGCTCGACTTGTGGATCACGAAGCCTTCCAACGCCGAGGCGCTCAAACCCTGACGTCCCAGGATGACGTATCGGAATCATCCCCGGCGGAACCGCAGAGCTCGATGGCTGGACGAACCTCCTCGGCAAAGAAGCGCTCAACCTGCGCGGCGGAGCAGCCGATATAGTCGGCCGGATTCGAAACCTCGGAGATGTTTTCACGAACACTCGCGAAGAGAGGGTCTTCAGCCAATCGAAGGAGGAGATCAGCGCTGTCATCTCCGCCGCGGCGCGCCTGGACTACCACCATCGCGTGATCACGGATGCTCTCGTGCAGCTCCTGGCGGTCGCCCCCCGCCTTCACCGCCAGCATCATGAGATTCTCGCTCACCATCAGGTCAAACTCCTGCTTGAGGATCCGCTGAATGACCTCGGGATAGACGACCAGTCCCTCCACCACGTTGACCATGAGAATCAGGATGGCATCGATTCCCAGGAAGCTCTGCGGAATCGAGAGCCGGCGGTTGGCAGAATCATCCAGGGTCCGCTCAAACCACTGCGTGGAGTGGACCCAGGCGCCGTTCTGCGCCTCGCAGATCACGAACTTCGCCAGGGAGGAGACCCGCTCCATACGCATAGGGTTGCGTTTGTAGGGCATCGCCGAGGAGCCGACCTGCTTGGTCTCGAAGGGCTCTTCCATCTCGCCGAGGCGCTGCAGCAACCTCACATCGTTGGAAATCTTGTGAGCCGACTGGGCCAGGCCGGAGAGGGCGTGCAGGGCTGCCTCATCCTGCTTGCGGGTATAGGTCTGACCGGTAACGCGAAACCTCGCCTCGAAGCCCATCTTCTTTGTCACCATCTCATCGAGAGCTTCAACCTTGTCGGTGTCGCCGTCGAAGAGGCGCAGGAAGCTCGCCTGGGTTCCCGTAGTACCCTTCACGCCGCGAAAGCGCAGCCCGTCGAGCCGGAACTGTACCTCCTTCAGGTCGAGCAGGAGATCCTGAGCCCAGATCGCCGCGCGCTTGCCGACGGAGGTCAGCTGGGCCGGCTGAAAATGCGTATAGGCGAGCGCCGGAAGCTCCTTGTACTCGAGCGCGAACTGTTCCAGGGCGCCCAGGAGACGAGCGAGTCTCGACCGCACCAGCTCAAGGGCCTGGCGGTTGAGAATGCAATCGGAGTTGTCGGTCACGTAGCAGCTCGTGGCACCGAGGTGAATGATCCCCGCGGCCGAGGGACAGGCCTCGCCAAAGGTCTTGATGTGCGCCATGACATCGTGGCGCAGCTCGCTCTCGTGCTGCATCACCCGGTCGTAATCTATATCGTCAAGATGGGCGCGAAGCTCATCCAGCTGGGCCTCGCTGATGTCGAGTCCGAGCTCGGCCTCGGATTCCGCCAGCGCAAGCCAGAGCCTGCGCCAGGTTCGGTAGCGGTTGTCGTCGGAAAAAATCCTCAGCATCTCGGCGCTGGCATAGCGCTTGACGAGGGGGTTCTGATAGGTCTGGCTCTCGGTTGACATGGCGGTATTTTCATTCGGCATGCGGTCGCAAGTCAAGACTTCCCACCAACCGATTACAGGATAAGCCCGGGCTCGAAACAGGGGTCCGTCCTGATCAGCAGGACGCATCCTCGAGACGGCGGGCGTGCAGCCGCACCGCGGAGGCCCCGCCGGAAGCGATGCTGAAGGGCTGGCAGAGACGCTGACCGACAACCCAGACGATCTCTCCCGCGCTGACGACAAGCGGAATCCCATCCCGGCCGCCGGCCGGAACGCCGCTCTCGCGCAGGAATTCTTTGAGTTTCTTGCTTCCGGGCGCGCCCAGGGGCCAGACCCGGTCACCCGGGAGACGACCCCTCACCAGGAGACGCCCATCGAGCGAGGACTCATCGACCCACTCTTCCAGCGTGTCCTCCCCCGGCCCCCTCCATGGCTCACGACGGGCGGAGAGAGACCAGTCCCCCCAGGCCACAGGGTCGCCATCGATCTGGAGCGTGACATCACCGCAGGAATCCAGTGGCGGCACGCGCTGTCCCGCCGCGGGGCTGAAGCGAAGCGAGCCCCCGGCCAGCTCAACCCGGAGTCCTCCACCCAGGTCGGCGGCGGTCAGGCTGTCATCAGGGTCCAGCACGTCCTCCGCGGATTCAAACTGCCGCCGGGAAAAGAAGCCCGCGGTGCCGGGCGCCAGCTCCCTGGCCGCAGCGGCGTAGACCTCGCGGCGAACGCTTCGCGGCCAGCTCCGCAGCTCCTCCAGGGACAGAAAGACCCCTTCCCCGGCAGCTGCGAGCCGCGCGGCGGCAAGCGCCCGGACGCCCAGGCTCTCGAGATCGCCCTGGAGACCGGCAGCCTGTTCGGCAAGATGCCCGAGCGAAGACCTGACGCCCGGATGTACATGCTCTTCCAGCAGGGGCAGCACCTCGTGCCGCACGCGGTTGCGGGGAATCTCCAGGTTCCTGTTGGTCTCGTCGGTTCGATAGGACTGTCCGTGGGCATCGAGAACATCCAGGAGCTCCGCCCTGGACCAGCCCAGCAGCGGCCGCACCAGCTTCACGGCGTCTTCCGTGCCGCCCAGCAGCCTGCTGGCGGGAATCCCAGCCAGCCCGGCAACTCCGGTACCCCTGCAAAGACGCAGCAGGAGGGTTTCCTGCTGATCATCCCTGTGATGACCGGTCGCGATGCAGTCCAGCTGGTGCCCGTTCGCCCAGTCCCGGTAGACCGCGTAGCGAAGCTCCCGCGCCTGGCCCTCGCTCAACGAAGCGGGAGGCTCGTCTCCGGCTGTCCCCTGGAGACGAATACTGAGGAACTCTGCCCCCAGCTTCCGTGCCAGCTCCCCGGCGAAAGCCTCGTCCTCATCGGAGTCCGCCCCGCGCAGCGCGTGGTTCACATGGCCTAGATAGAGCTCAGGCGCCTCGGCCCCGAGCGCCGCGAAATGCTCGGACAACAGGATAGCGAGGGCGGTAGAATCAGCGCCTCCGGAGCAGGCCACCAGGACCCGCCGAGCGCCATCGAAAAGCTCCCGCTCCTTACAATCCCGGGCGAAACGCCCCGGGTCATCCACGCCTGTATTCCCGTTCATGCTGGTATCGAGTCCTGCATGGCTCCCACCGACTGGAGCCCGGGACCCCCTGGCCCAGCTTACAGGCTCTTTTCACCGAGCACCTGGATGGCCCCGGTTTTGCTGATGAGATAGATGCGGCCGCGCTCCGTACTCCTGCGGCCAAAATCTGCCGCGTTATTCGGAATGAAATTGAAGCCGGCGACATCGAGGCGGAAGGCCTCTTTGCCAGTGGCGATATCCACGGCCAGCAGGGTCTTCTCACCGGAAGCGCCGGGTTCCATCAGAACGTAGAGGTTCTTCTTACCGATGGAAACCACCTTCTTAACATTTTCCAGCTTCCAGGAATGGAATACGGCCGCGACATTATCCCCCTTGGGCAGGGGAAGGGCGAAGAGCGTCCGGGGCAACCCCTTGAGCTTGTTCTCATCTGCGATCGCGAACGCATGGGCTCCACCGGCGGTCTTGTAGATGGAGGGAGGTTCATTGACCTCCGCCTGGGTCACAAAGCTCCAGCGGACCGTTCCGTCGAGCCTGAGACAGTAGAGCTTGTAGTCAGACGACGCGACAAAGATACCGCGGTCGTAGAAGGCCAGGTCCGAACGAATCCTGTCACCGGTATTGAACTTCCAGGAGCGAACCTTGTCCCAGCCCTCACCCGGGACGAGTCCCGTAACGGAACCATCATGGGAGGCGAAGACAACCTTGTCCCCGGCCAGCAGGGGGGTCGCCTCGATCCGGCCATTGGTCAGGTAGGTCCACTGCTCAACCTTCATCTTCTTGGGAACCGCGTAGGCGCGCTTGAGGTCGGAGCCGAGAAAGATGTGGCTCTCATTGGCCACCACCGTGGTAGAGACCGGAAAGCTCAGCTCCCTGTCCCACTTCTTGCGACCGGTGTCGAGATCCAGACAGACAACCTTGTCCAGCTGGGTGTAATAAAGCTCGGGGTCACGGAGAACCGTCTCCGGATAGTGGTAGGTGGAAGGAGCGTGCACCATGGAACCCTCGATATCCTCGTACCAGACGGCATGGCCGGAATTTCTGCTGAAGCGGACAAGGTGTCTCTGAGAAACGCTGTTCGGATCGGTAACGCAGAAGAGATCCTCCTCGAGAAGATAGGCTCTCTGGACACCAACGCGCTCTTTGCCGGAGACGACCTCGCCGAGATACCAGACCTCCTCGAGCCCCTTGCCCTTGAGAACGCTCTCAGGAATCCTGGCGCTAACGGCGGCAACTGAGGCGGACGGCAGAGCTACCGCGGGCTTGGCGCTATCGCCGCTGGAGGCACAACCGATGATCGAACAGGTGACCACCGCCGCGGCGAGGGTCAAACCTAGTTTCTGTTTCAAACTGGAAAACTTCATTCTTTCTCCTTAGCTGGCTACCCGGATCCCGGGGCCTCCTCCTTACTTAACTGGTTCGCTGAGAAACGTCTTCAATTCTGAGCTGACTGGTTGTGAGGCAGGTAGCGACCGAGGTCGACACCCTTCTCATCTTCGTAAGCTCTCAGTCTCTCGATACGAAGCAGATCCTCATCTATTCGGCTATCAAGTTTGACCACGTAGGGCTTGTTATCCTTACGGGCCTTTAAATCAATCTCAATCTCCTCCCAGGACCCCTCGTAGAGGAGATCCTTAAGAGCGAGCAGGTGATGCTCCTCTTCAGAGAGGGAGCTGAAAAAAGACTCGTGATGTTCCATCTGAAAACGTGATCACTCGTCCTTGAACTTGACCTCCGTGGACTCCTTGCGCCACTCCATACGAAGATTCTTGAAGCTGTCGTTGGTGATTTCATATTCATCACCAGGACGCGACAAATGGATCAGACGGATCCTCTCTCGCAGGAGGGTGCGGCCATCGGGGTCGCTGATTACTTCAATGTCATTGGACAATCCAGTCACACGGATAGTGATATTCTTGGCGTTCGGATCGAACTTATTGAATACCGCGACACAGAGCCGCTTCTCTCCATCCTTGATCCTGGTATAGGAGAACTTCCGCTCACCCAGGGACTTGTCTTTGAGCACCTTGAACTTGTCGGCCTTGCCCCACAGAGGCCTGTCTTCCTGTCTCTCGATCGCCTTCTCTACAGAGGGAAGGAATAGATCGGAATAGCCTCTCTTCCTGTCGCTCTTGGCGCTGATGGAAAGAAAGAAGTTTCGATCCGCCCCGGATTTGTTCTCCAGGGAATAGACCATGTACCAGAAGGTCCTGCCTTTACCCACGCCAATGCGGGGGGTCACCATACGGATCTTCAGGGGCGTCATCTCGAGCGTCCACTTGTCCTCGTTGAAATCGGCGACCTCGCTTTCCTCCTGTGAAAAAACAGGGGGAAAGGCGGTAAGGAACAAACCGATGCCAAGCAGCAGCACCTTTTCGATACTCAACCTTCTCCCGGCGATCTGGAGCATGTCTTCTACCATTGCCTTTCTTTAAACGGCGGACCAAGTTAAACCATCTCCCGGTGATAACCGCGAGAATGATCCTGGCGCCATTGCATTTCTTACTGATTCCCGGGTTTACCAACTCACCGGGCATCCGGACCAGCTGTCCGGAAATACCGGGGGCTCCCGCTCAATCGTCGAGAAACCAACCCGGCCTATAATTATCACACAAAAACCCGTGATCCGTCATCTTTTCATATCGATCCCGCACAAGATTCCACGCCTCGGGGTAAAACGGTTCCCACCGGGAGAAAACCTCCCGGAAGGGCTTATTGCCCCCGTTTTGAGGCGTTCACGGCGCTTGCCAGCGAGGCCCGATGTTAGGTTGTTTGCCTCTCACCAACAGGCTTCGCCCGCGAAACAAAAAGGTCGGTTATCGGACGATACCGGGACCCAGCCCCCAGGTACGAGAAGGCCGTCCCTTTCTGCTCAATAGCCACGGGAGAGAATTGTTGAGGATCCGTCAGGGTCTTGTCAGGGTCCTCGCTCGGAGGGCTAAATAGTTTACAGGCTTCACTTCTATGCCTACATTAAACTCGCGCAGCGCTTCCAAGCCCCCCCTCCGGGTCGGATTTGAAACCGAGGACGACGGAAAATGAGGACCCAGGCCCATGATCGATGACCGCGAAAACAACGAATACGCAGATGGCTACGAGGATGCTCCTCCGGGGGAAACGGGTGAGACCGAGGCTCCGTACGAGAACGGTCTCGATGATTCCGCCCCCCGTGGCATGTCGACCGGGGTCAAGGTACTGATCGGCTGTAGCGTCGCCTTCGGTGGCCTCGTCCTGCTCAGTACCATTGCAGGGCTCTTCCTGCCGGTCCTCCTAAAAGGAAAAAACGAGGCTGAAAGAATTCAGTGCACCAATCATTTCAAAATTATTTATCCCCTTGCGCATGCTTACGCAGCCAAAAAATCTGAATTCCCGAGAGATAAATCCGTGGATGATCCGGCCGCTCATGATTCCCTGAACATTCTCCTGGATTCTGAGCAGGGAAGAGGGCTCGAGCCAAGATTCTTCAATTGCCCCGCCGGAGATACCGAAGCGGCCACCGCTGACCCGGAAACTGGCAAGTTTGTGCTCGATGAAAACACACTTGATTACGCCTGGGCCATGAAAGAGACCAAGGCCATTGGGCGAGCTGTTCCGCTCGCCGCCTGCGCGCATCACGAAGGAATTGTGATCGTGCTTTTCACCGATTCCCATGTAGAGACCTGGGAATTAGATGATCCCGAGGTGAAAGATAAGCTCGATGAGGGAACCGGACTCCCCAGGGGACTCGGGCGCTGAGGATCCGTAAGGGCCTTGTCAGGGTCGTAACGCGGGGAAGAGCCAACGATACCCTTCAATTAACTTGCAGCCTGAGTAAAGCCCTGTAAAGTGGATCTTTAGTAGGGTATGCGGGTCTCGAGGCCAAGGCGGCTGCCGGACCCTGAAGGAGAAATTTTGGAAAGGAACAATACTCATGAATGATGGTCTCCGTCAGCGCGATGGTTTTACGCTGGTCGAGTTGCTGGTTGTAATTTCTATCATCGCTATCATTGCCGGGCTCGTCGTACCCGCGCTTCTGCAGGGCCGAGGCGAGGCCTGGAAAATCCAGTGCACCAACAACCTCAAGCAGGTCTACCCCGCCGCGACAGCTTACGCTGACAAAAAATATGAGTTCCCGAGAGATAAATCAGTCGATGAGCCCCTGGCTCACGACTCCTTGAACATTCTCCTGAGATCTCTGCAGGGGAGAAGCCTCGAGCCGAAGCTGTTCAAATGTCCCGCCGGTGAGGCGAGTATCGCCCAGGTGGACGAGGACGATAAGTTCCAGCTCGACGAGGACACCCTTGATTACTCCTGGACCATCGTACGCCGCAAGCCCACGGGTAAGGCGCAGGTGCTCTCCTCGGATAAATACTACAAGGAGTACAACGACGGCGACGAGCACGAGGGACATGAAGGAATGCTCCAGGTGCTGTTCACCGACTCGGCCGTAGTGTCCTGGGAAGTGGAAGATCCCGACCTTGAAGGCAGGATCGACGAAGACACCGGACTTCCCGTTGGACTCGGACGCTGAGGTTCGACTCTCCTGCGGATAAAAAGAGGGCGCGTTGACCGCAAACCTGCAGTCGACGCGCCCTCTTTCTTTTTATCCTGATCCCCGCCCGCCAGGGGCAGAGCTCAGCCTTTCTCTCCCTCCTGCGCTTCCTCGGCAGGTGAATCGAGAGCGGCCTGGAATTCTTCCTGGTCATTCTCCGGATCGAAAAGCCTCGAGACACGGTACCTCTCGAAAAACCAGTTCCCCAGGTCAACGTCCCTGCAACGGGCCGAACAGAAAGGAGCTGTCTCGGCATCTTCAGCGAGAGCCTTACCGCAGCCTCGACATAGAGAACCTGCTGGCATGGTCACTTCTCTCCTGCGCTGTCCTTCGAGGAGGACTTGGCGTCCTTGCTCTTCTTGGAGTCTTTGCTCTTCTTGGATGAGTCTTTCCCCGAATCGGCGCTCGTGGATTTGCCGCTGTCCTTGTCGGCCTTGGCATCCTTTTCATAATCAGCCTTGCGGTAATCGGTGATATAGAAACCCGAGCCTTTGAAGATGAGCCCAGCCCCGCCGGAGATCATCTTCTTGAGGCGATGCCGGCCGCAGGAAGGACATTTCCGTTTGGGAGGGTCGGAGAAGCTCTGCAGGAATTCACAGATCTCCTCACACTCCTGGCATCTGTATTCATAGGTCGGCATAAGATCGGCCTGTTTTCAACGCTCTCAGCTCTCGGTCTCGCCCTGGTCCGGCTCCACAAGTTTAGCCACCTTTACACGGCTGGGCCGAATGAGAACCTCACCGTGAAGATAGCCCTTCTCGAGCACCTCGAGGATATCACCTGTCGAGCCCTCGGAGACCTCCTCCTCGAAGACAGCCTCGTGAAAATCAGGGTCAAACTGTCGGCCCTCAGCTTCAACGACAGACACATCATGATCATCGAGAAGCTTGAGGATCATCTGGTGGATCAGCCCGACTCCCTCGAGCAGACCCCCGGCCCCGCCCTCCCCTGGATCAGCGCTATCGACAGCTCTCTCAAAATTATCGATCGCGGGGAGCAGGCCGCCTATAAAACCGCGAACCGCCGCGGCGCGGTCACGCGCGGCCTCGCGAGCCTTGACCTTCTTGAAATTCTCAAATTCGGCCCTGGCCCTCAGCAGCTCCTCGAAAATAGAGTCCGCCTTCTCCTTGATGTCGAGAAGCGCCCGGTGCTCTTCCTCTGTCGGGGGAACCCAGGGAGACTCGCCCTCCGGGGCTACATCGCTGCCGGCCCCGGCTTCTTCCTTGCCGGTCTCCTCCGGAAGCTCTTCGGCAGGCTCGCCGTTTTCTTCCAGGCCGGTATCAGTATCGCCTTCGTTCATGTTCATTCTCTATGATTCCTCAGCTTCACGGGACCCACCCTTGAGGTAGTCCTTGATTCGATCCAGAAAACTCTGCCGGGCCGGGTGCTCGTTCTCGAAATTGAGCTCCCGGATCTGCTTGTAGAGCTCCTTCGTCTCGCCTGAGAGCTTCCGGGGAGTCTCGACAATGATCCTCACCAGCTGGTGGCCGCGACCGCGGCCCTCGAGATCCGGCAGCCCCCTCCGCTTGATCCGCAGCATCTCTCCGCTCTGGGTGCCTGGCTTGATCGCCAGCTGTTCCTCGCCCTCCAGGGTCGGCACCGTCAGCTCCGCCCCAAGCGCGGCGTCACAGAAGGTCACCGGGACTTCCAGCAGGAGATCGTTGTCCATCCGCTCGAAGAGGTCGTGTTTGCGCACGGCCATTCGACAATAGAGATCTCCGGCCGGTCCTCCCTTGACTCCGGAATCTCCCTGGGAAGGGATTCGAAGCTGGTTTCCGCTGTGAATCCCCGGAGGTATGTCAATCTCGATCTCACCGGAGGCCGCAACGCGGCCTTCGCCTTCGCAGGCTCCGCAGGGAGTGGTGATCACGCTGCCGCCGCCGTGGCATCTCGGACAGGGCCGCTGTACCCGGAAGAATCCGGAGCTGGACTCTACCCGCCCCATCCCCTGGCATTGAACACAGGTCTGCGGCTCCGTTCCGGGCTCAGCTCCACTGCCGTCGCATTCGCCGCAGTCACGCCGCCGCTTGATCTCAATCTTCCGCTGCGCGCCCTCGAGAACATCGTCAAGAGTGATCTCGAGATCGATCCGCAGATCGCGGCCGCGGCGGGGCCCCTCACGCTGACCTCCTCCCATTCCCCCGAAGAGGCCCTCAAAAAGAGAACCCTCGAAGATGTCTCCAAAGCGGGAAAAGATGTCGTTGATGTCCGTGAAGCCGCCGCCAAAGCCCTGCGCCGACAGACCCTCGTGTCCATGCTCGTCGTAGAGCCTTTTTTTCTCCTCGTCGCTGAGAATTTCAAAGGCTTCGGAGACCTCCTTGAAGGCGGCCTCCGCCTCAGCGTCTCCAGGATTTTTATCAGGGTGGTATTTGAGCGCCTTCTCGCGGTAGGCCTTCTTGACCTCCGAATCCGACGCATCCCTGGAAACACCCAGGACCTCGTAATAGTCCCGCTTGGACATCGTGGAGTTGCTGCTCCCCATCAGATTTCACCAATAACCCGCCGAAACAACAGGAACAGACCCCCGGTCCTCAGCGTCGCCGAAGAAAATCCTCCAGCCATTGCACACAGGGTAACACCCCCTGTCCGACCGGTAAATGTCCAGCCGGGCCAACACGACCCTGGACTAGCCGGGCTCCCTGTCAGGTGACGGCATTGACAACCGGTACGTCATGCTCGTCCACATCCGTAATCAGGGCATCCGTAGTCAGGTTGAGGCCGGCTATGCTGACCGCGTTTCTCAGGGCCGTGAGGGCGACATCCGTAGGATCAATCACTCCATCCTTGACCAGGTTAGAGTATTCGCCGCTCAGCGCGTTGAAACCCTTCGCTCCCTTGAGCTCACTGACCTCGACCAGGACATCTCCCGGGTCGTAGCCGGCATTCTCCGCGATCTTGCGAAGCGGAGCCTCCAGGGCCGCGGCAACCACCTTCACTCCGAAAGCCTCATCTCCCTTGGCCTTGACCTTTCCGAGAGCCTTGATGGCGCGCACGAAGACCGTGCCCCCGCCGGGGATCACACCGCTCTCGGCGGCCGCCCGGGTGGAATGCAGCGCATCGGTGGCCCGGTCCTTGCGTTCCTTCATCTCAACCTCGGTGTGACCGCCAATGTAGAGAACGGCAATACCGCCGCCAAGCTTGGCCTTACGCTCGGTAAACTTCTCCTTGTCATAGGTCGAGGTGGTCTGCTCCATCTGGATATTGATCTGGTTAAGACGCTCATCGATAGCCTTCTGCTTCCCAGCTCCGTCGATAATGATGGTCTTCTCCTTGTCGACAACGACCTTCTTCGCGCTGCCGAGATGCTCGAGCTCGACCTGGTCGAGGCCCACTCCAATATCCTCGGAGATGAAGACGCCTCCGGTAAGAATCGCCATGTCTTCCATGAGCGATTTCCTGCGGTCCCCGAAGCCGGGAGATTTGACGGCCACAACCTGCAGAACGCCCTGGAGCTTGTTGATGACCAGGGCGGCGAGCGCCTCGGCCTCGACATTCTCAGCTACGATCACGAGCGGCTTGCCTGTCGGCGCGACCTTCTCGAGCAATGGAACAAGCTCGTGGACGGCGGTGATCTTCTTCTCGAAGAAGAGGATGTGGGCATCCTCGTACTCGGTGTTCAGGTTCGCCGGGTCGGTAATAAAATACGGTGAGCAGAAGCCCTTGTCGAACTGGAGCCCCTTGACCACCTCAAGGTAGGTCTCGGTACCCTTGTTTTCTTCGATGGTGATAACTCCATCGTTGGTCACGCTCTCCATCGCCTCAGCAAGAAGGTCAGCGATCTGGTTGTCAGAGTTGCTGGAAATGTAGGCGACGTGCCGGATCTGATCGTAGCCCTCAACCTTCTTCGCCAGGCCAAGTACCACATCCTCAACGGCTTCCGCGGCAAGGTCCATGCCGCTGCGGATGGACTGGGCCTGCACGCCCGAAGCGACAAACCTCCGCCCCTCCTCGATCATGCTGCTGGCAAGAACGATCGCGGTGGTCGTACCGTCACCGACATTATCATTCGTCTTCGATGCGACCTCGTTGAGGATCTTTGCCCCCATGTTCTCAAACGGATCGGGAAGTTCGATCTCCTTGGAAACCGAGATTCCGTCCTTGGTCGAGACGGGGCCCGCGAAGCTCTTGTCGATAACCACGTTCTTCCCGGAAGGTCCGAGAGTCGAGCTCACGGCCTTTGCCAGGGTCTGCATCCCAGCGGTCAGCTTCTGCCGACCGTCACTATCAAAAAGAATCTGTTTAGCCATTTCTATAATCCTTAATTCCAGGAAACCTTACATTCCCATTCCGCCCATACCACCCATTCCGCCCATACCGCCCATTCCGCCCATACCACCGCCCATATCAGGCATAGCTGG